>CBESWV010000076.1:0-15127 GCA_965533305.1 uncultured bacterium | reverse complement strand
CCGGCACAGAGACCACAAACAATCGGAGAAGAGGGTTTTTGCAAGAGGCTCAGTTTTCTGCCACGGTCACGGCTACGGTCTCGGTTCCCTCGGCGCTGGCGGCACACCCGATGGGGCGCGTTGTCCGCGTTCTCTCAAGGAATCGTGGAGTTGGCCTCGAACGGGGTGCCATTTGTTGCATTGTTCGGCGGTGACTGTCTCGGGGACGGTGGAACGCCGATGCCGAACAATGCTACGGGTGGCTCCCTCGGCCAATCGCGACCACAGAACCTCGTCGGTCTCGCGCCTGTTGAGCAGCATTCCGACCGCTGTCCCAGACGCTGGTCCTGCCTGCGTCTCGGACGCGGACGCGGGATCGGGATCGGGAACGGAAACGGCTACAGGCACGGGCACGGGCACGGGCACGGGCACGGGAACAGGAGAAACTACTCCCGATAGATATACAACTGCAGCGACACCCACTCGATGGGGGTCGCTCCGCCTCCTGGATTGGTGTTCTCGTACTCTTCGCCGTCCTGCATCCGAATGTCGAAGTCAAGAACAGCGGTCTCCCCGGGCGTGACCATGTCCGTGACATCGATGGTCTGGCCGATGGTGATCGCACCGGGACACCAACCGTTGCGGTCGTATTGCCAGGTTCCCTGCTGGTTGGCGACGGGATTGTGCTCGCAATCGGTTCGCCACGGCAGGACCGACCGCCTCTCGCCATCGAGATAAAGGTCCTGACGCATGACGCAGAACTCGGCGCAGTTTTCCGAGTTCCCGAATGAGTGGCCGGTGGTGATCAACCTTGCCTCCACCCGGTTGGCATCCACGGGAATGGCCACCTCGACCGGCTCGGTCTGCGAGTCCACGTTGTGATCGGGGTCGAGATTACCGACGACGATACTGCGTCGTCCCCAGATGTTGACCACCTCGTCGGGTGTTCGATCATCACCCGGATAGAAGACGAAATCGAAGCTGATCCGCCAGCCTTCTCCATCCGAATGGCCGGGTCCGACCCAGGTGTCGATCCACGACACCAGAGTCTGCCGACCCGTGAGCATGGGGGCGAGGGGGGTGATATCGACGTACTGACACATTCCGACGCGATAGGGCGTGATGTGACGCATGACCTCGAGGTACTCCCACTCCCCTTCGGGATCGTCCGGGTTGAGCACGAGTTGCAACGAACCGGTGCGATCCCAATGGTCACAGATTCCGTTCTCCGGGCACTCGAGCTTCAAGCTCAATCCGACCTGGTTCCACTCACCGGCCGGCGGGAACTCCACCTCTCGGGTCACCGAGCGATGATTCTCTGAACCAAACCAATGAGCCGCTTGATCGAATGCGCGCACGACCGTCGCTTCGGCTGGAACCGGCTCCGACGGGCAGCGGTACCAGGGCTCGTCGGTGCTGAAATCGACCCAGTCCCCCTGCCCTTTGGGCGGTTCGGGAGTCAGCCGGACACCCTCGATGAAGGTCGGATCGTTGGTCGCGCGATCGACGCGGGATCCATAGGCCATGAAGACCGGGTCCCAGCTCTCGCTCGGTTTGAGCATGAGGTTCTCCGCCTCGGCTAGGGACACGACCGCGCTGTAGCCCGAACCCTCGAGTTCGAGTTCATCGAGGATGGCGTTGATCTGCAGATGTGACCACGGTTCGAGTACGTAGGTCAGAGTCCCCTCCAGGGACCCATCGCCGGCCAGAATCTCCACCTCCAGTGTATTCCTGATGTTCAACGAGGGATTCACCAGACCGATATTGGTCCGAAAGTGATGCGACGCATCCAGCCCCGGAATCACCACCGGGTCCGAAATCGACCGCTGCGGAATTCCCGGGATGCCCTGGCCCATGGTCGCCGCGCCATCGCCGGTGGGCGTCCATGTTCGGGAGACGACCCGAAGATCGGTGCTTCCGGCGCCTCCGGCCAGCCCGCGGACGACGAGCGCCGCGACCTCGTGTTCGGGAAAGCTCGCCCCGATGATGTCCGTGAGGGACTTAGTTTCGCCACCGCGAATACTGGTCACCAGGCGCTCCGGATTTCCGCCGGGAATACCGGTCCCGCCGGTCGGCACGAGCTCTACCACCAGTGCGGCGACGCCACCCTCACTCGCCGAGTGAACACTGACATCGGTTCGCCACAGCGACCCATCGTTTCCGGCGGTGTTGGCCGCCGCGGGCACAACCCGGTGGCGCGGAAGCCCCGACTGGGTGGTCTCGGTCTGCGACTCGAGATACGTGGGATCGTTGGACCGCTGATCGACCTTGGAGCCGTAGACCACAAAATCCGGCGGCTCGGAGGCCGTGCCTCCTCCGACGTCTTCCCAACGGGTCCGTCGGACCACCGCGGTGTAGCCGGAACCCTCAAGGCCCAGCTCGCGCAGAATGTCGTTTCGCTGGATGTGGGCGCCCGGGCCGAGGCGATAGTAGACGCTGCCCACCTCCGCGCCCCCCGCATCGAGGATCTTGACCAGAAAAGTCTCTTCAATGGAACCGGTCGGGTTGACGATGCCGAGGTTTGTTCTGAAGTCATCAGAGGATTCGAGATCCAGAACCCGGCGTTCCTCACCGGCGAGCAGTCCATCCTGGCTCCAGGCCACCGCCGGAATGCCTTGGCCGTACGATCCGATAGACCCCGAGGCAGGATTCCAGGTTCGTGAATCCACCACGATGGGAACCGGTTGCTCATCGGCATCCCGGGCCTCGACAACGAGGGCGCCGGTGGCGAACTGCGGAAGGAGGCCCACCACATCCCACAGACTGAGGGTCTGCATGGGCTCGAGTGGCGTCGTCAAGTCGAACCAGGGGATGCCCGACCCGCCCTCACGGCCGCTCGGCAGCATATTGACGCTCACAAAGGCGGCGCGATCCGACGGATTGAAGATCACGAGATCGGTGCGCCACTCGGAGCCTCCAACACCCTGTGTGTGAGCCACCGCCGGGATGATCTGGCGGTACGACTGTTCGGGGGTCGAGGCCATGAGTTGACCGGCGATGATCAGAACCAGGGTGACGATCGTGGTGCGCATTGGGGGCCCTCCGTTGCCAAAGACTATAGCGGTCCCGGATCGCGCCTCCGAGCCCGGTACCTTCTTCGGTGTTCCCGTGCGGTGCCAGGCACCATTTTCGTCGGACGAAAATGAGAGCCAGGCACGCGCCGCCGCACGCGCCAATCTCCCGCCCAAGGACGGCACGCCCGTTCGAGGCCAAATCTGCGAATCCTTGAAAGAACGCGGACAACGCGCCCCATCGGGTGTGCCGGGCATGACATTGTGCCGGAAGGCCGTTTCGGTTCGCATCGCACCCCGCACAATGTCTATGCCGGGCTCCCTCGGGAAGCGCGACGAGGCCCGGCTGCTCCAGCTCAGAGGGAGGCCGCCGGCGCACGAGCAGCGCGGTCGCAGCCCTCCCCGTTTCCACCCGAGCCACCGCGCTGCTCGTGCGACGCTGGGTCGCCAAAGGTGGACCAGAAGGCCGGAGCCGAGGGAACCGAGACCGTAGCCGTGGCAGAAAACTGAACCTCTTGCAAAAACCCTTTTTTCCGATGATTCGTGGTCTCTGTGCCGGCGAGACGCCAGCACTACAAAGGGCTGAGGTCCATTGTAGGGCCGGTGTCTCGCCGGCCTGATGGTGAGGAGGATCGGAAGACCTCAGTGACCGATTCTCGATTTTTGCAAGAAGCTCAACTGTCGACTGTGGACTGTCAACTCGCTATGTCATCATCTCCCCATGCCCGCGATCACCACCACCTCCGAGTTCTCCGTGACCGAAAAACGGTCAAAGTTCCTCGCCCTGGCTGCACCGGTTTCCAGCCTGGCCGAAGCCAAGAAGGTCTTGGCGAAACAAAAGAGGATGCACCACAAGGCGCGTCACCACTGCTGGGCGTGTCGGTTCCTTGATGATGACGGCCGTCTGGTCGAGCAGGCACGTGACGACGGCGAGGTGGGCCGGCCGGGGATGATTCTCCTCGAACAGCTCAGAAGGGGCGACCTCAAAGGCGTCATCGTCGTCTCTCGTTTCTTCGGCGGGGTCAAGCTCGGCCCCGCCGGGGTCGGACGCGCCTTCAGAGCCGCCGGTGAGGGCGCGCTGGACCAATTGAAACGCTGACCCGCCATACACACGCCGACGATCCGTCACAACCACGAAGGCACGAAGACACCAAGGGTTTCTTTCTGATCGGCCGAAGGCCGATTCACTGTTCTCTTAGTACAATCTTCGTGTCTTGGTGTCTTTGTGGTTGCGACGACGCTGGCGTCCTAGCGGATCACTTGATCTCAACGCCGACGATGGTGACGTCGTCGTTGAACTCGACCCGGCCCTGCCACTGTCGGACGGTTTCGAGGACCAGCGGGAGCCCCTCGTCGAGGTCGCTGCCGAGCAGCTCAACGAGCTTCCCGGTGAGACGATCATTGCCCCACTGCTCTCCCTGGTCTTCGTGTGCCTCCGGAATCCCGTCGGAGTAGAAATAGATGCGGTCGCCGGGTGCGATGTCCACGGTCCGCTCTTCATAGGTACTCTTCATGATGATCGCGGGGACCAGCGCAATCGGCTGGCCCGTGCTCGAACCGTACTCGGCTTTCCGATTCGGACCGATGACGATCATGGGCTCGTGGCCCGCCGAGGCGTAGCACAAGGAACCCCGCGCCACGTCCACGACCGCATAGACCATGGTGAAGTACTGACCGGTCTGCATGTCGTAGGGAAAACGGCGGTAGAGCTCGGTCATCACCTCGAGGGGAGACGCGATCCGCGGTTCGGTCGCACCGGGGTCGGTGGTCCAGAGGACCGATGATTCGGGCTCGGACGACAGCAACCGGCTCAGCGAAACCGACAACAGAGCGGACGGCACGCCGTGACCGCTGACATCGACGACGTAGACGCCCGTTGTCGTCTCGTTGAGCGGTACGATTCCCAGGGTGTCGCCGGCGAGTTCGTCACACGGCACGTATCGCCAGGCACAGCGGGTACCACCCACCTCGACCACATGGTCGGTCGGTAGGAATGCGGCCTGGATACGGGCCGCGGCTTCGAGGTCTTTCTTCATGCGTCGATGGGCGTTCGCCAGCGCCTGCCTCGATCGTTTGAGCTGGAGCTGGGTCTGGACCCGTGCCAGCACCACCGGAAAGTCAAAAGGTTTGGTCACATAGTCGTTGGCGCCGAGCTTGAGCGCCGAGACGATGTCCTCGCTAGCATCCTTCGCGGTGGCCATGATCACCGGAAGGTCGCCCGAGTCGTGGTCTTCACGCAGTTTCTCGAGGACCTGATAGCCGTCAATTCCAGGCATCATGATATCGAGCAGGATCACGTCGTAGTCGGTGGCATTGGCCATCTCGAGGGCACGGTGGCCGTCCTCGGCCACATCAACCGAGTGACCCTTACGCGCGAGCCGCCGCGACAGCATGTCGCGGTTCATTTCGTTGTCGTCGACGACCAGCAGCTTGCCGCTCTCGAGGCTCATGCGAATTCAGCCCAGCAACGCGTCGATCTTGCCGAGCAGGCGCTTGAACTCGATCGGTTTGGTGTCGTAGTCCTCGCAGCCCGCTTCGAGGCACCGCTCGCGGTCACCGGCCATGGCGTGGGCGGTCAGCGCGATGATGGGAATCAACCTTGTCGCTTCATCGGCCTTGAGCTCGCGCGCCGCTTCCCAGCCGTCCATCACCGGCAGGCTCATATCGAGGAGGATGATCTCGGGCCCCTCGGACGAGGCCATGTTCACGCCTTCTTGCCCATCGACCGCGATCACGACCTCGTGACCACGTTTCGTCAATCGCCGCGACAACATGTCGCGGTTCATCTCGTTGTCTTCTACCAATAGTATCTTTGCCATTCCACGCTCCTCGGGAGAGTCTATACGGTCTCGTCACCAGAGGCGAGATCGTCGGGATAACGAACCAGGCTCCGAACATGTCCGAGGATGTCGGCAGGCGTCAGGCGACCCTTTTCGACAATCCGTTCGACCCCACCTTTCAAACGAGCCTGGTCTTCCTCGGTGAGGTCCTTGGCGGTCACCACGATCACCGGTATCGCCGTGCACTCGGGACGAGCCCGGAACTCGAGGATGAACTCGAAACCGTCCATGACCGGCATCATGAGATCCAGAAGGACGATGTCGGGGCACTGAACTGCGATCCGCTCGAGGGCTTCGGCACCGTTGGCGGCCTCGATCACGGTCCACCCATCGTCATCGAGAGCCCTGCGGAAGAGCGATCTGATGCCCTCATCGTCGTCCACGACCAGAGCGTGACCGCCTCCATCCGGGGCGGCGTACTGAGCCGCGAGACGCCGCAATGTGTCCCGATTCACCGGTTTGGTCAGATGCTCCACGGCGCCGAGGGTGGAGCCCATTTCCTTCTCACCTGAAATGGTCACCATCATCACCGGAATCTTCTCCAGAACCGGATCACCTTTGAGTTGCTGCAGCACCGCCCACCCGTCCATGCCGGGCATCATCACGTCGAGGGTGATGAGCGCCGGCGACAGGGTTCGAGCCATTTCGAGCCCCTCGTCGCCCGAGGCAGCGGTAGCGACGGTGTAACCATCCGCCTCGAGCGTTCTTCGGAGCAACTCCCGGGAGTCGGGATCGTCGTCGATCACCAGAACCGGGTGGACCCCGGCGGGGATCTGCGGCTCCGCGGAACCATCGATCTGGGCCATGGTTTTGGCCGCCTCGAGGGCATCGACCGCGGCCGGCAACTCGATGGTGAAGGTCGATCCCTTGCCGAGCTCAGACGTGATGGTGATATCGCCACCCATCATCTGGCAGAACCGCCGGCTGATGGGCAGGCCCAGACCGGTGCCGCCGAAGTTCCGGGTCGTCGAGTCGTCGGCCTGGGAGAATTCCTCGAAGACATGATCCAGTTTGTCTGCGGGGATGCCGATCCCGGTGTCCGACACCGACAGCAGAACCCAGTCGCCGTCATCGCGTCGCTGCCGTTCGGCTGCCAGGGTCACTGTGCCTTCCTTGGTGAACTTGGCGGCATTGGACAGCAGATTGAAGAGCGCCTGGCGCAGTTTGGTGAGATCGGCCCGGATCTGGCCGAGATCCGAGTCGAACTCGGTCACCAACTCGTTGTTGTTCTTGGTGATCAGCGGATTGACCGTGGAAACCGCCTCGGTCAGCATCTGGGCGAGCTCGAAACGCTCGAGGTAGAGATCCACCCGCCCGGCCTCGATCTTCGACAGATCGAGGATGTCGTTGATCAGCGCCAGCAGATGCTTGCCGGCGGAGTTGATCTTCTCGAGATCGGGAATCATCGCATCGAGCCCGTCGTCCTCGGCCTCTTCGGCGAGCATCTCCGAGTAGCCGATGATGGCGTTCATGGGTGTTCTGAGCTCGTGGCTCATGTTGGCGAGGAAGGCGCTCTTGGCGCGGTTGGCCGCCTCGGCGGCGTCCTTGGCGTCTTCGAGCTCGAACTCCATCTCTTTCTTGTCACTGACATCGAAGATCGTTCCATCGAGATGGAGTGGAGTGCCATCCTCGTCGTAGGTCGCCTGGCCCCGTGCAAAGACCCAGCGGGTCTCACCATCACGACTGATCACTCGATAGTCGTTGGTGAAGGGCTTCCTCGCTTCCACCGCCCGCCGTGCGTTGAGGGCGACGGGTTTGACATCTTCGGGGTGCATGATCGAGGCGAAGGTCCGCACCGGGTCCTCGCCGAGGAAATCCTCCGCCGGATAGCCCGAGAGGTTTCTAATCTCGTCGCTGATGAAGAGCATGGTCCAGTCGTCGTCCATCAGGCAGCGGTAGACCACCCCCGGCACGTTGGAGACCATGGAGCGGATCCGCTCCTCGCTCTGCTTGAGCTGCTCCTCGAACTCCTTGCGTTTGGTGATGTCGAGCGAGTACTCGATCATCTGGATGACGTTGCCGTCGGCGTCGAAGACCGGGTAGCCGTGAACCTCGACGATGCGGGGCTTGTTATCGGCATCAAAGTGGATGTGCTCGACCACGGTCGGACGACCGGTCTGCTTGACCTGGACCATGGGGCAGGGATGCTCCTTGCTGTCGCACGGCGTGTCCCGCCGGTGGGTCAGCGCGTGGCAGGTGGATTCTCCGCCCTTACCCAGACGCCGAGCCGCCGAGTTGGCTACCTTGATGGAGAAATCCTCGGCATCGACAACGTAAAACGGGTGGGTGAGAGATTCGAGGGTATTTTCGAGGAGCTTTCGTTGTTCCTCGACCTGCTGCTCGACTCGCCGGCGTTCGGTGATGTCGATCCCGATGGTGAGAATCTCCCTGAGGCTTCCATCCGTGTTGAGGATCGGCTGATTGCGCCATGCCGTCCAGACGACCTCGCCGCTGGAGCGTCGGTTTTCACTTTCGTCGGTTTCGTACTTCCCAGGCTCTGCGGCGATCTCGTTGATCATTCGCCGGATGGAGAGTCTCGCTTCCTCGCTTTCGGCGACGATGGTTCCGATCAGGCTCTTCCCGATAAGGTCATCCGCCGAGAAACCGAAATGAACGCAACCGAAGTCGTTGATGAATCGGATGGCCCCATCGGGCCCCCAGCGCAGGATGACGCTCTTGACCCCCTGGAGCTCTTCATTGCTTCGGGTCAGCTCCGCGGTCTGCTGCCGAATCGCGAGGACCATACGGTTAAACCCGCCAGTCAGTCGTCCCAACTCGTCACCGCCGCGGACCCGAAGGTGAACCTCGTCGTCTCCCGCCGCGAAACGGCTCGTAGCACCTTCGAGCTCGACGATGGGCTCGACGAAGCGCCGGGCAACGGCCCACGACAGGACAAAGATGCCGAGCGACAGGACGGCGGTGCCGAGGAGGACCCGATGGGCAAACGCCCTGACCGGTGCGAAAGCCTCGTCGCTGTCCATCTCGGAGACAACCACCCAGTCGAGTCCCTCCACGGCCAAGGGTTCGAAGGACGAGAGGACACGCTCACCGCGGTAGTCGGTCGTGACGGTGGTCGCGGACCGACCCGCCAGTGCCTCCTGTACGGCTTCCGAGTCGACCTCCTGAATCAGAATGGAGGTGCTGAAGCTCGCGATTCTTCGCAGATCGACCTCCGAGGCCCCCGAGGCTGCAATTTGCTCGATGTAGGCATTCGGATCCTCGAGAAAGAACCGCGAATTGGATCGCAGCAGCCCATCCTGTCCGACGAGGTAGGTTTCACCGGTATCGCCGAGACCGTGATCTCTCCAATTCTGGCCGTCGGTCATCACGTAGTCGATCTCACCGATTGGGAGCTGAAGGACCAGCACCCCGAGGAGCCAGGCACCGTCGACAATGGGCGCCGCCATGAACGACGAAGGCTCGCCGAATGATGGCGCGTAGTGGTCGAAGTCGACCAACTGTGCTTCTCCGTTCATGGAGTCGCGCAGAGCCAGCTGAAACACCGCGGCGAGGTTGGAATCCTGGAAAGGTCCGTCGATCAGGTTCGTGCCGAAGTCGATCTCTTTCTCTGCCGTGTAGACGACCCGGCCGCTCCCGGAGATCAGGATCACATCGTGAAAGCCGAACTCGCGAGCGTAGTCGCGAAAGACCGGGTGGACCGTTCGGTGGACCTCCGAAAACGCGCTGCCGTCGCCGGCATCGTCCATGAGGTCCTTCTCACCCGGTGGGTTCGGGTTGGTGACGGCATAGTGGAATTGGAGGTAGAGATCCGCATTGTCTCCACGGAGGAATGATGCCGGATCGACCTCAACATCGCTGTGGGCATCGAGGCGAGGGAGAAACTCCTCGACAAAATGGGAGATGACAGTGTCTCGCTGAGCATCGGTCACCTCGATGTCGGCGAGATCAAGATAGGCATCATCGAAATCCACCATGGCGTCGGTGACCATTCGGTTCCGGGCCAGGGTCCGCACCTGTTTGCGAATCTGGTGGAAATAGCTGCGAATCTCGTTCGCTTTCCCGGCACGGACCGACGTCAAGTGGTCCAGGGTGGTCCTTTCAACCGCCGCCTTTCCGCCGAGGTACGACACGAAACCGATCACCAGCAACGCGGGCACCGTCACCCCGAGGAGGGTGAGAAAGAGCTTCGTTCGAATCGGAACGTTGCTGAGCATCAGCTCCTCCTCGCGACCCGATTGGCGAGAATCGAGAGCAACAGGCCGAGGGTCACATAGCCGAGAATGCCCTCGCAGACCAGCAGAAACTCACCGATCCCATTCAGCGGTGTCATGGAACCAAACCCCAGTTTGGTATATGTGACGATGGAGTGGAAGTAAGGGCTCAGTGGACTCGTTCCCGCCGAGGAATACTCGAGGAAGCCCAAACCGAGGTTGTAGTCGAGAAAATAGACCGTTCCGAAGGTCATGGCCATGATGAAGGCGAAGGCGAAGACCCGGCCGAGACTGCGGCCGTAGTCGATGAGTCCCCATGCCCGAAACCAGAAACGTTTCCAGCGCCTGAGTGCTTTCGACGGCGTCGCCTCGATGGTGTTTTCGAGGGTATCGAGATAGTCCTGGTCCCTGGCGTCTCGGACAAAGAGGGCGTTGCCATAGCTCGAGCCAAGGCCTCGGATGCCGTAGAAGTGTCCCTTCATAGTCTTGTAGGCGCCATAGGTCATATCGGTGAGATCGGCGCCGTAGATGTCCGCGTTTCGGAGATTGGCCCCTTCGATATCGGCCCGCAGCAGGGTAGTGCGCCCGAGATTGGCGCCCTGGAGATTCGCATCCCGCAGATTCGCGCCCGAGAGATCGGCGCCCTGGAGATTGACGCCGCGGAGATCGGCCATCTTGAGGTTGGCTTCCGCGAGGTACACGTTGGACAGGTCGGCGCCGATGAGGCTCGCACCGGAGAGATCGACCTTGTAGAGTTCAGCGCCTTCGAGCTTGGCCCCCGAGAGATCGGCCCCGGCCAAGGACGCCATCTTCAGGTTTGCGTTGACAAGCGTCGAATCAAAAAGCTCGGCCTGGTTGAGGTCGGCTTCCGAGAGATTGACCCGGGTCAGATCGAGCTCGCTGAGGTCCTCCGCGGCGAGCCGCGGCTTGACGCCGGGATGCTCGACCCGCCAGGTATTCCAGGCTTCCGGGCCCTCTTCAAGGATCTCGAGATGCGTGATGGCTGTCATGGCATCTACAGTAGCCTACCCGCCGCCCGCACCCACGGTCACCACCGGCGCCTGCTGACCACCGCCCGACTCGGCGAGAGAGAACATGAGCTGCATGAATGAAAGGGTCCGTTTGGATCGGAAGTCGTCGTGCGAAATCCAGAACCAGATCCCCTCGTACCGGACCCTGACAAATGCGTCGTCGGGCCTGTCCTTCGAGTGAAGGACCCTGATGAGCGGTTCGTATCCAAAGGACTCCATGACCTCGTTGTCGGGAGTCGGCCGGGTCCGACCGCTGGCCGAGTGTTCGGGCGGCACATCGATCCACTGGGCGAGATCGACCAGCATCTCGAGGATCGAGTGGGTGAGCATGGCGATCTCATCCCGACCGGACGCGCGCATCCCGAAGACCAGCTTGTACTCCTGGAGGTCCGGCTCGATGCCGAGGATCTCGTCGATCCGATCCTGCTCTTCCTGGAGCCCGTCTTCAGGGTCATCCGGCAGTGTGACCAGCGCAACCTCTTCGTTGCCGCGCTGTTCGACCCTGAACGACAGGCCTCCCGCAGCTTGGACCTCGGTGATGAGCGACACGAGCTCATAGAACTGCGGATCGGCATCGCTGGCCCCGACTCTCGAGTTCGGTGCGACCCCGTTGATCGATCGGACCGTGAGCCGCATCAGAAGATCGGCCCGCCAACCCGCCTGGATGAGCGACATGATGGACTTCGGGGGGATGGGAGTCAGCACGCTCTTGGTGAACGCTGCGCCACTGAGAGGGATATAGGTGAGAGTGGGGCGATCGGAGAAACGGGCGCCGGCCCCCACCGGCGATCCGATGGCCGCGGCGCCGCTATACGGCGGTGAGAGAACGTTGATATTTCCCTCCAACGAGTACTGGTTGATCACCGAGGTGACTTTGAGGAACTGCGGCGCCTCGGAGTAGCGCAGGCCGACCATATTGAGCAGCATTTGCTCCTTGGCCGCATCTCGGAGGGCCTCGGCGTAGTCGAACTGATCCCGGACGACTGTCTTGGGTCCGATGCTGTGCTTGCAACCGGTCATCGCCAGGAGTCCCACCAACACCACACCGCCAACGCGAAACGCCTTGCCCATGTCAGCCACCTTTCGGTTGAGTTCATTCTGCCACAAGAGCGGTCACGGACATCCATGGAACGCGATTCCGACCTCGAACGGGGTGCCATTTGTTGCATTGTTCGGCGGTGAGACCCCCGATGATGGCCACACGTCGATGCCGAACAATGCAACGGGTGGCTCCCTCGGCCAACCGCGATTGGAGCATCGGGCTCAGAAGCGCGCTTCAAACATGGTTCACCCTCGACGCAGCTACCTGATCCCCACCGTCTCCGACGGCAGCTCACCGAACTGGCGTCGGTAGTCTGCCGCGAACTGGCCCATGTGCCAGAAGCCCCAGTCGGCCGCTACGTCGGAGATCGCGCTCTCGGGCCCTCTTCTGAGGAGATCCCGGCGGACTCCTTTGAGCCGCACCGCCTGAAGGTACTGTTTGGGGGTGAGACCGAATCTTTCGCGGAAGGTGTAGTTGAGGGTTCGCCAACTCACGCCCGAGACATGGCAGATCTGCTCGATGGACGGGGGCTTGGAGGCGTGCCCCTCAATGTAGTCGAGGGCAAGGCAGAACGCTCGCGAGCGCGAACACATTTCGGGGCGACCGTTTTCGACCCCGCGACCGGCGCTCAGCATCTCGACGAGGGCCGCAATCACCCCAAACTCCGCATCGGCGACGACCGATTCATCCACCATTTGGCGGGCAGATGTCTCTGCGAGGATGTGAAAGTCATCCAAACGTCGCCGAAAGACCTCGATCCGGATGGGGTCGGACTCGATCAGCGCCTGGCCGCTCGGTAGCCCTTCGACGGGGTCGATCAGGTCGAGGCAGTGGGCCACCTGGAAGAGTCGCTCCTCCGGCAGAGAAAGCGTATCGCCGCCGAACCCGGGATGAGACAGGAACTCGAACTCGTCGTTGGTGGGAAAAGCCACCACGTGGTGCTGCAACCCCTCGATTCCGCGCCACTCGATCTGCGGCGATGCCGGAGCGATCACGCCGAAGGTCCGCATCTCCGATGGGACCGTACCTTTCTGATGGAACTTGCGGCTGAACTCGAAACGACTGGCCAGGGTCGACGTCGCCTTGGTCTGTTCAAAACGCGCCCTCAGAGGACCCCGATCCAGCTGGATCCAATCGAGGCCCCACCCACGCGCCGCCGTGGCCAGGGCATCGAAATTGCTGAATCTGCCCTGGATCGACGAGATCACGGGCCGGTTCGGCTTCGCGGTTGATTCACGGATCTGTTGCATTTGCGAATTCTTGATGCTCTCGCGATCCAGTCTCACCGAGAATACCGGCAAAGTAAAGTCGTGGTATCCGATGC
The DNA here is from genome assembly GCA_965533305.1 of uncultured bacterium. Classification (GTDB taxonomy): domain Bacteria; phylum Acidobacteriota; class Thermoanaerobaculia; order Thermoanaerobaculales; family Sulfomarinibacteraceae; genus JAHECW01. Next base: position 1,728 of record CBESWV010000076.1, on the reverse strand, counting down.
GACATCCTGAAGGAGACGACATGAAACGACTGATCGCTATCTTTGTTTTCTTTGCCCTGGTCTGCACCGCCCAGGTCGAGGCTCAAGCCACCGGCAGCGACGAGTGGCAGTTCAACATCGCCCCGCTCTATCTCTGGGCCATGGACCTCGACGGCACCATGCAGCTTGGCGGAGGCCCTACCGGTGAGTTCGAGGTGGATTTCAAAGACGCATTCGGCAATCTCGAAACCGCCTTCACCGTCCACTTCGAAGCGACCAAAGGCCGGTGGGGGCTCCTCGCCGACGTGATGTATCTCAACCTCAGCGGTGAGCAACCCATCTCCACCCCAGGAGAGACGGCCGAGGTCAAGATCAAAAATATCATCCTCGAGGGCGCCGGAGGCTATCAGGTCGCCGATCGGTTCTGGATCATCGCCGGGTTGAGGTATTTCAAGATCGATCCTACGGTCAGCTTCCAGGTTCTGCCCGACATCGACCCGTCGACCTCGTGGACCGATGCGTTCGCCGGGGTCATGTGGCGGCCTCAGCTCGGGAAAAGGTGGACCCTCGGCACTCGCTTCGACATCGGTACCGGCGGATCGGATTTTGTTTGGAACGCGCAGGCGGTGATCGACTATCAGATCGGTTCGTGGGCCGCGGTCTTCGCCGGCTACCGTTACATGGACTACGACTACTCAAGCTCGGAAACGGTGCTCAAGTACGACGTGGCGATGAACGGACCGGTGGCCGCCTTCCGTTTCTTCTGGTAGAAAAAACCACCAAAAATCGTACTGAGCTGCAAGGGGAACAACAATGAAAACACTGACCACCGCTACGCTCTCGCTCGCGCTCGTCACAGCGGGTTTCGCTGGGGCGCAGAGCAATGTCGATATTGCCGAGAGAATCAGCCAGACACGACAGGAGAACGCCCAACGGACCCGGGACTACAGCTGGACAAGGCGCACCGAGGTCAAGGTCAAAGGAGAGGTCAAGAGCACCACCACCGAGCTCGTCCGCTACACGGTCGACGGTGAGCTGCAGACGACACCCATCAGCGAAGACAAAGCCAAGGCACCCAAGCGGATAAAGGGCAAGATCGCCAAGAAAAAGGGCGGCGAGATGAAGGACTGGATGACCGAACTCGGTGCGGTGCTCAAGAAATACAGCCTGCCCACGACGGGAAACCTGGTCGACTTTCTCGACAAGGCCAAGCCAGAGAAAGAGGCGGCCGGCATCAAGCTCACCGCCGTGAACGTTGTGATCCCGGTCGACACAATGACCATGTGGGTCGATGAGGATTTCCAGCTGACCAGAACTGAAGTCACGACCGAACACGACGGAGCCAAGGTCCAGCTGACGACCGACCACGCCCAAACACCGGACGGTCTCGACTATGTTGCGCGTACGAATATCATTGTGCCCGAGAAAAGCGTGGAGATGACAGTGGAAAACTTCTCGTACAAGCGAGAGCAATGAGCGCTCGAGAAGATTTCTGGGCTCCGCCGTGTTTCACTGGTTGCAGTCATCCAAACAACGGTTGTCCGGGAGCTCGATGAGAGCGTTCGGAAATTACCGGGAAACATTTGATTCGCGAGCAAAGGGAGAGAGACATGAAACGTAATATCGGAATCATCGTCGTTTTCTGCATCGGATTCATCATGCTTGGAGCCGGGTTCGCCGATGCCCAGCAGAAGGGCCAGTCGGCCAAGGTCAGCCACGGCTACGTGGTCGGGGTCGAAAAGGTCAAAC
>CBESWV010000075.1:0-15162 GCA_965533305.1 uncultured bacterium | reverse complement strand
GCAGGGTCTTCGTGATCGCCGCCGTCAACGTCGTCTTTCCATGGTCCACGTGACCGATGGTCCCGATGTTGACGTGCGGCTTTGTCCGCTCGAACTTCTCCTTGGCCATGAGCGTCTCCTCTTACGCGGTGGTCAGACCCTTGGCGCGGGCCACGATCTTGTCTGCTAGGTTGCGTGGAACTTCGTCGTAGTGATCGAACTGCATGGTGTACGTCGCGCGCCCCTGGGTGGCGGAGCGCAGATCCGTGGCATAACCGAACATCTCGGCCAATGGCACGTGGACCGACACGACCTGAAAACCGGCGCGGGGTTCCATATTGATGACCCGGCCGCGGCGACGGTTGAGATCGCCGATGACATCACCCATATACTCTTCAGGGGTCACCGCCTCGACTTCCATGACGGGCTCGAGGAGGACCGGATCTGCTTTGGCGGCGGCGTCCGAGAAGGCCATGGACCCGGCCACCTTGAATGCGATCTCCGATGAGTCGACCTCGTGGAACGAACCGTCGAGGAGGATCACACCGACTCCCATGAGCGGGTAACCGGCAAGGACACCGCGTTCCATGGATTCACGGGCGCCGATTTCGACGGGCTTGATGAATTCAGTCGGAATCACTCCGCCGCGGATTTCATTGTGGAACTCGAAGTCGGATCCATCGGTGAGGGGAAAGATCCGCAGCTTGGCGTGGCCGTACATTCCCCGGCCACCGGTCTGGCGGACAAAGCGACCTTCGCCCTCCGCCTCCTCGGTGATGGTCTCCCGATACGCCACCTGCGGTCGACCGACGTTGGCTGCGATCTTGAATTCACGCAACAGGCGGTCGATGATGATCTCGAGATGGAGCTCGCCCATCCCCGAGATGATGGTCTGACCAGTCTCTTCGTCGGTGGACACGCGGAAGGTCGGGTCTTCCTGAGTCAACTTGACAAGCGCCCCGGCGAGATTGTTCTGATCGGCCGTGGTCTTTGGCTCGATGGCGACCGAGATCACGGGCTCGGGGAAGTGCATGGCTTCTAAAGCGATCGGGTGCTTGGGGTCGCAGATGGTGTCGCCGGTGCCGGCGTTGCGCAGACCCACGACCGCGCAGATATCACCCGCGTTGACCTCTGAGATCTCCTCGCGCTTGTCGGCGTGCATCTTCAGCAGGCGGCCGATCCGCTCTTTCTTTCCGCTGGCGGCATTGACCACCATGGTGCCGGTGCCCAGGTTGCCCGAATAGACCCGGATAAAGGCGAGCTGACCGACAAAGCTGTCGGTCATGATCTTGAAGACCAGCGCCGCGAACGGCTCGTCATCGGATGCCGAACGGACACCGACGGCGCCGTCTTGAGGAGAGATGCCCTCAATGGGACGAACATCCAGCGGCGAAGGAAGGTAGTCGACGACGGCGTCGAGCAAGGGCTGAACACCCTTGTTCTTGAAGGCCGCGCCACAGAGCACGGGCACCAGCAGGCCGGAAAGCGTGCCCTTACGGAGCCCTTCGAGGATCTGACTCTCTGAAAGGTCGCCCGTCGACAGATAGGTTTCGAGGAACTCTTCGGAGGTCTCGGCGACCGCTTCGAACAACCGCTCGCGAGCCTCTTCGACCTCGGCCCGGTAATCCTCGGGGATTTCCTCCTCGCGGTACTCGGCGCCCAAGCTCTCGTCAAGATAGCGATAGGCCTTGAGGCGCACCAGATCGATCACACCGATAAACTTATCCTCGCGGCCGAGAGGAATCTGGACCGGTACGGGATTGGCTTTCAGCTTGTCGCGAATCTGATCGACGACACCGGCGAACCGAGCGCCGATACGGTCCATCTTGTTGACAAAAGCAACCCGGGGGACGTGATAGCGGTCGGCCTGGCGCCACACCGTTTCGGACTGGGGCTCGACCCCGCCGACGGCGCAGAAGATCGCCACCGCGCCGTCGAGCACACGAAGCGAACGCTCCACCTCGGCGGTGAAGTCGACGTGCCCCGGTGTGTCGATGATGTTGACTCGGTGGTCGCGCCAGAAACAGGTTGTCGCAGCAGACGTGATCGTAATGCCCCGCTCTTGTTCCTGCGGCATCCAATCCATGGTGGCGGTGCCGTCGTGAACCTCTCCCAACTTGTAGTTGATGCCCGTGTAATAGAGCACGCGCTCAGTCGTCGTCGTCTTACCGGCATCAATGTGGGCCATGATGCCGATATTCCGAACCTGAGCAAGTGGGATGAGGCGGGACATGTTTTCAAAGATCTCCGTTCCGAACGTAAAAAGGTCTGTCTGCTACTCCGTTAGAAGCGATAGTGTGCGAAGGCTTTGTTGGCCTCAGCCATGCGGTGTACGTCGTCGCGCTTTTTGATCGTGCCGCCCCGGTTGGAGGCCGCATCGATGAACTCACCGGCAAAACGCAGCATCATGGTCTTCTCGTGCCGCGCCCGGGAGTAGTTGATCAACCACCGGATGGCCAACGACTGCTGACGCTCCGACCGGACTTCCATGGGCACCTGGTAGGTGGAACCACCGACGCGGCGAGATTTGACTTCGACGAGGGGACGGGAATTCTCAACGGCCTTCTTGAAGACCTTGAGAGGATCGTCACCGGTACGGTCTTCGATCAGGCCGAGGGCGCCGTAGAAGATCCGCTCGGCAATGGTTTTCTTGCCGCCCTTGGTCACGTTGTTGATGAACTTGGTGACCAGCCGCGAGTTATACACGGGGTCAGGAAGAATCTTGCGCTTTTCAACATTAGCTCGGCGAGGCATGTCTCTTCTCCGCCTAGTTCTTCGGTCGCTTGGCGCCGTACTTGGAACGCTCCTGGCGACGACCATCGACGCCCTGACAGTCCATGGTGCCACGAATGATGTGGTAGCGAACACCGGGCAGATCCTTGACGCGGCCGCCGCGGATCATCACCTGCGAGTGCTCCTGAAGGTTGTGGCCCTCACCAGGGATATAGGCCGTCACCTCGATACCATTGGTCAGCCGGACACGAGCCACCTTCCTGAGTGCGGAATTCGGCTTTTTCGGTGTGGTCGTGAAGACACGCGTGCAGACACCTCGGCGCTGAGGACAGGCCTGGAGTGCCGGGCTCTTTGTCTTCTCCGTCGCCACCTTGCGGCCCTGACGGACTAACTGCGAGATCGTGGGCATGGTCGCTCCCTAGTTCGGGTTACTTCGGCCGAGTGGATTGCCTCTCGGCGCTTGATGGTTGAATTGCGGCCCTGGCTTTCGGAGCCAGAGCCGCGGAAGAATACTTGAGAAAGGCTCCCCTGTCAACTGTCGGTCAGGGGTCGATCTCCCTTGGCTTCGATGAGCGCCGCGGCGGCCTCGGTCATCTCCTGATAGAGGTTATCGGCCTCTTCCGGCACCTCGAGCTCTTCCTCCGGAACCGGGTCGATCACGGTGCGACGGTACCTCGGAGCGCCGGTGCCCGCGGGGATGAGCCGGCCGACGATCACGTTCTCCTTGAGCCCGTGGAGGTTGTCGACCTTGCCCGAGACCGCAGCCTCGGTGAGCACCCGCGTAGTTTCCTGGAATGAGGCCGCCGAGATAAAGCTCTCGGTGGCCAACGAGGCCTTGGTGATGCCGAGAAGCAGCGATTTCGCGGTCGCGGGCTCGCCGCCGGCGGCGATGACCCGTTCGTTTTCGCGCTGGAAGAGATACCGGGGAACCTGCTGATCGAGCAGGAAGTCGGTGTCGCCCGGATCCACCACCTTCACGAACCGCATCATCTGCCGGACCATGACCTCGATGTGCTTGTCGTTGATCGCCACACCCTGGGACCGGTAGACCTCCTGGATCTTGTCGACCAGGTGGCGCTGCATTTCCCCCTCACCGAGGATCGACAGGATGTCGTGCGGGTTGACCGCACCCTCGGTAAGGGGGTCGCCGGCTTGGATGAACTCACCCTCCTGGACCGATACGTGGGCGTAGCGCGGGATCGAATACTCGCGCTGCTCATCATTCTCGCCCTCGACCATGATGCGGCGCTGACCACGCACGGGTTCGGTGATGACGATCGTACCGTCGATCTCCGAGACCACCGCCGGGTCTTTGGGTTTGCGCGCTTCGAAGAGCTCGACGACGCGCGGCAGACCGCCGGTGATGTCCTTGGTCTTCGCCATCTCACGCGGGATCTTGGCGAGCACGTCACCCGGGGCGAGCTTGTCGCCTTCGTTGACCGAGAGATGCGAACCGATCGGCAGCTGATAGCGACGGGTTTCGTCCTTCTTACCGCCGACGATCTCCAGCGTCGGGATTCGCTTTCCGGCTCCCAACGGCTCGATGACGATTTTGTGGGCGTGACCGGTGAGTTTGTCGATCTCCTCACGGACATTCTCGCCCTCGATGAGATCGTGAAAGACGACCTTCCCCTTGATGGCGGTGAGAATCGACGAGGTAAAGGGGTCCCAGTCGACCAGCGGCGTTCCCGGTTCGACATCCGTTCCATCCGTGACCAGCAGGTGCGACCCGTAGGCGACCGAGTAACGCTCTTTCTCGCGTTGCCGCTCGTCGAGGATCACCAGCTTTCCGGTCCGTGAAATGGCGACGGTCGCGCCATCCTTGTTGGTAACCGCGGCCACGTTGAGGAACTTGACCCTACCGATATGGTTGGCCACGTGCTGAGAGGTGTCACCGCCACGAGTCGCTGTTCCGCCGTAGTGGAAGGTCCGCATTGTGAGCTGGGTGCCCGGCTCACCGATGGACTGGGCGGCGATGATTCCCACCGCCTCGCCGATCTCGACCGAACGACCGGTTGCCAGCATCCGCCCATAGCAGAGCTGACAGACGCCGCGATCGGTCTCACAGGCGAGCACCGAACGGATCCTGACCCGCTCGATCCCGGCCTCCTGGATCTGGCTCGCCAGAGGCTCGGTGACCTCGGTGTTCATCGAGCAGATGAGCGTTCCCTCGAGAGGATCGTAGACGTCCTCAGCGACAACACGACCGACCACACGGTCGCGCAGCTGCTCGAGGATCTCGCCACCCTCGGTGATGGCCGTGACCTCGATCCCGTTCTCGGTGCCGCAGTCGTGCTCGACGACAATCACATCCTGCGCCACATCGACCAGACGACGGGTGAGATAGCCCGAGTCGGCGGTCTTGAGCGCGGTGTCGGCGAGACCCTTGCGCGCACCGTGGGTCGAGATGAAGTACTGGAGTACGCTCAGACCTTCGCGGAAGTTCGCGGTGATGGGCGTCTCCATGATCTCACCCGACGGCTTGGCCATGAGGCCGCGCATACCGGCGAGCTGACGAACCTGTTCTTTTGATCCTCGCGCGCCCGAATCCGCCATCATGAAGATGGGGTTGTACTCGCCGGAGTCGAGATCGATCTCCGACATTTGGGTGAACATCTCCTTGGCCACGTCCTCGGTGACCTGGTGCCAGATGTCGATGATCTTGTTGTGCCGCTCACCGGCGGTGATGAGACCGGACGCCCGCTGGGTCTCGACCTTGTCGACGTCTTTGTACGCCTGGACGAGATAGCGTTCCTTGGCCTCCGGGATCACCATGTCGCTCGATGACAGCGACAACCCCGACAAGGTGGCGAACTCGAAACCGGTCTCCTTGAGATTGTCGAGGAGGCTGACGGTGGCATCGTGCCCGAGCCGGTGGGACGAGAAGGCGACGAGGTTCTGCAGCCCCTTCTTTTTGAGCTGACCATTGATGAAGGGCATGCTGTCGGGCAGGTGCGTATTGAAGAGAACCCGACCCGTGGTGGTCTCCATGAGCATGTTCTCGACTTCGATCTGATCCGCGTGCAGGAGGTCCTGCGACCCGCCCTGGGCGACCAGATCGATGAGCTGGCCGGTGTAGCGGAACTGGATCGGCGCCTGGGTGGCGATCACCCCTGCCTGGTGGGCGAGAAAGACCTCTTCAGCCGAGGCGAAGGTCTTGCCGGAGCCCTTGGCCATGTAGTTCTCGGTCGTCAGGTAGTAGATCCCGATGACCATGTCCTGGGACGGGACCGCCAACGGCCGACCGGAAGCCGGCGAAAGGATGTTCCGCGAGGACATCATGAGCACGTGGGCTTCGAGCTGCGCCTTTGGCGACAGCGGCACATGGACGGCCATCTGGTCGCCATCAAAGTCAGCGTTGTAGGCGGCGCAGACCAGCGGGTGGATCTTGATCGCCTTGCCTTCGACCAATACCGGCTCGAAGGCCTGAATGCCGAGACGGTGGAGCGTCGGTGCGCGGTTGAGCAGCACCGGATGCTCGCGGATCACCTTCTCGAGCGCGTCCCAGACTTCCGGAGTCTGAAGTTCGACGAGCTCCTTGGCCATCTTGATGGTCGTGGCCAGTTCGCGTTGTTCGAGCTCCTGGTAGACAAATGGTTTGAAGAGCTCGAGCGCCATCTTCTTGGGCAGCCCGCACTGGTTGAGCTTGAGATCGGGTCCGACGACGATGACCGAACGACCCGAGTAATCGACGCGCTTGCCGAGCAGGTTCTGACGGAATCGGCCCTGCTTGCCCTTGAGGTTATCGGACAGCGACTTGAGCGGCCGGTTGTTCGAGCCCTTGATGACCCGGCCTCGGCGGCCGTTGTCGAAGAGCGCATCGACCGCTTCCTGGAGCATCCGCTTCTCGTTGCGGACGATGACTTCCGGAGCGCGCAGGTCGAGGAGCTTCTTGAGCCGATTGTTCCGGTTGATGACCCGGCGATAGAGGTCGTTGAGATCCGATGTGGCGAACCGCCCGCCATCGAGGGGCACGAGGGGCCGGAGCTCCGGGGGCAGGACCGGGATGACCTCGAGGATCATCCACTCGGGCCGGTTGCCGGAGCGGCGAAGGGCCTCGATGAGCTTGAGTCGTTTGGCCGCCTTCTGGCGCCGCATGATTGCGGTCTCGGTGCGCATGATCATCCGCAGCTCTGCGGCCATGTCATCGAGATCAAGGACCTCGAGCAGCGAACGGATCGACTCGGCGCCCATCTTGGCGACGAATGCCTCGCCGAACTCTTCCTTGGCTGCGCGATAGTCCTCCTCGGTGAGGATCTGCTTCTCCTCGAGGGTCGTGTCGCCCGGATCGACGACCACATAGGCCTCGAAGTACAGGACACGCTCGAGTTGGCGCATGGTGAGATCGAGGAGCAGACCGATGCGCGACGGCAGGCCCTTGAAGAACCAGACGTGCGAAACCGGCGCCGCAAGCTCGATATGTCCCATCCGCTCGCGGCGGACCTTGGACTTGGTGACCTCGACGCCGCATTTGTCACAGACCACGCCGCGGTACTTCATGCGCTTGTACTTACCGCACAAACATTCCCAGTCGGTCACCGGACCGAAGATCTTGGCGCAGAAGAGACCGTCACGCTCGGGCTTAAAGGTGCGGTAGTTGATGGTCTCGGGTTTGATGACCTCGCCGTGCGACCACGAGCGGATCTTCTCGGGGCTCGCGAGCCCCAACCGGATCGCGTTGAAGTCATTGAGGGGTTTCGGCTTCTCGAAGAAGCCGCGGACGTCGGACAGGTTTGAACGTTCCATTTGCAACCCCTCCTTTACTCGTCGTCCTGCTGCAGCAACTCGACATCGAGAGCGAGTGCCTGCAGCTCGCGGACCAGGACGTTGAACGACTCGGGCAGACCCGGTTCCTCTGGAACCTGGCCCTTGACGATGGCCTCGTAGACCTTCGCCCGGCCCTCGACATCATCGGACTTGACGGTCAGCAGCTCCTGCAGGGTGTTGGCGGCGCCGAATGCCTCGAGCGCCCAGACCTCCATCTCGCCGAGTCGCTGGCCGCCGAATTGGGCCTTACCACCCAGCGGCTGCTGCGTGATGAGCGAGTATGGACCGATGGACCGAGCATGGATCTTGTCGTCCACCAGGTGGCTCAGTTTGAGCATATAGATATAGCCGACGGTGACGCGCTGCTCGAATTCCTGTCCCAGCCGGCCGTCGAAAAGAAGGCTCTTGCCGTCTTCGGGAAGACCGCTCTTTTCGAGCATTTCTCTGATGTCGTCCTCCGACGCGCCCTCGAAGACCGGCGTCGCAAACGACATGCCGAGCTCGGCGCCCGCCCAGCCGAGGTGGGTCTCGAGGATCTGACCGACGTTCATTCGGGAGGGCACACCGAGGGGATTGAGGATGATCTCGACGGGAGTCCCATCGGGGAGGAATGGCAGGTCCTCCTCTGGAAGCACCTGCGAAATCACACCCTTGTTGCCGTGGCGGCCGGCCATCTTGTCACCGACCTGAAGCTTGCGCTTCATGGCGATGAAGACCTTCACCTGTTTGATGACGCCCGGCTGGAGGTCGTGTCCCTCGCGCAACCGCTCGATCCGCTGCTGGTTGATCTTGTCGAGGACTTCGATCTGCGACTCCGCCTGGCGGACAATGAGCCGCACCTTGTCCATCAGCGGCGGGGTCTTGAGCGGAAGACCGAGGAGGTCCTTCCGGTTGAGACGCCGCAGGGCCTCGGCGGTGATCTTGCCGCCCTTCTTGACCAGGACATCGCCGCTCTTGGCTTTGACGTCGTCCTTGACGGCCACCCCGAGGAGGAGGTTCTGGATCTTGGAATCCCGCACTTCGAGGATGATGCGTTTTTCGTCCTCGGAATTGATGCGGATTCGGTCGATCTCGTCGTTCTCGATGGTGAGCTGACGCGAGTCCTTTTCGACGCCTTTGCGGGCGAAGATCTGGACCCCGACCACCACGCCCTCGATACCCGGCGGGCAGCGCAGAGAGGCGTCGCGGACATCTCCGGCCTTCTCGCCGAAAATCGCACGCAGGAGTTTTTCCTCTGGAGTCAGCTGGGTCTCACCCTTGGGAGTGACTTTGCCGACCAGGATCGAACCCTGCCGCACCTGGGCTCCGATGTGGATGATCCCGGCCTCGTCGAGGTGCGCCAGCGCCGACTCGGAGACATTGGGAATATCGCGGGTGATCTCCTCTGGACCGAGCTTGGTGTCACGGGCCGAGGTCTCGAACTCTTCGATGTGAATCGAAGTGTATTTGTCTTCCTTGACCAACTTCTGGGACACGATGATGGCGTCCTCGAAGTTGTAGCCCCGCCAGGGCATGAAGGCGACGAGCACGTTGTGACCGAGGGCGAGTTCGCCGGCCTGGGTGTTGGGCCCGTCGGCGAGCACCTGTCCCTTGACGACGGTCTGGCCTTCCGCCACCAGGGGTTTTTGGTTGATCGAGGTGTTCTGGTTGGAACGGCGGAACTTGGTCATCTGATAGATGTCGGCGCCGAACTCTCCCTCACCGCCGGTGCCGCCTTCGACCCGGACGATGATGCGCTGAGCATCGACCTTGTCGACGACACCTTCCCGATGGCAGATGACCACTGCGCCGGAGTCCTGGGCGACGACAGCTTCCATGCCGGTCCCGACGATGGGAGCCTCCGGCCGCACCAACGGAACCGCTTGCCGCTGCATGTTGGAACCCATGAGCGCGCGGTTGGCGTCATCGTGTTCGAGGAAGGGGATGAGCGACGCCGCAACCGACACGACCTGCCGCGGCGAGACGTCGATGAAGTCGACCTGCTCCCGGTCAATGACGAGAAACTCACCACCTGAGCGGGAGATCACCTTGTCGCTAATGAGATGGCCCTTGTCGTCGACCTTGGCGTTGGCCTGGGCGATGTTGAGGTTCTCCTCTTCCCAGGCCGGGAGATAGAATGCGTGGGGCCGAGACCAGGCTTCGATCTTGCGTGCTTTCTTGAGCTTTCTATTGGTCTTGAGGAAGTCTTCCTTGACCACCACATCGCCGAGGGTATAGCCGCCATCGCCGACCTGGGTGATCTGAACGTGTTCCTGAACCCGGCCTTTCTCAACCTTCTTGTAGGGCGATTCGATATAGCCCATGGCGTTGAGTCGCGCATAGCACGACAGCGACGAAATCAGACCGATGTTCGGTCCTTCAGGAGTTTCGATGGGACAGATTCGCCCATAGTGGGTGGAGTGGACATCCCGGACCTCGAAGCCCGCACGCTCCCGCGACAGACCACCCGGACCGAGGGCGGACAGCCGCCGTTTGTGGGTGACCTCGGAGAGCGGATTGGTCTGATCCATGAACTGGCTGAGCTGGGACGACCCGAAGAACTCGTCCACCGCTGCCATGACCGGTTTCGAATTGACCAGATCGCGGGGCATGGCCGAATCGATGTCGGGGTGGATGGACATCTTTTCCTTGATCGCCCGTTCCATGCGCACCAGACCGATGCGGAACTGGTTCTCCATGAGCTCGCCGACGGTGCGGACCCGCCGATTCGCCAACGAATCGATATCGTCCACGCGACCGAGATCGCGGTGCAGGCAGAGCAGGTAACGGACTAGATGGAGGAAATCCTCAACATCGAGGATCCGCCGTTCGAGCTCTTTGTTGAGGGTGAGTTTGGCGTTGAATTTGAAACGCCCGACCTGGGAGAGGTCGTATTTGCGGTCGTCGAAGAAAAGACCGTTGAAGAGGGTCGTTGCCGACTCTTCAGTGGGCGGATCACCGGGACGCTGGCGGCGGTAGATCTCCATCCGCGCGTCCATCTGGGCGGTGCTCGAGTCCTTCTCCAGGGTCTGGTGGAGGATCTCACCGGTGGGATCCCAATCAGGGAACGCCAGGGCGAGCTTTTTCAGACCGGCTTCATCGGCCTGGGCCAACAGCTCTTCGGTGACCCGGGAGTTGGCGGCCGCGATGACCTCGCCGGTTTCGGGATCGACGAGATCATCGACCACGACGGCGCCGATGAGGTCATCCCGATCGACCTTGATCTTCGCCGGCTTCTCGACCGTCGCCTTCTCGAGCTTGGCCCTTACGGCATCGTTGAGCTTGAGACCTGCAAAGAGCGTCGGCTCCGCCACCCGGCGGAAGCGAAGCGCCTTCTGGCGATCGTTCTCGACATCGACGAGACGTCGGTCGAGGTTGAGGGTCGCTTTCTTGGCGGTGAGGGACGTGTCGATGACCGTGTAGAACGCCCTGAGAATCTGGGCGTTGGTCTCGAGCTCCGGGCTCAGGGCGCGCAGGAAGACCGACCCGGGCAAGCGCCGCTTGCGGTCGATGCGTACCCAGAGGATCTGCTTCGAGTCGTACTCGAACTCGATCCACGAGCCGCGGTAGGGAACCACCTTCGCGAGATAGTGATTCGGGCCCTCGAGAGTGAAGAACACACCCGGAGACCGGTGCAGCTGGGAGACGATGACCCTCTCGGTTCCGTTGATGATGAAGGTCCCGGTGTCGGTCATCAGGGGGAGCTCACCAAAATAGAGCTCTTCTTCCTTGACGTCCCGAACCTGGCGGGTTCCATCCTCCTCGGCATCGAAGGTGACCAGACGGAAGGTCAGCCTCAGCGGCACCTGGTAGGTCATCCCTCGTTCCCGGCATTCCTCGGCCGTGAACGGTTGACGGAGACTTACCGATGTCCCGCAGACATCGCAGACCTCGATCTTGTTGGCGTTGGCCTTCCCGCAGGAGGGACACACCACCTGGGTCTCGTGGGGATCACCCGCCTTGAACCGTGCACCACAGTGCTCGCAGACCAGTCGAAGGTGCTCGAGACCCTCGAGGATCCCGCACCGGCAGGACCAGTTCCCGATCTCATAGCGAACAAACTGGAGCTCGCAGGTCTCACGAAAATCGGTGAATGGAAAAATCGTACTCAACACCGATTGCAGACCGGCGGCACCTCGTTCGTCCGGCAACAGATCCATCTGCAGAAAATCTTCGTACGATGTTCGCTGCACCTGGATCATGTTCGGCAACGGGATGGTGGACGGATTCTTCGAGAAGTTCAGCCGCCCGTTTGGGCTCGTGGTCATGGGCGCTCCCTCCCGACCAATAGAGACACGGGGAGACGTACTCTCCCCTTGCCGTCAGTTAGTTACCAAGAATGCGCGACCCTCACCGGCGATCTCCGCCTGGACCCTGCACTCCGGGCGCCTGCGAAGCAACTCAACAACGTACCAACCGGCACGGCTGCGCTGCTCACACACACCGGAGCATCGGGTGTCTGGTGGGATTCATCCAGCAGGATGACACATCCTTTGTAAAAGCTCTCTTCAGCCAAAGGCTGCTCAAGAAACCGCGTTACTTGATCTCAATCTGTGCGCCGGCGGCCTCGAACTTCTTCTTGACCTCTTCGGCCTCGTCCTTGTTCACGGACTCTTTGACCACACACGGAGCACTCTCGACGAGCTCCTTGGCTTCCTTGAGACCGAGCGAAGTCACCTCACGAACAGCCTTGATGACGTTGATCTTCTTGTCACCGATGGAGTTCAGCATAACATTGAACTCCGTCTGTTCCTCGGCAGCTTCTTCGCCGGCACCGGCGGCGGCGCCAGCTACCATCATCGGCATCGCCGCGGCTGCCGACACACCAAATTCTTCTTCAAGGGCCTTTACGAGCTCGTTGAGCTCCAAGACGGTCATGCCCTTGATTTCTTCCATCATTGTTTCGATCTGTGCCATTTTTCAGATCCTCCTTAGGGATATCTCAATTCTCACGAATCTTTTTTGGATTCCGCGATCTGGTCCACGGCTGTGGCCAGCTGCTGAATAGGACTGTTGAGCGCCACGGCCAACCGACGAATCGGCGACTGCAACACGTAGAGAAGTTTGGAAATGAGCTCGTCCCTCGAGGGAAGGTCGGCGATCTTCGCCGCGTCCTTCGCGTCAAGCAACTGCCCGTCCAAATAGGCCTGCTGAATCGACAGCTCCGGGTGGGTTTTGATAAAGGCCTTGAGCACCTTTGCCAGGGAAACGGCATCGCCGTCGGTGAATGCAAGGGTCTTGGGACCCTTCATGTACGGGGAGATGACCTCGAGGTCGGTTCCCTCGACCGCGAGCTTCACGACCGTATTCTTGACGACCTTATAGGTGCCCTCGGTCTTGCGAATCTCGGACCTGAGCACATTGACGTCGTTGACGTTGAGCCCCGTGTTTTCAAGGAGGAACAGCGTCGAGATATCGCTGAGGGCGCCTCGAAGCTGGTCGGATTGTTCGTGCTTCTGCTCTTTTGTGAGCATATCGACCCCCCTACTTCACGTCTACGCTGACGGGATCAACCTGCACACCGGGGCCCATGGTGGAGCACAGGTAGATCGTGTGGACGTACTTGCCCTTTGCCGTCGCGGGTTTTGCTTTCAGAATCGCATCGATGAGGCTTCGGGTGTTCTCCACGAGCTTGTCGAGCGAGAAGGAGATCTTGCCCACCGGAGCGTGGATGATGGATGTCTTGTCGACCCTGAACTCCACGCGGCCGGACTTGATGTCCCCCACCGCTGCTGCGACATCCTGGGTTACCGTGCCCGATTTCGGGTTCGGCATGAGGCCGCGCGGCCCGAGGACCCGACCCACCTTGGAGAGGTGCCTCATCATGTCAGGAGTTGCCACAACGGCGTCGAACTCGAGCCAGCCGCCCTGGATCTTGGCCACCGCCTCTTCGGCGGTGAGCACGAAATCAGATCCGGCCTCTTCGGCCTTTTTCTGAGCTTCACCCTCACAAACCGTGAGCACGCTTACAGTCTTACCGGTGCCATGGGGAAGCACCACCGTCCCGCGGACCATCTGGTCTGCGTGCCGGGGGTTCACACCCATACGCATCGCCATCTCGACGGTTTCGTCGAACTTGGCGAAAGCCGAGCCCTGTACCAGGCCGAGCGCCTCTTCGAGTGCGTATGGGCGGCGCTCCACCTTGGCAGCCGCGTCGCGATAATTCTTACCTTTGCGAGCCATCGGCCACCCCCCTTCAGTCCGCGACTTCGATTCCCATCGAGCGCGCGGTGCCGAGAATGATCTGCACCGCTCCCTCGAGGGAAGCCGCATTAAGGTCTTCAAGTTTGGTCTTTGCGATATCTTCCACTTGAGTCATGGAAACAGAGCCGACCTTGTCGCGGTTCGGCTCAGCCGAGCCCTTTGGCACGCCGGCGGCCTGCTTGAGCAGGAATGACGCGGGCGGCGTCTTCGTGATGAACGAATAGGTTCGGTCCGCGTAAACCGTGATGATGGTGGGAATGATGATTCCCGGCTGCTTCTGCGTTCTGGCGTTGAACGCCTTGCAGAAGTCCATGATATTGAGTCCATGCTGACCGAGGGCCGGACCCACCGGGGGAGCCGGTGTGGCCTGGCCACCTGGCAGCTGGAGCTTGATTGAGCCTATTTCTTTCTTGGCCATCGGATTCCTCTCACGAGAGCTTCTGGACCTGGCGGAACTCTATTTCGACGGGCGTCTCGCGCCCGAAAATGGTGACCATGACCTTCACGGTGGATCTGTCGAAGTTGACCTCCTCGACGACTCCGTTGAAGGAGGCGAACGGACCATCGGCGATCCGAATCTTCTCTCCTTTGTCGAAGACCTCGGTGGGGCGCGGCTTCTCCTGCGTTGCCACCGATTGGTGGAGGATCTGATTGACCTCCTCCTCGGTGAGCGGCGTCGGTTTCTTGCCGGCGCCGACGAAACCGGTCACCTTGGGCGTGTTGCGCACCAGGTGCCAGGCGTCGTCGGTCATTTCCATCTCCACCAATACGTAGCCCGGGAAGAACTTCCTGCGCACCTCGCGCTTTTTGCCGTTCTTTACCTCGACCACGGTTTCGGTTGGGACCTGGACCTCACCGAAGAACTCCTGCATGCCGAGCGCTTCGACGCGCTGCTCCAGAGTCTTCTGGACCCGATCCTCAAAACCCGAATAGGTGTGGATGATGTACCACTGCTTGACCATGTCGTTCCTCTCGGTCAGGAGAACACACCGAATACGTCGAATAACTTCTGTGTCAGGAAAAGAAACACGAGATCACAGAAGTACAGATAGATTCCAAAGATGAACGACGCAATCACTACGACAGTCGTAGTGTTGATGACCTCCTGCCTCGACGGCCACGTGACCTTCTTGGTCTCCGCGACAACCTCGGACAGAAAGGTTTTCAGGCGTTTCCACCACTGCATACCGCCGACTCCAGTCCAGCGAAGATGGCAGGCCAGGAGGGACTCGAACCCCCGACAACCGGTTTTGGAGACCGGGACTCTACCAATTGAGCTACTGGCCTACACGAATACTCGAAGGACTCGCCTCTCGACTCAGAACGATTCCAGCGGAATGATGACATTCGCCGGGGCCGCGCCGAGCAGGCTCACCCCAACACGAAGCACAGCCTCGTGTTACTCCAAGATCTCGGTGATGGACCCGGCGCCCACGGTCCGGCCACCTTCACGAATCGCGAACCGCAGCCCGCGCTCCATCGCGATGGGCGTCAGAAGCT
>CBESWV010000074.1:0-15226 GCA_965533305.1 uncultured bacterium | reverse complement strand
CATCCATGGACCCGGTTGAAACACGAAGATCACAAAGGGTCACGAAGAAACCACAGAGGAGGACCTTCCTGCCCATCGCAGCGATTCCGGAGTGGGCTCGCTTTCCGATGGCCCGCGGTACACTGACGGCGATGTCACTCGATGATGAAAAGCACGTTCGATCCGTATTCATTTCGAGAGTGGTTGCCCTGACATCGTCCGTCGCATTCGCCATCCTTGCCGTCACGTTGGCTGCTGTCGGTCGGATTGACCCGATCGAAGCAGCGTGGGCGGCGGCTTCGATCGCGATCATTTATGTTCCCACCGGTTGGTGGGCTCCCGTGGGTTGGCGCCGGCGCGCGGCTGATGCGGTGCTGGTATTCCCCGCGTGGGCTTTGATTTTGCTCGCTGATCCGGTCCAGCGCGTGATGGTGCTTCCGCCGCTGCTTGCGTTGGCGGCATGGGCGTCCCTCATTGCTGCCTGGCCTCGCATCCCGGTCACGCGGAGAGTGTTGTCGGTGGCGCTGCTTGCTGTCTCCGTACGGGCTGCAACCGGGATGGGCCTCGTCGGATACGAGTGGTGGCGGATCCTACTCACCTTCGGTGCCTGCGCCGCGTTGGCGTGGGCGGCCACCCGACTCGGCGGCCGCGATCTCGGGATCGGGGTGGCGCTGCTGGCCGCGGTCGCGCCGTTCCAATCATCACCTCCGGCGGCCGGGGTTGTGTTGCTGATGGCTCTGATCGTGGGCCCCTTCGGTAACCCCAAAGGCGAAAAAGAGGGTGGTCTCGGATGGGTGCCTGGGCTCGTGGGCGCCGCCCTTTTCGGAACAACGCTCGCAGCGTGGGGTGGCCTCGGCGTCGATTGGATTTTCCCCGAGATGGGCGGAATCGCGATCGGGGCGCTGGTGGGCGCCGTTGTCCTGACTCGGATCTTGCCGCCGGGTCTCGCAGGCGTCGTGTGGCTGATTGCGGCGATGGCCGTTGGCCCGGCGCTGGCGCCGACACCCGACCGGCGGGGCTTTATCCTCGGCGGTGAACTCGCCGATGTCGATCTCCCGGCGGGCACTGGTGCACCGTATGTGCTCGACATCCGTCTCGATGGCCCGCGGGATATCCCACCCGGAGCCGCGGTGGCGTGGTTTCGGGTCGGAGACAGGACCCATCGGGTGGTTCACCCCGATCAAGCGATTCACCGATCGGGCGAAGGAGCTCCGAGTTCAGGGACCGTGTGGCGGCCCGAGGCGGTTGGGTCCGACGGCAACTGGCGAGCCGCGATCCGGTCGGTCTACGTGGTTCCCGTCGGCGTCGTGCCGCACCTGACCCGGCATCCGGATCTCGCCGAGGAGTTCACCGTCGTGCTCGAGACAGAGGGGGCGGCGCTGCCGACCCCGCCGCGCGACCGCACCATGGGTTGGTGGATGATTGCAGCGGCCGTGGCGGTGACGGCGATCCAACTCGGATCGGGGGCCTGGCGGTTGGCAATCGCGGTTCTGCCGTGGACGATTCTCGTCAGCGGCACGCTCATCGCCCGTGCCTCGGTTGAACCCCTCCGTCTGTTGGGCGAGCGCTTCGGGCCGGATCTTGCCCTTGCCGCGTTGCTTGCCGCGTGGGTGCCGGCCGCGGTGATCTGGCTGCGACACCGCCGGATTGCTCTTGCGGTGGCCGCCCTGCTGCTGCCGCTGGCCGCGGCCGCTCCCCACCTGACCCCCGCACTCTACGGCGACGAGCCGTTCCATCTCGCCGTCATGGAGTCGGTGCTCGGCGATGGCGACATCGACCTGGGCAATAACGTCGACATCGAGGCCCACCCGCAGGAAGCGGTCTTTGACCAGAATGGAGATCTCCTTCATTCACCGGCGCTCGGTGCGCTGTTGTTGCCGGGCTTTGCCGTGGCGGGAAGGACCGGCGCACTGCTGTTGCTCGCGCTGATGGGCGCCGCCGCGGTGGCTCTGGTGGCGCGCCGGGCGCGTCGACTCGGGGTGCCCGAGGCTCGGCTTCGTGGTTTGGCGTTGGTCCTTGCGGCAACCTATCCGGTGGCAATCTTCGCGACCCAGATCTGGGTCGAACTGCTGGGAGCGTTGGCGGTGGCGGCCATCCTGCTGGCGGCCGCGGGGAGTCGCAACGGCCGATGGGTTGCGGTGGCGTGGGCCCTTCTCGCAACGGTGGTCAAGACTCGCCTTGGCCTGCTCGTCTTCCCGCCGGCGCTTGCCGCGTTGTGGGGCCACCGACGGGGTCGAGTTTTCGGGCTTCTGTCCCTCCTGGGAGTCGCGGCGGCATCGGCGGCGGTGGGCTTTGTGACCATGGGCCACCCCTTTGGGATCTACCGGCGCCTCCACCACCTCGTTCCTTCGGATCCGGCGATGGCCGCCCGAGTCGTCGGCGGGCTGGCCTTCGATCCTGCCGGTGGTCTGCTTTTCTCCGCCCCCCTGTGGCTGGTGGCGCTTACCGGCGTGGTCGCCCTTTGGCGGCGCGGCGGTCCCGGTGAGCGGACGCTTCTGCTGGGCTGTGGCCTGACGGTTGCGGCGCTGCTGCACTCCCTCGAGTGGTATGGCGGCGGTTCGCCGCCGGCGCGTTATCTGGTGCCCATGCTGCCCGCGGTGGCCCTCGCAGGTGGGATGATTCTGCGTCAACCGAAGCGATGGAGAGCCGCGGCCGAAGTTCTTCTCCTGCCGTCGCTCGCCGTCTGGTGGGTTTTGGTGACGAGACCCCACCTCTCCCTCAACCCCGGAGATGGTGGTTGGTGGGCCGCCGACGCCCTGGCCAGGTCCTATCTGGTCGACACGGCCTGGCTGTTGCCTTCATTTCTGGTGACACGAACGGCGACCTGGGTGGTTCCGCTTGTGGTGCTGGTGGTGGTTCTGCTGGTGTGGACGGCCACACGATGGAAACCGCTGGTCGCGCGGCGAGTGGCCGCTGCGGGGACGGCCGTGTGGTTGTTGGGCGCGGCCGGTCTGGTCGCCGCCATCGAGCTGCGGACCGATCGGGTGGTCGAGGCTGAAAGCCCTCAGGTGCGGCGCCACGGCGGCCAGCCCCATCCGGCCGAGGGCACCTTCTCGCGATTCACCCACCGCCGAGGCTGGATGCTCCGCGACGGCCAGGCCGTGACCGTTCCGCTCCATCTGCCGGCCGGAGCTTCGGTCTGGATCGAGGGCTGGCTCCTCGGGACCGCGCAGCGGGGAGCCGAGGTCGAGGTGCGTTGGGATGGTGAAGACCCGGTGCTTCTCCGGGTGCAGGGCGACGATCCGGACGCTCGGTTGCTGCTGCCGGGAGTGCCCGACCAGGGCCGTCACACGCTCAGAATCACCATGTGGGCTCAACCCCACGGAGCGGTGGTGCTCGACCGGGTGGTTGTGGAGTCGAACCCTTGAAATATGACTGGATCTTCTTCGATGCCGACGGCACTCTCTTCGACTATGACGCCGCCGAAGCGGCGGCGCTCGAGGGGGCTTTCGAGGCGTGCGGATTACCGTATGAGCCCGAGATCGGACCGCTCTACAGCGAGATCAACGCCCGGATCTGGCGCGACTTTGAGTTTGGGAAGATCAGCCAGGAAAAGCTCAAGACCGCGCGATTCGATCGGCTCTTCGATGCCCTCGAACTGACGGCGGACGCGGAGGAGTTCAGTCGCCGTTACCTCGCGATCCTGGGCGCACAGACCGCGTTGCTCGACGGCGCTGAAGAGCTCCTGCGCGATTTGACGAGTAAGGTGGAGATGCTGCTGATCACGAACGGATTGGCCGAGGTGCAGGTGCCGCGGTTCGCGGCGTCTTCCATCCGCGATTGTTTTACCGAGATCGTGATCTCGGGAGAGATCGGTCTCGCCAAGCCGGATCCTGCGATTTTCGACTTCGCCTTCGATCGAATCGATCGCCCCGCCAAAGAGCGGGTGTTGATGATCGGTGACAATCTCGGCTCGGACATCCTCGGCGGCGCTAACTTCGGTCTCGACACCTGTTGGTACAACCCGGCCGGGGCGGCCAACGGTCACGCGGTTGAACCGACGTATGAGATTCGGGAGCTTCGAGAGATCCTCGACATGGTCGAAGGTTGAGACGGATCAGAGACGCGCCTCCGAGCATGGTTCTCAAGTCGTTGGTGGCCGAGGGAGCCACCCGTTGCATTGTTCGGACTCGATATTGATGAATCACCGGAGCGACCTCAGCCGAACAATGCAACAAATGGCACCACGTTCGAGCCCGAGAACTTCCGTCTTGCGGTTGCCGTTTCTCCCACCGGATAGGATGATGGTCGTTGGGCCCACCACCGGAGAGGACGACGTGAAGACCACGACCCGCGCGAACCGCTACACCGTCGGTGAGGAGATCGCCAACAGCCTCACCCACGGCGTGGGTGCGCTGCTCGCGATCGGTGGGTCGGCGGTGCTTGTGACCCTGGCCGCGCTGCGCGGTGATGTCTGGCTCGTGGTTTCCTGCAGCATCTACGGCGCGGCGATGGTGGTGCTCTACACCGCGTCGACTCTGTATCACTCCATCACCAGCCCACGGGCCAAAGAGGCACTCCAGGTCTTCGACCACGCGGCGATCTTTCTGCTCATCGCCGGTACCTATACGCCGTTCACCCTGGTGACCCTGCGCGGACCATGGGGGTGGTCGATCTTCGGTGTCGTCTGGGGCCTCGCGGTGGCGGGCATCGTCCTCGAGATCGCCTTCCCGAACCGGTGGCCGGCGCTTTCGTTGGCGTTGTACGTGGCCATGGGCTGGGTCGTGGTTGTCGCGGTCAAGCCGCTGCTTGCGGTGTTGCCCACGGGTGGGCTGGTGCTGCTGGTTCTCGGGGGTCTCGCCTACACCGCGGGGATCGTTTTCTACGCCTGGCGACGGCTGCCGTACGGCCACGCGATCTGGCACGTGTTTGTCCTCGTCGGCACCATTCTCCACTTCTTTGCGGTTCTCTTCTACGTCGTGCCGTAGCTCACCGGCGCGATGTATTTGAAACACGAAGGACACAAAGAACCACGAAGAAATCACAAAGGCATTCATTTGGGCCCATCGCAGGCATTCAAGAGAGAGTCCCCGTTCCGTTTAAGAGAGGGTCCGGGTCAATACTGCGATGCTTGGTGGGACCTTGGTGGTTCTTAGTGACCTTTGTGTTTCAAGACGACGGACGCTTTGGAGTTCAGGCGGGTGGCAGGAATCAATGTTCGACGATGTAACCCAGAGCTTCGAGCTGGTCCTTGATTTCGTCATCCATGACCTGATCGCCCGGCACCGGCTGCAGCGCCTGCTGGGTCGCGACCCATGCCGTCAGCCGGGTTCGAAGCCAGGCAACCTCCAGTTCGTCGATGCCGGCGAGGTTGTGCTGTTCGTCCGGGTCGCTGACGAGATCGAAGACGTACTCCACATCCCAGCTTCGGCCGCGGCCCTTGCCCATGCCGCGCCTCGGTCCGTTGCGGGGTACTTGAATCAGTTTCCATCGATGGGAGCGAGCCATGACCGCTCCTTCGAGTCCCGGAGCGGCGGCGAAGGTGATGGGAGGTCGCGCGTCCGGTGCGCTTCGACCGCTCATCAGAGGCCAGAGCGATGATCCCGTGGATTCATCGGCCGAACCGCCCGCCAGCTCGACCATCGAGGCGTGGAGATCACGGGTGTTGGTCAGCGCATTGATCGTGGAGGGGCCGAGGTGCCCGGGCCACCGGAGGATCAGCGGGATCCGGAGCATCTCGTCGTAGAGGCTGTAGCCGTGCAGGACGCCGTCGTGTTCGAAGAGCTCTTCGCCGTGGTCTGAGGTGAGTGCGATCAATACCTGGTTCGGCTCGAACCTTTGTCCGATCTCTTCGAGAAGCTGGCCGAGTTCACCATCGTTGTAAGCGACACTGGCCGCATAGAGACTCTTGAGACGATCGACATCGTCGGGGGTGACGTCGCGCTTGAGATCGCGGACGGCTACGAGGGTTCGGGTTCGCCCGTCGATGGTCGATCCACCGGGGGGGGCGAAGCGATCGAGGAACTCTCGGGGAGGTGTGTAGGGGTTGTGCGGGTTCATGGAGTGGATGTAGAGGAAACCGCGCTCGTCGGGTCCAAGTTGGTCGATCCATCTCAGCGCCGCCTCGTGGAGCATCTCCGCACTGTTGTTGATCGTCGGCGGGTGCTCAGGGTGGTGGTCTTCCCGGACTCGGAGCATTTCGACCGACTCGAAGCCGGTGCCGAGATCGAGGTCCGCTGAGAGATGCGGGTTTCCGGTGATCGAGACGGTGCGATACCCGGCTTTCCGGAAGATCTCGGCCATTCGTGGGGGGCCCGGACTCGGAAGCTGGCGATCATCGAGCATGACCAACCCGCTGAAGAGCGCCCTGGTGGATGGAGGTGTGTTGGGCGCCACCGCGAAGTGGGACTCAAAGGTAGTGCCTTCGGCCGCCAGGTGGTCGATATTCGGCGTCAGATGGCCACCCTCGCCGAGATGTCCCACATGGTCAGATCGGAGCGCGTCCATGACATAGAGCACCACGAGACGGGGTGGCGAGCTGATGGTTGGGGGATTCAGAGACGACATGGGCACTCGGTCCTCGATGATTCGTGGGGCGGTCCAACGCGCGGGCCGTCCGCCGCCCTCCCCGATCAACCTGATCCGCACGAGTCCGGACTCATCGCCCAGGGGTGCCTGAACTGACCTTGCGGGGGCGGAATTCGAGCTCTCGCCTGTTCGCCACGAGAAGACCTCTCGAGGATCGCCGTGTCCGCGATCCACCGTGATGGAAAAGCGCTGGTCAGGCTGGGCTCCGGCGGGAGCTTCGAATTCGACGAGCATCCTCGCCCCGGGCTGCACCCTACGAACGACCTCGAGAATCGACCCGCCGCCTTGCTCGATCCCATCAGAGCCGATGAGGATCTCGCCGGGTACCAGACAGGGGGCAATCGAAATGCGCTCGATGGCGATCCCGGCCGTGTCCGTGAACTCGAGGGCGATGGCAATTCGGCCCAAGGGAAGATCAGCAGGAAGAGGGATCGAGGTGCGTTCGGTGAACTCGAACTCGCCGAGGTCGCGGCCTTCCCACCGGGCCCGCACCCTGGTTTGGGTGCTCGTATCATCGACGGCAGCCCGGATCTCCAGACTTCGCGGCCGATTCCGGACGTTGACGAACTCAACCACGGATTCCGAGCCGCTGGGAGCCCACCGAGGACCACCCGATTGACGAAGTAACCGCCAGCCCCGCACGAGACGATTCTGGTCGACCGAGTGGGGATCTGTCAGCACGTGTTGCTCGACCAGCACATCGGCGGCGTGGAGGGAATCCAGCAGCGGTCGTGTGGTCTCCTCTTTTCCACCACAGCCGTCCAATGTAAGGAGAAGCGCACCAAGAACGCTGGGGAACAATAGTGAACGTCTGAGAATCACGGTCCGAGTATGTCGAAGACGATGATCCCCGTCGAGGGTGAGCGAGACTTCGGCAGCCCGCGCCCATCGCTGTTTCACCGCAAAGACCGCCAAGGTCGCAATGACCATCGCAAAGAGCAGCGCATTTTTGACCCATCGCACCATCGCAATTGAGAGAGGGCGATTGCTTACTTGACGAAGGTCTGACTTCGTGATGATGTCCAGACTGCTTCAAGACCTCTGAAGGGCAGGCAGGATGCCCACCCCTACAACCATCACAAGCCCGTGCCCTCCTCCGGCGCATTGTAGGGGCGAGCTTCCAGCTTGCCCTTCAGACAAGCTCCAGCCGAGATATCGTCGCCACGAAGTCAGGCAGCCTCCACGCAACGCATGACCAACTCTCAGTTGCGATGGCTTTGCGGTCTTTGCGTTTCAACCCTGCGATGGTGCGAAGTTATCCGTGACTCTCTGTGTGATCTGTGGGCGACCGCGATACGCTACAATTGATTCCTGATCTCGTATCAATCATGACAGCACAACGCGTTCGCCCCCGTTTCGAGCTCGAACTCGCCGACGATCCTGACCAGGTCATGGAGAAGCTGCGCGAACGCCTGCCCGAATGCCCGAACTGCACCGGAGTCTCGGTAGGCCGCCACGCGGAGCTATTCGTACCCGAAGAGGAGCAGCGGGTGTGGTCGCCCTGGCTCAGCGTGACCGCAGAAGAGGCTGACGAGGGCGGAGCGGTGGTGCGGGGTCGATTTGCCCCTCACCCGCACATCTGGACCTTCTATATGTTTCTCTCCTTCGGCCTCGGTTTCAGCCTGCTGGTCGGTGTCACCTGGGGTTATGCCCAATGGGCCATGGATCAGACTCCGTGGGCGCTGCTCAGTCTGCCGCTGGGGGTGGTTCTCGGGGGCGCGCTTTATCTCGTCAGCCTGACGGGGCAGAAGCTTGGTGAGG
This sequence comes from uncultured bacterium, assembly GCA_965533305.1. Lineage (GTDB taxonomy): Bacteria > Acidobacteriota > Thermoanaerobaculia > Thermoanaerobaculales > Sulfomarinibacteraceae > JAHECW01. Next base: position 6,958 of record CBESWV010000074.1, on the reverse strand, counting down.
ACCAGATCGAACACCTCGAGGATGCGCTGGTGGAGCTTATTGAATTATGAGTTATGAATTATGAGTTATGAATTGCAGAAGCTCCTCGGCGCCCCTGTGAGCATCTGCGATGAAATTCAAAATTCATATTGAATTGCGCTGCACCCGACCTACTATCGCAGTCGCAGTTCGGTGCGATGTCATTCATAATTCATAACTCATAATTGGTGTCTTGCAGCTCCCTTGAGCTGCGAGATGTCGATCTCATCCATCTGCTCTGATTGGAGATACTGCCGGCCGTAATCGAGCCAGACTCCGCTATCCAAGAAGAGCTCGAAGAGATCGGGGCAGAGATGGCCGCTGTCGCGCATGGAAGCCATGATCTTGAGCGCGACGCTCATCGTCTTGGGCCTCATATACGGCCGGTCGGTGGCGGTGAGAGCCTCGAAGACATCGGCGATGGCCATGACCCTTTCCGGGATTGAAAGGTCATCCTTGCCGAGGCGGCGTGGATAGCCGGTGCCGTCGAGCTTTTCGTGGTGGTTTCCGGCCCAGTCGGTGACCCGCTTGAGCTCGCGCGGGAAGGGCAGCCGTCCGAGCATGTTGATCGTCTGGATGATGTGGTCGTTGATCTTGAAGCGTTCTTCGGTGGTGAGGGTCCCCCGCTGGATGCACAGATTGTAGATCTCGCCCTGGTTGTAGAGATACTCGGGCACATCCATGTCGAAGCCGTGCGGGTTCTCGCCGAAGATCGGTCCGTCGCCCGGTCGTTCGATGAGGTGCTCGATCTTGTCGGCGAGGAGATATTCGGTGGCCGGCAGATTTGCTCCTGGAACGCGCTTCTTGCGTTCGAGTTCTTCGTGGGATAGCCCGAGGCGGTCGTCGAGATGTCGTTCCCATGTCTTTGACGCGATTCTGTCGACGCGATCGAGTCGCTCCTGGATCATGAAGATCTCGCCCTGATTGCACTCGGAGATGAAGGCCCAGTCCTCGCGGATCTCGTCCCACCGCTCTTCGAGACGTCGGCGGGCCTCCGGATTTTCGGGCAACCCGTCGGCGCACACACGCAGGTACTCGATCTCGGCGTCGCGCCAAAGCACCTCGAAACGGGTGCGGATCTCGTGGATTCGATCGTAGAGGGTCTCGAGCTTGGTCGACTTGTCGACGACGTATTCGGGGGTGGTGACCTTGCCGCAGTCGTGCAGCCAGCTCGCGATATGGAGCTCGTACCACTCGTCCTCGGTGAGTTGGAAGTCGTCGAATGGCGGTGCCGCGGAGTCGTGCGCCACCTTTGCGAGGTGTTTGGCGATCACGGGGACCCGCTGGCAGTGGCCGTGGGTGTAGGGAGACTTGGCGTCGATGGCACCCGCAACCACGTGGATGAAGGCCTCCAGGAGGTCCTTCTGGGCCTTGAGCAGGCGGCGGAGATCGAGGGCGACCGCGGCGTCGGATGAAAGGGCCTCGACAAAGGGGACGACCTCCGGGTCGAAGACCGAGATGGTTCCCGACGCGTCCCTCGCGTTGACCAGTTGCATGAGCCCGACGAGATCGCCCTTCTGGTCGGCCAGAGGCACGCTCATCACCGATCGGCACTCGTAGTCGTCGTGATTGAATCGTTCGTGGATCCGGCGCAGATCGAAACGGAAATCGTCGGCGGTGTCGTTGATTCTGATCGTCGTGAGCTCGCGGGCGGTCTCGGCATCGAGGCCGGGCCGGCCAGCGACATCGAGATCGGAGTGAACCGGGACCGGGGCGATCGGCGATTCGACTTCGCTGGTGCCGCCGAAGTGGACCCCGGCGCGGTCGATTTCGAGGATGGCGACCTCGAGTGAGGACTCGTCGTCGGTGAACATGAGGATCGCACCACCGTCGGCGTGGGCGACCTTGCAGGCCTCACGGAGGATCATCTCGAGGAGTCGTCGTTGGTCCTTCTCCGCCGACAGCGCCCGCGAAATCTCGAAGAATTGTTGTAACGAGTCCTTCATGATTCCCATGGTCTCGGCGAGCTCCGCAACCTCGGTGATGCGTGAGGTTACCTTGAACGACCGCCCGAGCTTGAAGCGACGGATATCGGCGGCCTCGGCCACGAGGGAGCGGAGAGACTTCGACACGTTGCGGGAGATCCACAACACGAGAGCGATGGCGAGGGCGAGGATCACCCCCGAGATGAGCAGGCTGCGATTGCGGATCCGATCGACATCGGCGAGCAGTTCGTTCCGGGGGATCGCTGTCAGGAGGAGGATCTCTCGGCCCGACCGGGCCGGGAGCGTGGTGGCCGATGCAAGCCAGCTTGCACCATCGACATCAACCTCGAATCGGTTCGAGTCTTCGGCACCGCCGAGTCGATCCGCCAACGCCCGGTAGGCGGGGTCGTCAAGGTCGGCGAGCCGTGGCATGGAGACCGAGCCCGGCTCGGACCCTGTCGGCAAGCTGGCGGTGAGCTCAGATTCCGACAGGGCGATGACCCGTCCCGTCAGATCGGTGATGGCGAGCCTGGTGGACTCAGTGATGCGTTCCCGGGCGAGACCGCTCTCCAGAGTTTCGAGGGTGATGTCCGCACCCACCACGCCGCCTCCGTTGAAAAGCCGGCGGGCAAAGGTGAGTCCCACCTCACCGGTGGTGAAGAAGATGTAGTAATCCGTGGCGATCTGGGCGTCGGAAGCCGCGCCCCGGCGATACCAGTCGCGCTCCCGGGGATCAAAATCGGTTCCCTCGAGGGGACGCCGTTCGATCAATTGCAGTCTTTCGTCGAAGAAAAGCAGGGTTTCCACCGGGTCGGTCGAACCTCGTTCGATACTCTGGATCGCGTAGGCGCTGCCATCGGGCGCCTCGAGAGTCTCGCCGGCCAGTTGGTTTTGATGGAGGGTTCGGATGAGAAAGAAATCTCCGTCTTCGTAGCCGATGTAGAAGGCGGAGATCGACGAGTTCAGCTTGAGCGCCTCGGCGACCGGCGGCAGTGCGGCCAACCTTTCCTCGAGGGTGTCGCCTGCCCAGATGGCGCTCCTGGACGTGATGTCCACCAACCCCTGTGCCGGCTGATAGAGACCGGCGATGTCGGCGCTCAGTTGGCGGCCGATCCTGTCCATCAGATCCTCGGCGCCGAGAAGTTCGACGCGGCGCCCCTGGATATAGCTGTAGGCGATCACCGCCACCCCGAAGACGACGATCGCGGTGACAAAGACAGCGGCCAGGGTGATGTGCAGCGGATACCGCGTAACGCGGTCTTCCGCCGGTGGGCTGCTTTCGGTTATCGGGCGTGTCATGGATACGATCATAACCCGCGCCGCCCGCAGGGTCGCGTCGCGAGGGTATGGTGACACCGGAGGTGGCGCCGACGTCCCGTCGGCGATGGTTGTGATTCGATGAGGGTTGGTTCCATCGCCCACGAGACGTGGGCGCTACAAGGTGCCCGGTTCGCCGAGTTCAATCCTCAACAGTAATTTTCGGCTGGAGCCGGAGCGTAGCGATGGAAACGGCCGAAAATTACTTCCAGTGTGACTTCACGAACTCCTCGGTCTCGGGCAACCCGCCCTGGAGGATGAGATACCCGTTGTGCGGTTCGCGTTCGGTGATCTCGTGGCTGATCGGCGTTCGCATCATCTCCATGACCCGTGCGTGATCATCGGTGTGACCGAGCACCCAGCCCAACTTCATGAGCGCGGTTTCGGGGAGCATGTTGTCCAGCGGCACGACACCGATGTCCATGAGATCGCGGCCGGTCTCGTAGACATACATCTGCGCGAAGCCCCACAGCGTCTGTACGGTCATCACCACGTGGACCCCGGCGACCGCCGCGCGTTCCAGGGCCGGATAGAGCGGGCTGTTGACATGGCCGAGCCCGGTGCCGGCGATGACGATGCCCTTGTAGCCCTTTTCAACCAGGGCGTCCACAAGATCGGGCTTCATCCCCGGGTAGTAGTAGAGGATTGTGACCCGGTCGTCGTAGGCGGTGTCGATCTTCACCCGGCGTGACGGGTCGCGACGGACATAGTCATCGTTGAGAATGGTGAAGTCGTCGCGGCTGACGATGGACAGTGGGATGTCGCCAACCGTGCGGAAGGTGCTGCGGTAGGAGGAGTGCATCTTGCGGCAGCGGGTGCCGCGGTGGAGCAGACCGTAGCGATCCGAGGTCGGGCCGAACATGCAGATCTGGACCTCGGCGATATCGCCGTAGGCGGCGGTCCGAACAGCGTGGATGAGGTTCAATGCCGCGTCGGATGACGGCCGGTCGGACGAGCGTTGGCTGCCGACGATGACGATGGGCACCGGTGAGTCCTGAACCATGAAACTGAGCACCGCGGCGGTGTGACCCATGGTGTCGGTGCCGTGGCCGATGACGATCCCGGCGGCGCCGCCCTCGATCTCACGACCGATGTTTTCTGCCAGTTCCTTGTACTGCGGCCAGCTCATGTTCTCGGAGAAGACACCGAAGATTTTCTTGGTGGTGAGGTTGCAGATATCGGCAAGCTCGGGCACCGCGCCATAGAGTTCACCGGGGGTGAAGGCCGGGATCACAGCCCCGGTTCGGTAGTCGAGGCGCGACGCGATGGTGCCGCCGGTGCCGAGCAGGGTGACGCTCGGCAGATCGGGGCTCACCGGAAACTCCTGCTCGGGGATCTTGTAGTGCGCCTCTTTGTAGCCCAGCTCCTCCATGCTCTCCACCCGGTCGATGTGGACGCCGACGTTGTAGCCGGTCTTGAGCTTGAGCACGATGTGGAGATCGTCGAAGTTTCCAGAACGGGGCAGGACCACCCCCTCGAAGACACTGCCCGCGGTGTTGACCAGCCGGACATCGGACCAGACTCGCATCCCAAGCTCTTCCAGCTTTGCTCGGGCGCGGCCCCGGTAGCCCTTGAGGGGATCAACCGTGTCAGTCATTCTTCGCTCCCATCTCGGTGCGGATAGCATCCTCGACCTCGTTTGCAGGGACCCTGCCGCGGAGCTCGGCCATGGCGATCCCAAGCAAATAACGGACCCTCTGGCTGTCGCCTCCGAAGGGGTAATCGGGCCTGGACTCGGCGACCCACCCGGCGACCCGATCCCGCCAATTGTCCGGCTTCGTGCCGAGGCCGGCGGCGCGTGTGTATTCTTCGACGCCGTGGGTTTGATTTTCGGCCATCCACCGCACGAGCTCGTCAGCGGCTTCCCAGAGGACGGGATCGCGCTCCGCGAGCGCGAAGAGATCGATCCAGCAGATGGTGTCGATGGCGTCCACCGCGATACCGGCGCGGCGCAGTCCTTTGATCCGTTCGCCGAAAAAGAAACATGCGCGTTTCAGATCGGCCGAGGCGGCCGCTGCAACCGCATCCACGAGTCTTGCTCCGCCCCTGCGAATGAGGTAGTGGATGACCGGTCGTGGGACGCCCGCAGCGGTATAGCGTTCTTCCCGGACCCAGGGCGGTTCGGGAAGCGGCGCCTGGAGCCGCTCGACCCGATCGCGGGTCACCCGTTGCGGCGGACTGTCGGTGTCGGGGTACATCCGGTCTGGTCCGGGGAGGATCCGCTCGAAGTCGGTGGAACCATCCTCGAAGGGCTGGCGGGTTTCGTTGGGGATGCCGTCGAGGGCATCCACATAGCGAAGTCGAATCTCCTCGGTAGCGGTGAGGGTGTCCCCTTCGGCGCCCCAGACGACGACAAGGCCGTCGGCATCGGTACAGTCGAGCTTCGTGCGCAGCGTCTCGAGTTCGTTCTTCGCCTTTACAGGCCAGTCCGCCGAGTGGAGGAGGATCGGATGCTGATCGAGCCCTGCGATCACCCGCACCCGGCCCTTCAATTCGTCTGCGAATGTTCTTTCGGGTTGAGTCGGCCACGAAAGGGTGTCGGCGAGACCAGTGAGCTTGATTGCGCGAACACAGAACGAACCGGCGCCGCACTCGAAGCCTGGTCGTCGGTCCTCATCGGTGAGGAAGCGGTCCCAGGAATCGAGCTTGAAAACATCGATGGTCGTATCGGTTACCAGCTCGGTGACATCATGGTGTTCAATGTTGATGTCATCGGGCTCGGAGATTCCCTGTGCATTGAGATCGTCCCGAAGTTTCAGCAGATTGACCTGCCGCACCGCTTCGCCGTGGACCAGGGGAGGCGCCCATCCTGCCTTGGGTACGCCCTTGATCTCAACCCGCCGGCCGCCGCGCACCGAGACGTTGACATCCTGCCGGCTCGCGCCCATCCCTACCCGGACGTGGCCGGTGGAGCGGCAGACCCGGCCGACCAGGAGGATGGCGTCCTCGACCTCTTCGGGTGTCCTCAGATCGGGGCCGGTGACGGTTTCGATGAGGGGCATTCCGAGCCGGTCGGTGCGCCAGACAATGAGGTGGCCGCGGTCCGAGACCTCTCGGCACGAGTCCTCTTCGACGCTGACCTGGGTGATGCTGATCTCGCGGTCGCGGAAGGGTAACTTGCCCTCGACTCCGACTATGGCGGTGCGTTGGAATCCGGTTGGAATCGACCCGTCAAGGTACTGCTTGCGCGCAATGTGGACCTCGTCGACGATGTCGCAGCCGAGCATCAAACATTGTTCGATGGCGATATCCAACGACTGCTGATTGACGAGGAATGGCGGCGTGTCATCCATCTCGTAGGTGCAGGTGTTGGAGCGGTGGAGCAGATAGATGATGTTCTTCTTTGTTTTGAACTCCATCAGCGCCGTGCCGTCGTACTCCCCGAGCTCCGACAGGGTCGGCCGCATGTGGCGCAGTATCGATCCATCGTGTTCGGTGGTGTAGATCCCCGCCGGACAGTGGCAGAACATTTTCTTTTCGGTGAGTAGTTGCTGGTGGACCTCGAGGCCGACCCTGAGGCCGACCTCGGCGTAGTCGATGGTGTCGTGCACAAAGCCTCCCACGCCGAGCCGAGCGAGTTTAGCAGGGGAGTGGGCTTGAGGGCGTGGGGCTTGATGGCGGGAGTATCGAATTATGAATTATGAATTATGAATTGCGGGCTCCTTGGTTCCGTCCGGATTTGGCGCTGCATCCGCCGG
>CBESWV010000073.1:0-15305 GCA_965533305.1 uncultured bacterium | reverse complement strand
GTGGTGGCCGATGTGCCCGTCACCCACAGCTTGATCTGGACCGAGCAGATGATGCCGGTGATGCCGGTGGCGCGGGTACCTGATGTGAACCGCGCGATCGAACTCGCGGTCCAGGCCGAGCACGGCTGCTGCCACACCGCCTCGGTCTTCACCCGCAACGTGGATGTCATCACCCGGATGGCGCGCGAGACCGATGTCAGCATCTTTGTCGCCAACGCCGCCACCCTCGCCGGACTCGGCGACGGCGGTGAGGGATTCACGTCGTTTTCCATCGCCAGCCCCACCGGTGAGGGTCTGACCCGACCGCGCAGCCTCTCCCGCGAGCGTCGGCTCGCGGTGGCCGGCGGTCTGAGGATCGTGTGACCCTCGCCGATCAATCTGCCATCGCGCTGCTCGAGTTCGGCTCCATCGCCTTCGGAGTCCGGGCGGGCGACGCCATGGTTAAACGGGCGCCGGTCGATCTCGCCTATGCCGGGACCGTGCATCCCGGGAACTACCTGATTCTCGTCGCCGGCGACGTCGCATGCGTCGATGAAGCATTTCAGGCCGGTCTCGAGACCGGCACCGAGAGCCTGCTCGATCAGCTCTTTCTGCCCGCCGTTCACCCCAATGTGGTCCAGGCCCTCCTCGGACGGCGTCGTCCGAGCTCGGGGGAGGCCCTGGGGATGGTTGAGACGCGGACCGTTGCGGCGACCATCGGTGCCGCCGACTGTGGGCTCAAGGGCGCCGAAGTTTCGCTGTTGGAAATCCGCCTCGCCGATCGCATCGGCGGCAAGGGCTACTGCGCCTTTTCGGGACCGCTCGCCGAGGTCGAGGCCGCGGTGGAGGCGGCGGTGGATCGCCTTGCCTCTCCCGAAACCCTCATTGCCGCCGTCGTCATCCCCCAGTTCCACGAGGAGATGCTTGCCAATATCGAGGCCGGCTCGGAGTTTTGGACGCGTATTAACCAAGAGGAGGTGTGAGATGCATCTTGCCCGTGTCATCGGAACCGTCGTCGCATCGACCATCACCCCCAGGTTGGAGGGCACCCGGCTGCTCATCCTCCAGCCTCTGGATCGTCGGCTCGAACCCAAGGGCGGCGCAGTGGTGGCCGCCGACGCGGTCAACATGGCGGGTCCGGAGGAGCTGGTCTACTTTGTCGCCAGCCGCGAGGCCGCAGTGGCCATGCCGGATACCTTTGTACCCATTGATCACGCGATCATCGGGATCGTCGACCATGTCAACGAGGTGGAATCATGAAGATCGGCAAGATCACGGGAACGGTGGTCTCCACAATCCACCTCCCCATCATCACGGGCCAACGGATGTTGCTGGTGGATCTCCTCGATCTCCAGGGCAAAGCGACCGGGGACTATGTCATCGCCCTCGACACCGTTGATGCCGGGGCCGGCGAAACGGTCCTCATCCTCGATGAGGGAACCGGCGCAAGACAGGTTCTCGACGAACCGGACGCGCCGATTCGAGCGGTTGTTGTCGGGATTGTGGATCAGGTGAGTTTGGGGGTTTGAGGGCAAGCATCGAATTATGAATTATGAATTATGAATTTCGGACACGGATACGGACGCGGGTTCACCAAATGGTCCGTGGGATGATGGTGAGGTTGGAACAACCCATCGAGGAGACCCATGCTGATCCCCATTGGATCCGATCAGGCGACAGTGCGAAGGATGCCGTGGGTCACCCTCAGCATCATCGGGCTCTGTCTGATCGCCTTTGTCTACACGCTGATCGCTCCGGGAGACGAAGAAGCGGTGGTTGAGGCCGAGACGCGGGCGGTGGAGTACTTCATCGACCACCCCCATCTCGAGATGGATTCGCAGCTCAAGGGATTCAGGTACTACTCGTTGCGGCAGTCGTTCGAGGACGATCCGGTCCCTCCGGCGAGCGCGGGGCAAATCAGGGCTGAGCAGGAGACGCTGGATGGGCTCACCGCCGATTACTTCTCGGCGCGAAACCGGTTGCCGTTCTGGCGTTGGGGGCTGGTGCCGGCGGACATGAAGGCCGCCAACCTCGTCACCCACACCTTCATCCACGTCGGGTTCCTGCATCTGCTCGGCAACCTCTTCATCTTCTATCTGGTCGCTCCGGCGGTGGAGGATGCCTGGGGACGGCCGCTCTTTGCGGTCTTCTATCTGCTCTCCGGAGTCGCGGCGGCCCTCGTCTTCGTCGCCCGCTACCCGAATCTGATGGAACCACTTATCGGCGCCTCGGGCGCCATTGCCGGGGTCATGGGCGCCTTTGCGGTGCGCTACTGGAACAGCAGGATCACCTTTTTCTACTTTGTCTGGATGATCCGGATCTATCAGGGGACCTTCTCGGCCCCGGCGTGGATCATGCTGGGTCTCTGGGCCGTAGGCGAGCTCGCGTTCGCCATGGGCATCTGGGCTTACTTCAGTATCGCCGACCTCGGTGACGTGGGTTTCCTCGCCCATGTCGGAGGTTTTGTCTTCGGGGTCGGTTTCGCCTTTCTCGTCGATTCGCTGAGAATCGAGGAGCGGTTTATCGAGCCGGTCCACGACCGGTTGGAAACGGTCCACGACTCGGCGAAGGTCGAACGGTTGGTCGAAGATGCGCGGCGAGGTCGTATCGAGCAAGCCATGGCGGGCCTCGAGGCATTGCTGGCCGAGCGACCGGATGACGCCGAGGCCGCGGCGGCCTTGTGGAACATCGCGGTTCAGGCCGGTGTCCCGTCGCGGGCGGCGCCGGCCGTGCTCCCTGCGCTCGAGGCGGCGGTTCGAGCGGGTGATGTCGGGCTGCCTGCTCAGATCTGGGTCGAAATCGTCCGACGCGCGCCAGATACCGAAGTCGAACTCAGGATGGCGACCCGAGTCGTCGAGTTACTCATGCGGGAAGGAATGCACGGCGATGTGGAAACCACCCTCGACTGGCTGGCCGGGCGGGTAGATTCCTCTACCCCCGAAGGTCTCTTGATTCGCCTGGCGCGTCTCTCCCGGCGGCTGAATGTGCCGGCGCCCTTCGCCGCACTCGCACTGGAGGGCTCCGATCTATCACCTGATCTCCGGGACGAACTCGAGACCTGGTGAGGCGGTCGATCAGAGCTTGAGCGGTTTCTCCGCGTAGATCTTCATCGGGTCGTAGAGAGAACCATTCTCCAATACGATGTCATCCCCGTTCCCGAATTCGCCGTCGGGTCCTGCGGAGATTAGATTGTATTTGTCGATCCGCAGAAGCCGATAGAGCAGCGGGTTACCCCACCCGTCGGTCCTTTCGAGATCCGCTGAGATCTCCGGTGGGAGCTCATCGAGGGTTTTTGGATAGGTGTTTCCACCCTCCATGTTGGTGGCCATGTAGAGGTTGAGCATGGGTCCCCACTCGAGCATCCGTTTCTCGGTCAGGATCTGTGGGCCTCCACAGCCGACAATCACAATCGCCAATGTCAATGTCAATGTCAATCCAAGTGATCTTCGCATCATTCTGACCTCCCGATTTTTGCCGCTGAGCGGTCGCGGTCCTAGGTTACCTTCGAATCACGGCGCAACGGGGACTTCCTTTCGTCCGAAGACCCGGAAGAGCTGCCCGCCCGTGTATGAGAACCGCGCCGTCTCACCGCCTGTGGTCAGCGTGAATCGGATCTTCTCACCGCAGGCCGGAACCGAAATCGACTCGCCGGGTTTCCATCTGCCGATGTCTTCCTCCGAGCAGAAAGACCTGCTGTTGTCGCTCTCGACCGCCTCGACGACGAGCCGGGCGTCGATCCACTCGGTGTCGTTGGCGTTGGCGACATCGAGGGTGCCGGATCCTCCCTCGACGACACTGATGGTCAATTCCACCGAATCGCAACCCAGTGACGCTCCCGCGAGGAGCAATCCGACGACGATCCGGCTCGCTGTCTTCACGGTTGACCTCCAGAGATGAACCAGTTTATCGGATCGTCGTTCACTCGGACAACTCCACCGGGAGCCGCGACGGATCTCTTGCGTGGTTGCTGAAGCCACGGTAGCGTCGGAGGGGAAGGAACCCTTGATGACGTCGATACAACAGGCATTTGTCTCAACCGGTGGCGGAGAAGATGGTCGGCGAGTTCCGGTTGGAGCCTCGATAGTTGTGGGTCGCGGGGGGAATTGCGACCTCGTGATCCGCGATCTCGCGGCCTCGCGGCAACACCTGCGGATTCACAAGATGGCGAACGGCTATGAGTGCCGCGATCTCGAAAGCAGAAACGGCACCCACGTCAACGGCGAACTCATCGCCGTGCATCAACTCGAAGACGGAGACGAAATCCGGATCGGCAACACATCGCTGATGTTTTCGTTGAGCAGAGGTGTTGAGACGCCCCCGGTGGAGAAGACGGTTTTTCTCCAGACAATCATCGACCCGTCCGGTCGAGCGAAGGCGCCGCCGTCGTCTCGATCCAAGGAGCTTCTCGAGGCCGCCTACACCCTGATGAATGCGTTGTCGTCGAACTTCGATCCGTGCGAGCTCGTGGACAACATCCTCTCGACAACCATGCGTGCGGTCCGCGCCCAACGAGGTGCGGTGCTCTTTGCCGGCGAGGACGGCGAGCTGAAACCATGTCCGGAGTGCGGACATGTCCACACCATCCGCGACGGGATACCCCGATTGGCGGGACTCGACGAGATCGAGATCAGCGAGAGCGTGGCCACCCGGGTTCTCCGCGACGGCGAGAATGTGCTCTTCCAATCGGCCCGTACCGATCGCGTGGTCGACCCGACCGCCAGCATCGCGGCGCTCAACCTGACCTCGATTCTGTGTGTCCCCATCCGGACCCAGAACGCAATCCGGGGCATCTTGTATATCGACACCGATCTGGCCGATCACGAGTACTCCGAGGACGATATGCTGCTCGCGGCGGCAGCCGGCAACAGCGCCGGACTCGCCCTTGAAAACGCGAGGATCCACCAGGATCTGCTCGAAAAGCAGCGCGTCGATCAGGATATCGAGGCTGCATGGACCATCCAGGAGGGTTTCCTCGTCCGCGATTGGCCGACCGATGACCCGCGTTTGGATGTCTACGGTCTGACCCGGCCGGCCCGGGTGGTCGGTGGCGACTTCTACGATTTCGCCCGGCTCGATGAAGATCACATCGGCCTGCTCATCGGCGATGTCAGCGGCAAAGGGGTGCCCGCCGCCCTCACGATGGCGCTGCTTCTGGCGGAGTTCCGCCTCTACGCCGCCGGCGCCGCGTCCCCCGCCGAGGTTCTACGCCGCCTCAACGAAAGGATGGTGGGCCGTTCTCGGCGCGGGACCTTCTGCACCGCGGCGTTGGTGGCCCTCAACCTTCGGACCGGCCACTTGATGGCGGCCAACGCGGGTCATCATCCGGTGCTGCGAATCTCCAGCGACCGGGTGAACACCATCCTCCCGGCGTCGGGACCACCGCTGGGGATCCTGCCGGGATTGGACTGGAAGGATGAAGAGAAGGTCATGAGACCCGGGGAGACCATCCTGCTCTACACTGACGGCATCGCGGAGGCGAAGAGCCCCGATGGCAGCTCGGTCGAGGGTCGAGAGGATGACGAGTACGGTCTCGAGGGGCTCGAAAAGGTGGCCCGAGCGCGGTTCGAAAACGGACCACAGGCGCTCATCGAGGCGATCCTCGATGATGTCGACAGCTACTGCAGCCCACTCGCGCCGCATGATGATTGCACCATGATTGCTCTGAGGTACCACGGCCATGCCGACTGACGACATCCGGCTCCAGGTGTCCTCCGATCCCAGGCTCCTGGGTGTCATCCGAGGGGTGATCCAGGTCTGGCTCGAGGTCTTTGGTCTTATGCCCGATCGACGCCACGAGGTGGTCCTCGCGGTCGATGAAGCCTGTTCCAACGCCATCCGCCATGCCTACAAGGGGCGGACGGATGAGGCCGTCGAACTGATACTCTCGGCGTCCGAGGAGTGGATCGAGATCACGGTGAGCGACCAGGGAACACCCTGCCCGAGCGAATGCAGCGAGTACCGGCCCCTGGTCAAACCCGCTGAGCACGAACTCGTGCCCGGCGGGCTCGGCGTCAAGTTGATCCACGAGGTCTTCGACGAGGTTCACTTCTGCCCGGGCACGACCAGCGGGAACTGTGTCACCATGAGACTCCATAGATGAGCGAAACACGAGGTTGGCAGTGAGGATTGAAACGACGAACACGGGGGACGAGACCATCATTACCGTTGAGGGTGATATCGATCTCTACAGCTCGCCCGAGCTGCGGACAGTCGTGCTCAAGGCGGTTCCCAAGGCAGCCACCGGGGTGGGAATCCACCTCGGCGGAGTGAGCTATATGGACTCCTCGGGGGTCGCGACGCTGGTCGAGGGTCTCAGAAGTGCCAAGGAAAACGGTAAGAACTTCGTCCTCATGGCGCCATCGACATCGGTGATGAAAGTGCTGGAGCTGGCCCGTCTTGACAGCATCTTCGAGGTCAGACCGGCCTGATGATCGGTTTCTTCGGGCGCGTCGGCCGGTGGGCGTTGGAGCAGCTCAAAGCCGCGCTCCAGGTGTCGGTGCTCATGGTCGATACCATGGTCTGGCTGGTGATTGCGCCGTTCAAGGGAATGGGTTTCCGCCGGCGGAGCGCTGTCGAGAGCTTTGTCGAGTTCGGAGTCCGTTCGCTGCCCATCGTTGCGATGATCTCCTTTCTCATCGGGGTCATCATCGCCCTCCAGGCTTCCTACACCCTCGCTCAGTGGGGAGCTAACCGGTACATTGCCGATCTGGTGGCAGTCTCGGCCATGCGCGAGCTCGCGCCGTTGATGACGGCGATTCTGATCGCGGGTCGTTGCGGGTCGGCGATCACGGCCGAGATCGGCACCATGAAGGTCAACGAAGAGATCGACGCGCTCGAGGTCATGGGTGTCAACCCGATCAAGTATCTCGTCGCGCCGAAGTTCCTCGCCATGGTCACCGCGGTGCCCTCGGTGACCGCACTCGCCATGCTCGTCATGATCATCGGTGGGTGGGCATCGTCGGTCTTCGTGGTCGGTGTCGATACCGAGATCTACGTCACACAGACGATTGGAGCCATCGTCGAGAAAGACCTCCTCACCGGGATGGTCAAGAGTGTCTTCTTCGGTATCGCCATCTGCTGGGTCGGGGTCTATCGCGGTTTCCAGGTCGAGGGAGGCGCCGAGGGTGTGGGCCGTCAGACCACCGCCTCGGTGGTGACCTCCATCTTTCTGATCATCATCGTTGACCTCGTTTTCACGATTCTGTTCTACTACGTGTGAACATGGAAGCCAAAGAACCCGTGATCGTGGTCGAAGATCTTGTTGTCGCCTATGGCGACAGGGTGGTGCTCGACCAGGTCAATTTCACGGTCGAACCGGGAGAGGTCTTCGTGATCCTCGGCGGCAGCGGTTCGGGCAAGACGACCCTGCTCCGCTCCCTGGTTGGACTTATCGATCCGAGAGCTGGAAGAATCCTCTTTCACGGCCAGGACCTCACGGCCATGACCGCAGAAGAGTTGACGGCGATTCGACGAAAGATGGGGATGTGTTTCCAGAGTGCAGCCCTCCTCGGTTCTCTGTCGGTGGCCGACAACGTGGCCCTGCCCCTGCGGGAGCACACCAAGCTCGAGGAGTCCACCATCGACATCATGACGCGGATCAAGCTCGAACTCGTGGGTTTGGGCGGGGTCGAGGACTACCTGCCCTCCGAGCTCAGCGGCGGAATGAGAAAGCGGGCGGGCATCGCCCGGGCCATGGCCATGGATCCCGTCATCATCTTCTATGATGAACCGTCCGCGGGACTCGATCCCATCGTCGCCGCGGGGCTCGATGAACTGATTCGGACCATGCAGTCGACCTTCAACCTGACCAGCGTCGTTGTGACCCACGAGATGGAAAGCGTCAAAATCATCGCCGACCGAGTCTGCGTCCTGCACAAGGGCCGGGTGGCCGGGATCGGCTCACTGGATGAGCTCGAACGATCGACACACCCTTACATCCAGCAGTTCTTTGCCCGTCGGCCGGATGATTCAGACACCGTCGACACCGACTACGCCCGATCACTCACTAACATCGATTGAATCGAGAGGACCATGCCAGCGAAGCAAAGCAACTTCACCGCAACCGAAATCAAGGCCGGCGCCATGGTCGTGGCCAGCCTGCTGGTCATGGTGGCCTTTGTTGCGGCCATCCGCGGCTGTGGATCGGGGGCGGAGTCCATGAACCGGTACTCCGCCGACTTTACGAGCATCATCGGTCTCAACCTGGGTGCGGAGGTCCGATTCGGCGGGGTCAAGGCCGGCAAGGTCCTCGAGATTGTCGCCGATCCCGAAGACCGGTCGAGCATTCGGGTGATCTTCGAAGTGCCTGCCGATGTGCCCGTCAATCACGGAAGCGTCGCCACCATCGAACAGATCAGCTTGACGACGGGCAAACACCTCGAGATCTCGACCGGCGGTACGGATCAGCCGCTCCATGTCTCCGGCGATGAAATCACGTCCCACACCAATTCAGGCGGTTTTGTCGATATTCCCAACCTCGAAAGCGTGATGACTCGGTTGGATACTCTGCTCGACAGCCTCAACACCATGCTCGGAGTCGAACGAGCCCGGACGCTCGCCAAGGAGTCCGGCGAGGAGATGGTGGATCTCGCCGCCGTGGTTGCGGCGCTCGAAAAGACTCTCACGGCGAGCACATCGACCGTCGAGAATCTGGATGGAGTCATCGAGGACAATCGAGCCGGTCTGGCGGAGATCGTCGAGCGGTTGGTGAGTCTCGAGAATTCCGCCACCGATCTGTTGACAAACCTCAATGCCGCCGTCGAGGAGAATCGCGAGCCTCTCAACGCGACCATGGTGAATTTCCAGGACCTCAGCGCTGAGGCTTCAAAGCAACTCGAGGAGCTGACCGCATCGTTGGCCGTGACCCTGCAGTATCTCCAGGAGGTGAGCGGAAACGCGAGCGATCTCGTCGAGGGCAAGCGGCCCACCCTCGAGCAGATTCTCGACAACCTCGAGGCGACAACCCGCAGTCTGAAGCGGTTCTCTCAGTCCCTGTCGGAGCAGCCCAACGCATTGGTCCGGGGGGCGAAACCGCAGGGTCGGTCGGATGGAGGCAAATGATGAAGTTCAGATTCGCCACGATTTCACTCATGCTGGTTCTTTCATCGTGCGCCTCGACGCCCGATCTCGATTACTACACCCTTGACATGTCCCCTTCTGGGGCGGTCATGACGGACCTCAACCTCGAGGTTGCCCGATTCGCAATTTCGGAGAGAATCGACCGGACGCAGATCGTCATTCAGAAATCGCCGACGCGGATCGACTACTACTCCAAAGACCGATGGGCTTCGAGTCTCGGCGAGATGGTGGAGCACAAGCTCGCCATCGAGTTCGGTTCGGCGATGGATGGCCGTCGTACACTGATTGTCTCGGGCAGAGTTGTCGCCCTCGAGCAGGTCGACTCTCCGTCGGGTCCGCAGGCGCTGGCGAGGCTCGAGATCGAAGTTCGTGACGGCGGGGCCAAAGGCTATGAGACGCCGCTGCTCGCGAAGATCTATGAAGCGAACCGACCAGCTGACGGCAACAGCGTCGACGCGGTCGTGCGAGCCCTGTCGCAGGCCCTCGAGGCCATTGCCGCCGAGATCGCCGCGGATGCAGCAGGGTTGTGAAGTAGCCGCTGTACTTGCGTCAAGAGGCGCGATGGGAGCGGAGCCAGGCACACCCTTGCGGCGGCAAGGACGGAGCCATGCACCGGGTCCGCGTTCTGTAGATGGTCGGCGCGACTCGCGCCCCCAGATCACGACGCCATTGCGGTTCACTTCTCCTCCGGCTCCAGCAACCGTGATTGGAAGAAGTCCCAGATCCGTTTACGCGCCCAGTTGAGGTTGAGCGGCGTCATGGTGTAGAACGCATGCCGGTGGTTCGAATCGATGGTGTAGCGCTCGGGTCGGCCCATGGCCTCCCAGAGTGAGTCACGAGCGCTTTGGGGAACACATTCATCCTTACCGGCGTCAAAGATGAGGACCTGGGTCGGATCGATGCGGTTGGGGTAGTTTGCGGCGTTCATGGAGCTATATATGGGGTCGAGAGTGGCGGCCATATCTACTCTGCTCCAGCCGAAGGTCTCCCGCGCGTGTATCTGGACCCCTTCGGTCCTCGCTCCGACACAGCGGGCGATGATCTCGTGAGCGTCGGCTCCGCCCATGACCAGGATCGTTGCCGTGATCCGAGGTTCCTGCACGGACAGTGCCGGGGCGAGCATGGCGCCGTGGCTGAATCCGATGAGACCGACCCGTTCGGCGTCGATCTCGGATTGACTCTCGGTCCAATCGATGAGTCGCCGTAGGTCGATGAGCGTCGCGATTTCGTGCTCGGCGCCCTCGATCCAGGTTTCGATGAATTCGTCCTCGTCGGTGAGAGTTTCGAGCTTTGGCCAGTCGATGAGGAATTCGGTTCCCAGGACATTGAGAATGTGGATCCTGCCGTTGGATCGTTTGCGAATCGTTCGTGTCACAGCGTCCGACGGATAGACGTGGCGGCCCCAGATGGGAAGAACGATCACCACCGGGTGGGAACCGGGGATCAGGCTCCGGTGATAGTCCACTGTGACCAGATTGTCGAGCTGATCGTTCGCCCAATTCGAAGGGAAGGTGATGCGATGGAGGTCGTACCTCCCCTTGGACTCGACGAGATCGTCCTGATAGGCAATCTGCTCGACCGGGTACGTGAACATGGCATCGGTCGTCGGGTGGATTGTGGAAGGCGGGCGCGTCGCGGTCTCGGTGTGGGTCACCGATGCGCAGGACGTCAAGAGAAGAAATGCCGACCACGCCGCGATACGGGTGAAGAACGGCCGTGAGAACCGGAAGCGACGGCGGGCCATGCTTTAGGATCGTCCCGCTTAAAACTTAAAGAGGGCTTCGAGCATGACCGTACGCCGCATGAGATCACCGAAGACATGCTGCTTGACCGGGTCGTCGAGGAGGTTGAGCACCTTGATGTTCGTGGTCACCCACCCATCACTCCAACGTCGGCCGACACTGGCTGTGACCAGGGTGTAGGAGTCGCTGTAGCCGTAGTAAAAGGGTTGGATTCCCTGGGCGAAGAAAGCCCGGTCGGAGTAGTTTACGGTCAGGTTGCCGAGGTAGGTCTGGCCGTTGTAGGCCGCACCGGCGTTGAACCGATGGAGGGGCGGCGTGTTGACGGTGTCGGATGGGGGACGGTCGGGGTCGCCGATGGGATCGAGCATTTCGGGCAAGGTCTGGTAGGAGTAGTTGCCGAAGAGGGTGACACCGCGGCGGAAGGTGTGGCTGGCCGAAAGTTCGATCCCGGAGCTGCGGATCGATCCGATGTTGAGATACATGAGATTCGCCGGGAGGTAGACCCCCTGGAGGGCGAGGAAATCGATGACGATGGGGTTGAGAGGCCAGCCGGGCGGCGGATTCTCCGAGGTGTAATAGGGTTCGACCCCGGCCTCGATGAGAGCTTCCGGGGAAGTGAAGTTCGCCAGCTTGTCGTGGATCTCACTGACGTAGATGTTGGCGTCAAGATGGGTCAGACCACCGTTGAGGACTGCGGAGTATCCGATCTCGAAGCTGTCGATGGTCTCGGCCTTGAGATCCGGGTTGCCATACATGTTGACCACGAGGGGGAAGGGCTCGGTGAGCGATGGATCGAAGGCGTCGAGGGGGATGAAGCCGCCGACGAACGAGAGCTCCATGAAATTCTCGACAGCCGAGGGAGTCCGGAAGGCGCGTGAAAATGATGCTTTGAATGAGTGTTCGGGATGTGGTGACCAGATCAGGGCGGCTCGCGGAGAGAAGTTGATATCTTCGAGATTCGAGAAGTAATCGGCGCGGGCGGCCAGGGCGAGGGTGAAGGTCGAGAATCTGATCTCGTCCTGGATATAGGCGCCGGTCTGAATCCGGTTGTCGGCATCTTGAGCAATGGAGAGATCAAAGGTGTTGTAGCGGACATTGCCGCCGAAGGACATGAGGTGCCGGCCGCCGAAGAGATCGCTCCACCCGGCATCGACGTCGTAGACCCCGTTTGCGAAATCGATCCGGAGAGGATCGAGGTTTTCATCAACGGAAAGCAGGCTCGGTGCCTTCCCCTTGATGTAGTTGGCAAACGAGCGGATCCTGAAGCTGCCGCGGTGGTAGGCGATCTGTCCATAGGCGAGCCTGGTTCCCCGTTGTGCATCAAAGGGTCCGATGGGGGTCTGGATGATGCCCTCGGTGTAGGCCACTCCGGTCGAGTAGAGGATCCTCCCCTCACCATCGAGTTCCTGGTCGATGCGGAGATCGAATTTGGGTTGGAGGGTCCCGGCGTTGTCGTAGAACACGTCGTCGTAGGAACCCCCGCCGACGAGCACCGGAGGATCGACGGGGGTCGGGACCTCGGGGATCACCCCGGTGGGTCGTTCGAAAGGATCGCTGTAGAAGACCCCGGCAGAGAGCCGATAGGCGAGCTTGTCGGTGGGCGCGTCGGCCCAGCGGATATTGAGGCTGCCCATGGCGCCGGTGCCACCTGCCTCGGATGACCGGCTCAGGAGACCGCCGATGACGGCGAACTCGAGCCCCTGTGAGGTCCGGGGGGCCCGGGTCACCATATTGACCACACCGGTGGCCGCGTTGGCGCCCCACATGGTCGAGGCGGGCCCGCGGACCACTTCGATCTGCTCGATGTCGTTGGCCTGCACCGCGGAGAGATCCCAAAAGATTACGTTGAAGAAGTCGAAATAGAGCGGCCGTCCATCGACCAGGGCGAGCTGGCTGCCGGTGAGAAACGGGCTTGGTCCCCGGGTAGCGACGTTGACGTCGCGAGCCGACGACTGGACGACATTGGCGCCGGGGACCTCGCGCATGAGATCGCCGACATTCTGCGCCGGACGGGTTTCGATGGTGTTCCGACCGATGACGCTGATGGTGGTGGGGGTGTCTTCGAGGAGAATCTTGGCCCGCGAGGCGGAGACCACCACCGTCTTCTCGAAGGCCGGCTGCATCTTGAAGTCGATCTCGACGGTCTCGCCCGAAGCCAGATCGAGGGTTTCCTCGATGGTGACGAAGCCCGGCATGACCGCGGTCAGATTGAGGGTTCCTGTTGACAGGTTGAGCGCGCGATATCGACCATTTACCGTGCTCAGCACTGAGCGGGTGGCCTGGCCCGCGATGGCGATGGTGACGCCCGGCAGCGGGAGATCGTGGTCGTCGGTGACACGACCGGTGATGCTCCCGGTATCCTGTGCGAGGCTGGGCGTCGCGATACAGGCGCAAAGAAACACGCTGAACACAGCAGCGGTAATGCATCGATTCATGACTTCACTACTCTCCAAAATCGGTCACGGGCACCGAGATCATAGTACTTCCGACGTGCTGTCCCACGAGGAGTGGGGTGTGGTTCGGTGGATGGCGAGCGCATCAGGTCCCCTCGGTCTCATCGGCGTCCGGGAAATCCGGCTTTTCGCGGAAGAAGATCCACAACGCGGCCGGCAGCGCGGTGAAATCGGCCAGCATGGCCAGCGTAAAGGCCATGGATGTGACGATCCCGAACTGGCGCATGGGCGGAAGATCCGATAGGGCAAGGGCCAGGAACCCACCCGCATTGATGATGGTCGCGAACAAAATGGCGTGACCGGCCACTCTGATGGCGTGGGCTAGCGCCGCTTCAGTGTTGTTGCCGTTGCGTTTCTCGAGGAAATGATAGAAGAAGTGGATCTGATCGTTTTCGGTGACCCCGAGGACGGTTGTGGCGATGAGGATGGTGGCGATGTTGAGCGGGATTCCAGTTATCCGCATCACCAGGAACGTCACCAAGATGGCGAAGAGTGAGGGCACCATCGCGTTGAGTCGTGCCGGGCCGGACCGGAAGACAAAGATAAAGGTGACGAAGATGATGGTGAAGGTAATGGCAAAGCTCTCGACCAGGGTGGGAGTCAGGTGACTCGCGATGGTTGCCTGGAGCACACCGGTGCCGGCGAGCCGGTAGCTGCAATCGGCGAGAACGGGATTGGCTCCGGCCGCCCGGCCCCAGGCCCGCTCGACGGCCGCCGCGATTTTACCGAGTCCGAACTCTGATCCGGCGGCCGAGGTGACTGTCAGGTAGGTCGAAGAGAGTGAATCGAGGTCCACCCATTGGGAAATTGATGGCTCTGAGAGCATGAGTTGTTCGAGATCGGCCATCAACCGGTCGAGTCCCGCGGGATCGGACGGAAGTTCATCGCCGAAACCCGCGAGATAGCGGCGGAGCCGGAGAATAGATGAAAGCCCCACTACCGAGCCCACCGCGGGTTCCTGTTCGAGTTCCCGGGTCAGCGTGTCGAGACTGCGGAGGACCTCGGGGTCGAGAACGCCGTACTCCGGAGTCGTGATCCAGACCTTGGCCACCACGATCCCGAGGACGTTCTCCTGAAAATAGCGGGTGTCCTTCGCCACCGGTTCGTCGGCATCGATGTAGGCCAGGGGATTGGTTTCAAGCTCCATTCCCGGAAGAACACCAGGGATGCCGACCAGCGCGATGAGGCCTGCGATGGCAAGTGCCAACGCGGTGAGCACCAGCGGCCACCGCCAGCGGTACGACCAGCGCGGGATTACATCGGCGGCGCGTTCGACCCAGGCGCCCGCCACCTGTCGGTGGCGCCGGGTGGGCGCACGAAAGAGGGTTTGGAGCGCCGGATAGAGCGTGAAACAGACGATCCAACCCAACAACAACCCCCCGGAGGTCCAGATGCCGAGTTCGCGGATCGGTCGAATGTTGGAGACCGTCAGCGCGGCAAAACCGACAGCGGCCGCGAAGACCGAAGCTGAGACCGCGACGAACTTGTTGGCCAGAGCCCGGACGCGGTGAGTTTCCAGATCGACACCGACGGGTTGATCGACAAAACGTGAGTGGAGATAGACCAGGCTGGCGGTAGCGGTGACCAACATGGTCAGTGGGACCAGGGACGAAACGATGGTGAATCCGAGACCGACCAGACCGGCAAACGCCATCCCCAACAAGACCGCGACTCCGAGCGAAAGCAGAATCGCCGCCAACGCGCGCCACGAGCGGTAGAGCCCCAGGACCAGGCTGATCACGAATACCGCAAACAGCGGGAAGAACTTGACACTCGATGCGGCGGTTTCGCGTTCGAGCCAGGCGTCGATCCATGGGCGTCCGACCCGGCGGACGCGGTCGATGGACAAAGACCACTCGGGAACCGCGAAGACAATCTCGTTGATCTGATCCAAAAGCGCATCCCGGATTTCGGGCTCGGGCGCATCGAGCGCGAGGACGATGGCGAGGAAGTTGTCGCCGACGAGACCTTGGCGGCGGAAGAAGTCGCTCCCTCCGGCAATCTCGCGAAAAGCATCGAGGTCGTCGGCGGGGGGACCCGCCCCTGGTCGGCT
>CBESWV010000072.1:0-15311 GCA_965533305.1 uncultured bacterium | reverse complement strand
TGTGGCCCTCTTTGTGGCCCTTCGTGCCCTTTGTGTTTCAAAAATGACGCTGAAGCCGACACCCCCGATCCATTTCCCCTGTACGTGATGAGCATCCAAGCTATGATGTCCGGCGTTATGCCCATCGCCTCTCTCGTCCTTGTTGAACCCTCGCACGCCGGGAACATCGGCGCCGCCTTTCGGGTGGCCGCCAACTTCGAGGTTCCACGTGTCGATCTGGTAAGACCGTCGGTCGCCGCGGATGACGAACAGGTCGGCCGGTGGTCGTGTGGAGCCCGGGAGCACCTGGAAATCCGCACATGGGACAGTTTTGATGCCGCGGTAGCAGACTACCGAACTCTGGCGGCAACGGCCTCCACTCGCGGCCGCACGGATCTGCCGGTCCTGACACCATCGGAAGGCGCCACCCACCTGGCTCGACGCGGTTTCAGCGACGCGGCGTTGGTCTTCGGCAACGAAACCCGCGGACTGAGTCGGAGCCACCTCGATCGGGCCGATCTGGTTATTCGGATCCCCACCGCCGAACACTTCCCGGTCCTCAACCTCACCCAGGCCGTCGCCATCCTTTTGAGCTATCTCACTTTACAGCTCGAACCGCCCGACAACAGCGCGCCGCTGCCGGCCACCGAGACTCAGGTGGACGGTCTCATGGGCCACCTCGAGCTCGCCCTCGCCGAGATCGGATTCGCCGACCGGGACAACCCCGAGCGGATCATGCGGAAACTCCGACGGCTCTTCGGACGCGCGGGCATCACCGAGAACGAGGTCAAGATCGTACGCGGCATCTGCCGCCAGATGCAGTGGGCGGCCACGACCGATCCCAAGATTGTCGCCACCGCCAGGGGACCGGGGTTCCCACCCGACCTCGGTGAATCGTGAGTCGTCAGTCGTAAGGTGGGATTCGTAATCCTTGCTTTCGATTCACTCGTCAACTTCGTTGATCGTGTGTGCCACCTTCAACGAATATCGTTTTTTGAAACACGAAGGACACAAAGAACCACCAAGGTCTCCACAAAGCACCGCAAACAAGAATGGGATCTCAGCTCCGGAGCGGCGTACAACTTCGTGAATCGTTCGGAGTGACTTCAGCGAACTAGTTGAAACGCAAAGACCGCAACGATCGCTATGGCCATCGCAACGAAACACTACAAAAACTCATCGCACCAGGGCCGGGTGCCGACATCCGCCTTGAGGGACGGCCTCTCCAGGCGATCATCATTTCTGCGAACCTGGGTTCTCCTCCCTCGAAGAGCTCCTGTGATGGTGTGATGAGTCAATAATGCGATGCTTGCGATGGTCTCTGCGATGTTCTTCGCGTTCTTGGCGATCTTAGCGGTGAAGAATTGCTTCGTGGGCCCTTAGTGGTTCTTTGTGTCCTTTGTGTTTCAATCCTGCGCCTGTGAGATGCGGGATACCTCGAAACCGCGCCGCTCGACTCACGACCGCTCGATTACCGCCGCCGAACCTCCGCCCTGAGCCGATCAGCGAGTCCGAGCAGCCTCGGGTCGGTTGGAAAACGATCCAGAGCATCCGAGAGCGTCACGGTTGCGTCCATGAACTCGCTCTGGCGAAGATGGAACTCGACCAGAGCAGCGGCCAGACGCGGGTTGGTCGGATCGGCGGTCCTCGCGCGTTGGAGTGCCAGGCGCGCATCATCGGGTTTCCCTGCCTTCTCGGCGATTCGTGCGACCGACATGAGCAGAGGAACATTGGTGGGGTTCATCCCCCACGCCCGCCGCAGGTGCTCGAGGGCTTCTTGGACGTCTCCCCGGCGCTCCGCCAAACCGGCGAGAACCCGATAGGGAGCCGCTGAACGCGGATCGTAGGTCAAGGCCATATCGGCTGCCTCCAACGCGCCTTCGACATCACCCTGCCGGTCTCGTACGGTGGCCATCACGGCCCAGGTTTCGGCGTGAAGCGCAGCCGGAAGACCTCCTCGACCGGCCAAATCGTTGAGACGGCCCTCGGCGTCGGAGGTGAGACCATCTTCGAGCTCCCACCTTGCGAGTTCAAGCACGATACGGGGGTCCCCCGCTTCCTCCTCGAGATACTTCCGACCGATCAGGGTCTGATCCCGCCTTCGGTGTTCCCGGGCGAGAGCGATCACCCCCACGCTCCGCGCACGCGGATAGTAATCCAAACGGCGTTCGAGCCCCTCGATCCTGACCCAGGCCGTCTCCTCAGGGGTCAATTCCATCCTCAGGGGACGATCACGGGATCCCAATCCCGCGGAGGTCGCCAGATGGTCGAGGGCGCCGGCGTTGGAGCCCCGGGCCCGTTCGGTGAGAGCCATCAGCCAGTGGAGATCCGGAGACATCGGGTTTCGGACGATGGCGGCAGCGAGATCCTCCATCGCCAGATCCAGTGCACCTTCGATGAGTCCTGCGCGTGCGTCGTTGACGAAACCGGCGGCGTCGGCCGGCGCCCAACGAATCTGGCTGCGGCTCACCGCACGAAGTGCTGCAACGACGAGATCATCTCGAGCTTTGCCTAGGTCTCGGGCCGGCATCCTTCGCGACAGACGAACCGCTGACGGCAGACGCAAAAACACTTCGTGCGCCAGCGCTACGGAGCCCTCGGCCGGGCTTTCTTCGAGCACCCGAGTGACTCTGTGCCAACTCCACCACCCAGCAAGCCCAACGGTTTCGATGAGCACCGCGATCACAGCCGCGACGATCACCCATCGAGGACCGTGTTTCATAAGGTGATCTCCAGCCCGTCTTCATCGACAAAGACCAATCCGGGAACCAGCTCCACGCCGGTGGCGGCAACGACCCGGTCCCGAGCTCGCCGGCAAAGATCCACAACATCAGCGGAGGTGGCCGATCGTCCGGCGATGAGTTCATTCCCCCTGGCCCCACCGACTCGAACTCCACCGATCGTCAGATTGCGGCACCCGGCCTCGGCGAGGAGATCGGCCGCAGTGGCATCGCGGGAGTCGAGAAAGATCGGACCGGTTGAACGCAACGCCCGACTCCGACTCGTTCTGACGGCGCCAGGTTGGACCCTAGCCACCGATGACGGCCGAAGGCGAAACCGAATCCTGGTGATGATCTTGCGACGGATCTGCTGGCGGTCTGGGATGGGCTCATCACCGCTCGCGTGCCACCTCAGAGGTCCGCTGCCGGGAGCCTGGAAATCGATCCAATCGAGAACACTCCCCAGATCGACCACCCCATCAATGGCGGCGCGGATCAATCCGCCGACGGTGTGGTTTCCGAAATCGAGGGACTCCAGCCCCGAAAGACCGGTTCGCCGAGCGGCGCGGCACACCTGTGCCAAGTTGGCACCGGCTCCCGCTTCGATTCCGTCCACTTCCACCTTCCATCGAGCGAGTTCGCCGGTTGAACTCACAACCGGTACGCGGATTCCGCCATCCGGCGCAATGATCCGCGAGCCGCTACCCAGCACCACCCATCCGAGTCCGTGCGAGGCAGCCAGGTCAAGGGTCGCAGCCACGGAGATTGCGTTGTGACAACGAACAACCAGGGTTGCAACACCTCCGACACCGAGACTCGTCCATGCGCGCAGATCCACCCGCTCGTGGAGTTCCACGTCCGCGCATCGGCGCAACTCGCGAAGGCCGATTTCCAGTTTCTCTCGCTGACCAACCAGCAATTGTTTCCTCGCTTGGAATGTTGGCACGATGCTTGCTAGTTGTAAAGTTAGCCGGGCACACAACGACCTGGTAAACGCATCATACCTCCTCCTTCCTCCTGCGGACCTCACGGTCCGCATCTTTTTTGTCATGGGACAACGAAGCGGAAGGAACGGCCTCGGTTTGCAGCCCGGCCGGCAACTCCGATCGCCGCCGAGAATCGCTCATCTTAGGTTGCGGTCAAATCGCCAACCGGAACACAGCAACAGGTCGGTCAGACATCAGCAAGATCGAGTTTTTTGATCTGATACAGGAGTGCCTGGCGTGAAATGCCGAGCTCCCTGGCGGCGGCGCTTCGATTTCCTCGATGCCGAGACAGGACCTCGCTCAAGAATCGCCGTTTGAAATCACCCACCGTGCTCTCCCAGGTTCCGCGCAGCGCCGTCGGCTGTTCGGTTAGGGGGAGGTGCTCCGGTCGAATGGTCCCACCAGCTGCTCGCGCCATGGCGACCTCAATGGTGTGCTTGAGTTCCCGGACATTCCCCGGCCACCGGTGATTGAGCAACCACCGATCGGCAGCCGAGCTCCACTTCGACACCTGCAGCCCGTGTTGACGTGACGCTTCGCGTTCAAAAATCGACCGCAAGATCAGAATGTCCTCGACACGTTCCTTCAGCGGAGGCACGCGAATCTTGGCAACCGCCATGCGGAAGAAGAGATCTCCGCGGAACCGACCATCACGAACGAGACGTTCGAGATCTCGATGGGTTGCACAGACAACCCGGACATCCATCAAACGTGTCCGATCCGAACCAACTGGTCGGACCTCACCCGATTCGAGGAAACGAAGGAGCTTGACCTGCAGCGCGAGATCGAGATCCCCGACCTCGTCGAGAAAAAGGGTGCCTCCATCCGCCGCCGACACGAGACCGCCTCGAGACCGCTCGGCGCCGGTGAACGCCCCCTTCACCGAACCAAAGAGCTCCGCCTCGATCAGGTTGATGGGAATCGCGGCAATATTGACCGACACCATCTCTCCCGTTCGCCCGGAAAGCCGGTGGAGCTCTTTCGCGACGACCTCCTTGCCGGACCCGGTTTCGCCGTGGACGAGCACGGCATATCCCGGACCTGAATGGAGCTGCACCTCATGGCGCAACCGTTCGACCGCGGGAGAGGGCCCGTCGACCCGGACCTCGCTGCGATCACTTCTCAACTCCTCTTTGGCGGCAACAGGAATCATCAGTTCCAGGAGATCACAGAGAAGGGTCCAGGCCGATCCTCGAATCGGCTCCGGACCGAGGGGGATCACTTCGAGCGGGCCGCGGAGTTCGCCAATGCCCGCCAAACCGGTGCCGACTCGCACAAGCTCGCGATCCCGATCCACCATCCGGACGACGAGCCCTGTCAGGCCGAGTTGCGAAAGCACATCCTCGAGGACGCCATCGATCTCAGCCCCGAAATCGTGAGATCTCACCAACCCGACGAAACCCTGAAGCAGGGTCTCCACTTCGGAACTCCCCCATCTGATCCGCGCGGCCCAGCCCGACATCCCCCGCCCTGCGAGAATTACGGCTGCACGACCACGAAGATCGGGTCCAGGCCAACTGGACCGGCAGCCGAACTCTGCGACCAGCGTCAGCGCAAGCGCCTCTCGAAGATCGAGAGGGTCGCCGATCAACTCGTCCAATTCTCGAGTCGATCGAATCTCACGTCCGGCGCGCACCAGGAACGCGGCGCGCCGGACACCCCACCCGTCGGTGTGCGACGCAGGCGGTCTGTCGTTTCGTTGGTCGATGGCGTCGGCCAGTTCAAGCCAGACCAGGCCCTCCTGTCCACCCGCTCGCAGCAGAGGGGCCGCCGCTTCCGCTGAGGAAGAGAACAACGCCTCCACCCCATTGAGAAACGAAAGCGCCTGGATGATCTGCGTGTTCGACAGATCGTCCACCGACGGCAACCCGGCCAGCCGCGATCGAAAGAGTTCCAGATCACCCACCGCCAATGCCAATCGGGTTCGTTCGATCTCGACAAACAGGGTGTGTTGGGCTTCGGCGACGGCATCGAGCCTGGCCCTCGCCCGATCCACCCGAAGCTGATCGATGTCCATCACGGCCAGGTTGTGCAGGGCATCCCAGAGACGATGGCGGAACCCGGCCGCCTGAAAGAGCCGGAACGCGCCCAAGGTCAGAGCCTCCGCCACCTGATGATGACCGGCGTCGGCCTCGAGGGTCCCGAGGTTGACCTGCATGAACGCCAATCTTCCCGGGGCGCGCTCCGCCGACATCACTCGCCTCAGAAGACGGTTGGCGAATTTGCCCCGAGTTTCAAATATCGCCCGGAGGGATCTCTCGAAGAGAACCAGACCGATGAGCTCGGGGTGGCCTCCGGTCGCTTCCCGCCGCCACCCGGCATCGGCCAGCCGGTCCGGATCCACAAGCGCTGTCAGTTTGATCTCCACCCAGCGCCGGGCCATTCCGTTGAGACCGGACAGGGCGGTGCGCGCGAGTTGCAGTGGTTCCTCGGCAGATTCGCTCTTCCACCACAAGGCGCGTCTCACACTCACGAGAGCGATCTCGGCGCTGGCGCGAGGCGCGTGGCGAATATCCAGGGGTCGCGGCAACTCGACCTCGAGTTCGGGCGGCCGGTCCATGAGGCGGAGCCAATTCGACCACGGCCGTGCGATATCGTCGTTCAATCCGGTCAAGGCTCGTCGCGCCCCATGGATGTCAGCCAGGCAGAGACACGCCTCCGCCAGAGCCGCCTGGACCCCGGGGCCGAGCGCGTCCGCCTCCAATCCGCCCAACAGGCCTCTGACGGCCGCCGCGTCGAGATCGTCCAGTCGAGACCGCGCCCAGGAGAGGAGCTCTCCGGTATTGCCGTCGGCAAGCGCTCCATGCAGCAGCCGCCGGGGATCCCCCTCATCGAAAAAACCCACCACCTCGGCATGACGGGGGTCGATGGTCAACGGTGTCGATTCGGGAACCGCGATTCGACCCCGCCGGAGCACCACGGCGTGATCCTGACGGGCCGCCTCGAGATCAGTTTCGCTGATTCCGGCCGACTCCAGGCAGTGTTCGACCGGCACCCCGTCCGGCGCCAGTGCGGCGACCTGGACCAGTTCTCGGAACCTCCGGATCGGGCGAGGTCGAGGTCCCGAGAAAAGGTGGGCGGCGGCGCTGGTGAGAAACCGGCGATCGGCACGGGAAAACGGATTGAATCGACCGTTACGCCCTTCAATCCAGCTCAGTTTCTGCGCCGGAGAAAGACCCGCGATCGAGAGATGGACCGGCAGGTGCTCGAGATCAACAACCGGCGCCGGCGTCGCGTTCCACCCCTCGGGAAATCGTCCGAGAGCCACGGCGCATCCTTCGATGGTTCCGGTTCGATCCATGAGCGAGCTGAGAATACGATCACTGAAC
This sequence comes from uncultured bacterium, assembly GCA_965533305.1. Classification (GTDB taxonomy): domain Bacteria; phylum Acidobacteriota; class Thermoanaerobaculia; order Thermoanaerobaculales; family Sulfomarinibacteraceae; genus JAHECW01. Next base: position 8,297 of record CBESWV010000072.1, on the reverse strand, counting down.
TCCCCCGCCAGAATTCGAAGTCCGCCGCCCTGGGAATCCCCAAGCCGCAGATTGACCGCGTCACCGGCGCCGACGACCTCGAAGCTCGCCGACGCCCCTCGGCGAATCGCCGCGGCCCACATTGCCATACCGATCCGTTCGGCTATCGCCGGGTCGGGGACGGCCAACAATCTCGTGTCACCGACTTCCGGACACGGGGGCAACGACCAGCGCAGCATCCACAACGACCGCGCGGTTGCGGGATCGAGGGGTAGGTCGAGCTTCTCGAGCCATCGCCCGAGTGCCCCATCGAGAAAGAAGCCGGTTTCGAAGGCGCCCCGGCCACGCCCTTCCAGATCGACTCCAGTGGCCTCGGCGATGGTCCTGAGTACGGCGGTCCGAGTTCGTTCTGCGGCGAGATCGCCGCCGCCCAGCCTCGACCAAATTCGAGAAAGCGGCACCGGCAAGGACGGGAGAAAAACCCGCGGCCCGTCATCAGTGATTTCGGCCACAGCGCGGCGAAGCGCCCACTGTCCAGGCCAGAGTTCGAATTCGGCGAGCAACGCGCTGAGGGCCACCAACTGGACCGCGGCTCGGTATCGATCGAGATGATCGAGTGATTTCAACGAAACCAGGGATCTGATCGAATTTGCCGCCTCGAATGGCCGCGGCAATGCCGGATGTTCAACGAGAAGCGAACGCGGCGGCGGCGGTCTCATCCCCGCCTCCTTCCTCCATCGACCAATGTGTCCCACATCTTCCAGAACCCCGGGAAGGACTTACCGACACAGCTGCCGTCATCGAGTTCGAGTTCACCGGCCGCGAGCGCGGCAACCGCCATGGCCATGGCGACTCGATGGTCGTCCGCTGCGGTCACCCGGATGACTCCTGAGTGATTCCGCTCAATTCCCTTGCGAACCACGAGGGCGGTGGGTCCGAGATCGAAGACCGCGCCGAGCCGACCGAGATTGTCTACCATCACCGTCAAGCGGTCGCTCTCTTTGTGCTTGAGATGCTCGATGCCGGCTAACACCGATCCTGTCGGTCCGGCGGCCGCCACTACGACAAGGGCGGGGAAGAGATCCGGAGTGGCAGTGAGATCCGCTTCAAACGGCCGGGTCATGCGCCCCGAGATCTCGAGTTCCTCACCCGAAAATCCGAGTTCGAGTCCGGCACTTTCGAGAAGCTCGCAGACGGCTCGGTCGCCCTGGGAACTCGTCGATGACAGGGGCCCGATCGTCACCGAGCCTCCGGCCACCGCGACCGCCGCCGCCGCAAAGGCCATGGCGGACCAGTCGCCCTCAACAACATAGGTGGTGGGCCGGAGCCCTCCCGGTTGAACTTTCCAGCGATCCGACGCGTCCCGGCTGATCGAGGCCCCGAAATCCACCATGACATCACGGGTGAGATCCAGATAGGGCCGTGACGGAACGGGACCGATCACTTCGAGTTCGAGACCGTTCTCCATCAGGGGGCCCGCAAGCAGGAGGGAGGAAACAAACTGCGATGAGATCTCGGGACGAAGCTGGAGGCGGCCCCCCGCCAACCGGCTGCCGACGAGCTCAACCGGCAAGAAACCGCCACTGCTGGAGATCTCCGACCCGAGCGCCACAAGGGCGTCGACGAGAGGGAGCATCGGCCGCTCCCGGAGGCGATTCGTGCCGTCGACCCGAAACCGCCCCTCGACACACGCCAGTAGACCGAGGATGAGCCGGGCGCCCGTTCCCGAGTTGCCGAGATTCACCTCCGCCTCCGGCACCGATCTCCGAGGACCGACAACGATCTTCTCCCCCCAGGCGACCGGCCAACCGGCCTGAACCAGAGCGCGCGCAAGCAGCCTCGTATCATCGCAGTCGAGGGGGCGTTGAATGCACCCGCCATCGGCCGCGGCCGATGCGATCAGGGCCCTGTTGGTCAGACTTTTGGAGGTTGGAACCCGCACCGCGGCCTCAACCCCAAGCGACGGTCCCGGCAGCAGGCGGGTCATGATCGGGGGTCCGTCCGCGAATCCGCAGGGAACCCAGCGGTCGACGGGGCCGGACCCGTTCCTCGTTGTCTCTTGACCATCAGCCCATTGTGAAAAGCGGTCCGCAGGGTGTCAAGTTTTTCTCCACCTGTACCGCGTTTCCGTCGCCATCGACCAAAACGGCCTTCCCGGTGTCGAGCCAATCGGGAAGAATGACGGCGCACCGGTCATCACGGGTGTATCCCCAATTAGTGTGGAAGTGGCCCCAGAGCAACACGTCCACGCCTTGTGACCAGGCATCCTCGGCCGCACGACGAAGCGAAACAAGGGGTTTGTGATAGCGAAAGCGCCGATTGGTTGCAGCCAACCGAGCTTCCATCGAACGAACGATCCAGACCGCCAAAGAACGGGGAAGCAACCGAGCCCAGAGCCGCGCCACGCCTGACTTTGATACCCACGACCAGAACCGGTATTGAAGATCTCTCAGATTGACCTTGTCGCCGTGGATGAGTCGGAAGCGACGAGAACCCGACTGAAAATCGTAGGCGTGCCCTGACCAGTCGATTTCGGATGCCAGATCGGGCGCATCGAGAAAGAAATCCCGGTTTCCCTCGACCACGCCGATCCGCACACCGGAGCGCCGCAAGAGCCTCCAGGTCTCGATCACTTCGATGACTCCTGCCGTCCAGAACTTGGACATGCCGATCAAGTATTGAAAACCATCACCAAGATAGATGATCTCCATCACACCCGAATCGTGGGCTTTGAGTAACATCGAAACCATGTCAGCAGCATCGTTGGTTCGCTGGCCGACATGTGCGTCGGCAATGATGAGTCGTTTCACAGCCGCCATACTACCGCACGGTGGGCGGCCCGTGGTTCGGCGCGCGGTGCGGTATAATGATATTTCGTCTCGAGAAACCACCTCCCGCGAAGGGTGAGCAAAACGTCACGGATCCACTTGATGGACTCCTTCTTTCCATCAAGTGACAGGGGAGCGCGGACCGAGTTCGGAGGTTTGCCGAGAGTGAATCGGACACCTGCACGCCCATTTCTGGCGCTCATTGCTGCATTCCTTTTCGGCGGCATGGGTCCGGCCGTGCCCAGCTCGAGCGTCGAATTGGCGCCAGAGGTCGCCCAGGCATTTGCCGCGGGCAGGACCCAGCAGGTCATCATTCACCTCGCGGCCGACGCCGATACCAAACAGACTCTCACCCGCTCACCCGGCGCCCCCGACCAACGCCGTCAGGTCGCCGTCAGCAAAATCGTCACCGCAGCCGTTGAGGACTTCACCACCTCCATCCCGCCCGGAGATTTCGATCTGGTACGCAGCTTTCGCCTGCAACCGGCCGTGACGGCCGTGGTTTCAACCCATGGATTGGCCGAACTTCTCCTCAACCCGAAGGTGACGCGCGTAGAACCCGATCGTCGCTGGACCCTTCAAACCCTCGAGGGGCTCGAGTTGATCGGCGCCGATTCGCTCCACCAGATCGGCATCGCCGGCGAAGGAACCGCTGTTGCGATCATCGATTCCGGTGTCGACTATCTCCACCCGACCCTCGGTGGAGGACTCATCCCGAATGCGAAAGTGGTCTACGGACTCGACACCGCCGATGATGACGACGATCCCATGGACTGTATCGGTCACGGCACCGCCGTCGCCTCCGTGGCGGCGGGTTCCTCATACCAGTGGAGCCCCAATCGAAGGTTTGCAGGCGGGGTCGCCCCGGCGGCCAAGATCCTCGCCTACAAGGTGACCTCTGACGCTGAATGCGGGATCGCGACCACCGGCGCGGTGGTCGAAGCCATCGAGGACGCTGTTCTCCACCGCAGTGGAGAGGGCTACAGGTTGGCGGCCATCAACATCTCCCTCGGCGGCGGCGAGTTCTTCGGACCCTGTGACGAAGCAAATGCCGCCTACGCAGAGGCGATCAGAACCGCAACCGAAGCTGGGATCACCGTGGTAGCCGCGGCTGGAAACAACGGCTACACCGGGGCTCTGAACGCGCCGGCCTGCATCACGAGGACCGTTGCGGTCGGTTCCGCATGGGACGCCGATCCAGGGTGGCTCCCTTACAGTTTCTGCCTCGACCCCGAGTGCAACGTCTTGTGTGACGACAGCTTCCGATGGAAGCGCGCCGTCACCTGCTACTCGAACTCGAGTTCCTACCTCGATCTCGTTGCTCCATCCGAGTTTCTCAAAGCGGCGGCAGCCAACAGCATCACCGTGGATTTCGGCGGCACCTCGGGAGCTGCGGCTTATGTGACCGGCGCGGCGGCGCTGCTCGAACAGACCAGACCCGGTAGCGATCCGCACACGATCAAGTTCCTCCTCGCGGCTACCGGGCGACCGACCATGGACGACAAAAACGGTCTTGTCCGGCCCATCGTCGATCTCGTGGAGGCAGTGGATGCCGCCGGGGGGGTGTTTGTCTCCCAAGAGTCGGCCCTCCCCCTTCGGGCGCAGCCGACGACACCCACGGTCTCGTCAATCTTCGTCGATCGGGATGGAGTCGTCGGCAGCCTGAAGGTGCTCGTCGATCTCGCCCACCCGACGCCGGAACTCCTCAGGCTCATTCTCACCGCGCCGAACGGAACCCAGGTCATTCTGCACGATCGCACCATCGGCAACGACGGGATCTCCGGAACCTATCCGGATGATTTCGAGCCGGTGCAGAGCCTCGGCCGCCTCTCCCAATCACCGATGTCGGGAACGTGGACACTGACCGTCGAGGATCACCGCCTCCAGAATGAATCCGAAGACGGGCCGATCCTCAACGGTTGGGCCCTGGACCTTCAGGAACCATCAATACCGCCGTACGACTCCACCACCATGATCTACCCCGTCGCGGCCCATTCCGAGGGTGCGCAGAATACAAGTTGGCGCTCCGATGTGCGCATCTTCAACGCTGCACCGTCGATTGATGCCGAGGTCCGCCTGCATCTCATTCCCCCGTCGGGTTCAACCACCGTCGGCCCATGGCAAACCGATGTGATTGTTCCGCACGGGTCGGTGGTCGCGTTGGATGATCTGGTCAAGAAACGATTCGGGCTCGACTCCGCCATCGGCAGCCTTCTGGTCCGGGACACCGAAGGAGGAGTGGTCCACGGAACATCCAGAATCTACAACACCGCATCATCCGGGACCTACGGCCAGTTTGTTCCTCCCAGGGTCACCGGTGATCAATCAACCGGCGCCGGCGATCCCGCGATCATCGTGCTGCCCACCTCGGGCCCCGACCACCGGGTCAACATCGGGGTCACCGAGACCTCCGGCCAGCCCGCCAAGGTGGCCGTCACGCTCCTTGACAGTCAGAGCGGCGTCGCCCTGGGCGCATCCACCTTCCACGAGATCGAGCCCTACTCCAACGTCCAAATCAACGGTGTGCTGCCCGATCTTGAGCGCGCGCCCGGTTCAGACCCCTATGTCGCCGTCGCCGTGGTTCAAGGCACCGGACGTGTCACGGCCTACGGATCGGTCATCGACAACCGGACGGGGGATGCCGTGTTTGTCACCGGCGCAACACCCGAAATCGCACCATTCCTCTTGATTCCGGTGGTCGCCAACAAGCCCGGGCAGGCGGGCACCGAGTGGCGAAGCGATCTGAGGGTCCTCAATCACGGAAGCTTCTCGGTTCATGTCGATGCGGAACTTCGATTTCAGGGCGCCATCGGAATTCCTCCGGTGCTCAAGACCTTCGAGCTCCAGCCCGGCGAGGCGGTGACCATCGACGATGTGGTCGGCAGCTTCTTTGGCTTCAGCGGCGTCGCGGGCTCCCTGCGGCTCGTGCCGCAGGAGGGATCGGCGGCGCTTTGTGCGACATCTCGAACCGCCAACCACGGCTCGGAAGGCACCTACGGCCAGTACGTTCCCGGGATCCGTCCAAACCAGGGTCTGCGCGAGCGCGGCGTCCTCATCCACATCGACAGCGACGCGAACTCCCGGAGCAATCTTGGAATCGTCGAAACCGACGGGTTGACCGTCGGGGTGGAAGTCCGGCTTCTTGATGCTCTCGGTCGGGCCCTGGGCACACCTGCACGAATGACCCTCGGTCCCTGGGAATCGATCCAGATCAACGACATATTTGCGTTCTTCTCGGTTTCCGGTCAGCGCAATTCTCGAATCGAGATCGTTCGAGACTCGGGATTCGGTGGTTTCTTCGCCTATGCGTCGGTCATCGATGCGGATTCGGGCGACGCCATTTTCGTGCCCGTTCTCGAACTCCCCTGACTCTGCCCCTTCGGCCGAGTCACCCTAAGCACGGCCGCGCCGCTAGGCGACGCCAAGACATCGCTACGGAATGGGACACGGATGCACACGGATTTTTCTCAAAGGTGGAGTACGAGTTCCGGTAGGACTCTCGACTTCGTAGTGTCGTGATTGGAGACCGGCAAGTTTTCGTTTTGGATCTGAAACGGATTTCCACGGAACCAGGCGCTGATTCACTGGAAAAGTGAAGGGGTCGGCTTCGTGCAAATCCGTGTCCGAATCCATAGCCACGTCGTGCAGGTAGCTGAGCCCGCCAACACGAAGTTGTACAGCGACCAAGTCACCTCGACGCAATTCTCAAAAAAATCCGTGCAATCTCCGCAAATCCGTGTCCATCCGTGTCCCATTGCGATGGAAGAACGCATTCAGGAAACGTATGACGTTTGTTCTTTGGGAGTGCTAAGCATTTGAACGGACTCGTGATCCCGGTCACCCGCCACAATCACCGCGGTGACTATCATCGAGACGAAGGAGACACGTGCGCGTGCGAACCCACCTCACCCTACTCATGACCCTGATACTGACCGCCACAGGTGGGTCCGTCAGTGCCCAGGTCTTCTGCGATGGACCGGCAACGCTGACCATTCTCACCGGCGAGCCCATCAGCGTCTCGGGTCTCAACAGCGAAGGACACCCGAGCGCCTATTCGTGGTATATCACCCCCCCGGGCGCGCCGGTCCCCCAAAAGCCCTCATCCATCACCCCGTTGCATTCCTTCACGCCGGACAACCCCGGACTCTGGAGCGTCGGCCTGACAACCGACTATCGGCACTCCGCCCCGTTCGGAGGGCTCTGGTCATCCGATGATTGCGTCACGATTCTCGCCGCAAGCGTGGTCTCATCCATCGGTCTGGCGAGCAATCAGGTTGCCACCGACGAGGATCTCCAGATCCATGGTTTCGGCTCGCAGTGGGCAACCGGGGTGACTCCATCGGTCGAGTGGCAGGTCGACGGGCAGGCCCTCGGCTCGTGCAATGTAGGACCACCACCCTCAAGCCCCGGAGAGCTGACCTGCACCGTTCCGGGAAACTGGCTTTCGCCCGGTTGGCATACCGCAGGTCTGCTCCTCACCGATCCCTCTTCGGGTCAGAACAGCCTTTCGACGGCCGATTTCGAGGTCATCGAGATCATTCCCCTATCGGTCGACTTCAGCTGGAATCCGGCGGAACCTGATCCCGGCGATTGGGTTCACTTCATCGCATCGGTGTCACCTCAGATGCCGGAGAGTGAGTTCAATCGGGTGACCTGGGATCTCGGTGAAGGAACCGTCATCGTCCACGATCTCTGCCCGCTGGCATGGGGATCGTGCCTCGAGTGGATTCCCAACTACCCAACGGAGGGCTGGTACGACGTAACCGTGACCATCGAAACCGCCGACGAGACCGCCTCGCACACACACCAGGTCAAGGTTGGCGATCCGGTGGCACCTCCAGTGGCCTCCTTCACGCCGACACCAACGACGCCCATGATCCGGCAATCAACCAATCTCGTCTTTGACGGCAGCTGTGACGGCACCTGTGGCTGGAGTTGGGATTTTGGCGACGGAGCGCAGAGCACCGCCGAGAACCCGAGCCACGCCTGGGAGGTCCCGTCGACGTATATGGTCTCGCTCACCGTCACCAACCAAAGCGGCAGCGATCTCGTGTCCATCCCGGTGGATGTCAGCAGTTGCTGGCTGCCCGCCGCGACTGTCCAGGCAGGGACCTGCTACGGCGGCCCGGTCCACCTCACCGCAGCTCCGGGCAGTGCGTGGTTCTGGAGCACCGGCGCCAACGCCCAGACCGTCGCGGCACCCATCGCCGGCGCCTATTGGGTCAATATCAATGACGGTGCAGGTTGTTGGGGACACACCCCGACCACGGTGGTCCTGAGCAACTGTGGCGACGAGAACGGGGACGCGAATCTTGACACAACCACCGACGCCGCCGATCTCTCCGCACTTGGTGCAGAACTCACCGACGGCGACGGCGACTCGGTCGTGGGTGCCGGCGGCGGGGATCTCACGGCGCCGGGCGGCGATGTCACCGGCGATTTCCGCCTTCGACCCGACGATCTCCTGACCATCCTCGTGAAACTCTTCGA
>CBESWV010000071.1:0-15509 GCA_965533305.1 uncultured bacterium | reverse complement strand
GCACGACCTCATCTGCGGCCCCGACACCGGTTATGGTCCCACCGACACAGCCGATTCTTGGATCCTTCGCCGCAACGTCGAGGGCATCGGTCGGTCCAACGCTCTCGGCCGCTCCAACATCCGCCTGTTGGGTGGCCTCCGTGGTGAGATCAACGACGAGTGGAGCTACGATTTCTACTACCTCAAGGGTCAGAGCAACGCGTACAACTCGTACAACAACGACCTCAACACAAACCGTATCGGCAACGCCCTCGATATCATCGAGGATCCCGACACCGGTGAGTGGGTCTGTCGTTCCGGCGCTGATGACGGCTGCGTGCCCTGGAACATCTTCACCAACCACGGCACCGGGGAGGTGGTCGACGACTACCACGATGGCGTGACCCAGGAAGCCGTCGACTACATATCCACCGTCGCGGTGTCCTATTCGGTGACTTCGATCGATGTTTTCAACCTCACCTTCACTTCGGACTGGGAGAACTACGGCGTGGCTCTTCCCTCCGCGAGCGAAGGCGTCCAGATGGCCATCGGCGCCGAGTATCGCGAAGAGTACATTAAGAGCACCCCTGACGAGGTCTATCGCACTGGCAGCGCTTCCGGTCAAGGCGGCAACACCGAGCCGATCGAGGGTTACCTGAATGTCAAGGAACTCTTCATCGAGCTCCTCGTCCCTCTTGTCCAGGACGTCAAGGGCGCCCAGGACCTCTCTCTCGAGCTCGGCTACCGCTATTCCGACTACAGCACCTCCGGTGGTGTCAGCTCCTACAAGATCCAGGCGAGCTACGCCCCGACCCAGAGCTGGCGTCTCCGCGGTGGCTACAACCGCGCCGTCCGTGCGGCCAACCTCGCCGAACTCTTCCGGGTGCAGGGCTTCAACCTCAACGGTTCGACGGACATCTGCTCCGGCCCCAACCCGACCGCCACCGAAGCGCAGTGCGCCAACACCGGCGTGCTCCCCGGCCAGTACGGCAACATCGCGCCGAGCCCGGCCGGCCAGTACAACACCCTCGAGGGTGGTAACCCCCTCCTCGATCCCGAGACGGCCGACACCATCACCGCAGGCGTCGTGTGGACTCCGCAGTCCATCCGCGGTCTGTCCATCACCCTCGACTACTACGACATCGAAATCGAGGAGACCATCGGCGCCCTCGGCGCCGATGACATCATCCAGACCTGCGCCCTCAACGGTGACCCGGCCCTGTGCGAGCTCATCGTTCGTGACAACCAGGGAACCCTTTGGGCGACCCAGGCCGGTTACACCTTTACCGCCAACAACAACATCGGTCAACGCCACGCCGAAGGTGTCGACCTCAACTTCAACTACCTCCTCGGTCTCGGCAACTCCGGTTACCTGGCCATGGACCTCATGGGCAGCTATGTGCTCAAGAATCAGTTCAGCAACCCGTTGGTGGACTATGACTGCGCCGGCTACTTCGGCTTCCAGTGCATGCAGCCGATTCCCGACTGGCGGCACCGCTTCCGCGCCACCTGGGAGACCAACTTCCGCCTGAACGTCTCGCTGGCGTGGCGCTATGTCGGTGAGGTCATCAATGACGACTTCAGTGAAGACTCCGACCTTGCCAATCCGGGCAACCATGAGCTCTGGATCGTCAACGACATCGACAAGATCGATGCCTACAATTACTTCGACCTCGCGGCGTCGTACACCCTCCGCAACGGCCTCAAGTTCACCGTTGGTGTGAACAACCTCCTCGATGAAGAGCCGCCGCTGGCGCCTGCATTGGCTGACGACAACAACATCAACATGTACGGCATCTACGACCCGGCTGGTCGCTACATCTTCGGAAGCGTCCAGTTCAACTTCTAACCCGCATTTCGTGATGCGATCCAGGCGGCCCTTCGGGGCCGCCTTTTGCATTCCCACACCGCTGATGCCCTTCGGTTCTTCGGCGTCAGATCGATTCGAATCCTGATACTCTCGCGTAGCTGGAGAGCGGTTCTTCAGCGCAGGAATCCACCGGATGGAGCGCTTCGTCAACGTGCAACGAGGACTCGAATTTGCAGCACCGTATGTGCGGATGCTGGCCCGCCGGCTGTGGGAGTCGGTGCGCGACCTGCTGCCCATCGTCGTCGTGGTCGTGGGTTTCCAGACCCTGGTGCTGCGGCAGCCCTTCCCGAACGTGGCGGAGTTGCTCGTCGGCGCCCTCTTTGTCGTTTTCGGGCTGATGCTCTTTGTCCAGGGATTGGAGATGGGGCTGTTTCCTATCGGCGAGGCCATGGCCTACGCGTTCGCCAAGAAGGGCAGTCTCGCGTGGCTCCTCGTGTTCGGCTTTCTTCTGGGGTTTTCGACAACCGTGGCTGAACCCGCGCTCATCGCCATCGCCGGCGAGGCGGCTGATGTTGCGTCGGCCGCCGGCTACATCGCGTCCGATGCCGCTACCCAGTCGGCCTACGCACTCCAGCTTCGACTGACCGTCGCCCTGTCGGTCGGGGCGGCCATCGTCCTCGGCATCTTCCGGATCCTCAAAGGCTGGCCGATCCAATGGCTCATCATGGGCGGCTATGTCACCGTCGTGGCGGTTACCTTTTTCGCGCCCGAGGCCATCGTCGGCATCGCTTTCGACTCGGGAGGGGTCACCACCTCGACGGTGACGGTGCCCTTGGTGACGGCCCTCGGCGTCGGGTTGGCGACCTCGATCCGCGGCCGCGATCCGTTGATCGACGGATTCGGAATGATCGCGCTCGCATCGTTGACCCCCATGATCTTCGTCATGCTCTTCGGAATCGTGCGCTTTGGCATTCGCGCCGGTGGTGCGGGCTGATGGGCCGCTCATGATCGAAGGCCTCACCACCGCCCTGATCGACACCAGCCGCGATGTCTTCGCGGTCAGTGCCCTGCTCCTCGGCTTCCAGTATTTCGTCCTGCGTCAGCCGATTCCGCATTTTCGCCGTCTCGTCGCGGGTCTGATTCTGGTTGTGCTCGGGCTCGCCTTCTTCCTCATTGGGCTGGAGCTCGCGCTCTTCCCCCTCGGCGAACTCATGGCGACCCAGCTGTCCTCACCCCAGTTCGTCTTCGGCAGCGACACCGTGCCGGAGTCGCCGCCGTGGTGGAAATACGGTTGGATCTATCTTTTCGCCGCCATCGTCGGCTTCTCGACGACCCTGGCCGAGCCCGCCCTCATCGCGGTCGCCTTCAAGGCGAGCAAGGCGTCGCGCGGGACGATTCGGCCGTGGGGCCTACGCCTGGTGGTCGCCGTCGGGGTCGCCGCCGGAATCACCCTCGGCGCCTTTCGGATCGTGACCGGAGCGTCGTTGGTGCTTTTCGTCGCCGTCGGCTATCTGATCGTCATCGTCCAGACCGCTTTTGCACCGAAGTCGATCATCCCGCTCGCCTATGATTCGGGCGGAGTAACGACCTCGACGGTGACGGTGCCGCTGGTCACCGCCCTCGGGCTCGGTCTGGCCGCCACCATCCCCGGCCGAAATCCCGCCCTCGACGGTTTCGGCCTCATCGCTTTTGCGAGTCTGTTTCCAATGATCACGGTGATGGGCTATGCCCAGCTCGCAGAATGGCGGGCCAACCGTCGCGTCATTCGTGCTGAGAAAGGATCGAAACCATGAACTTCAAAGTCATCATCGCCGCGTTGAAACCCGATGTCACCGACGCCGTGGTCGACGCCGCCAAGGAGTGCGGCATTTCTGGTGCAACCATCATCCCCGGAAGGGGCACCGGTGTGACTGAGGCGAAGACCTTCCTCGGCCTCACCCTCGAGACCCAGACCGATATTGTCATCTTTCTGACCGAAGGAGAGTTGATTGAGACGGTCATGGCCGCCATCCACACCGCGGGCAGGCTCGACGAGCACGGTACCGGGGTGGCCTTTGTCGTGCCGGTGGAACAGGTCGCGGGCATCAAGGAGGCCATCGTCCGCCGCGAGCGGCATTGAGTTAGAGAACAGGTCGACGTCGCGCGCCCGATCCCGCGAATTTTCATCGCATTCGACCATCTATTCCCTACATGTTCCCTAGGTGAGCAAATCACCGCTGGCCCTCCTCTGACCAGATAACAGCTTGTGCTGAAGGAATGGAGGTCGAGATGAATTCTCACGTTCTCAGGTCGGTGGTTCTTGTGATGCTGATTGGCGCTGTGACTCTTGTGTGCACCGATGGAGTCGTCGCACAAACCTGCCCCGAACTCATCGGTCGGTGGCCGTACGGACCCGCGACGGCGGTGGCGATCGACGGGAATACCGCCTACTTGGGAAGCGGAACAGTCCTGCTCGTGCTGGACGTCTCGACGCCCGCGACGCCGCTGTTGCTCGGCGAGATTGTCCTGCCCGACGTGGTGCGGGGCGTGGCGGTGGAAGGGAATCACGCATACGTGGCGCTCGGGGACTCCGGTCTTCGGGTGGTTGATGTCTCGATCCTCGCGGCGCCGGTAGGGGTGGGCGACATCGACACGCCGGGATTCGCGAATGACGTGACGGTGGATTCGAACCACGCCTATGTGGCCGACGGCTCATCCGGATTGCGGGTGATCTCGATTTCCAATCCTGCGTCGCCGACGCAGGTTGGATTCCTCGACACCGCCAGCGATGCTTTGGGTGTCGCCGTTGCCGGAGACCTCGTCTACGTCGCGGACGGTTATGGTGGTCTGGTCATCATCTCGGTGGCGAACCCGGCATTGCCCACCACGGAGGGAGCTCTCGACACTTCGGGCTATGCCCGCGACCTTGTGATCGTCGGCAGCATCGCCTACCTGGCCGATGGAACCTCGGGGCTGCGCGTGATCTCGGTGGCCAACCCGGCGTTGCCCTCAGAGCTGGGGTCTGTCGCCACTTTCTCAGCCAGAGGAGTGGCCGTGGACGGCACCCTCGCGTTTGTCGCCGACAGCTACGGGGCGTTCAAGCAGATCGACGTGACCGATCCGACCACGCCGACCATTGTCGGTTCCGTCAGCATGTCGTCCAGTTGTGACGCCGTCGTCGCTGCGGGTGGCCTCGCCTGGGTTGTGGACGATGCCGGCGGACTCGTCATCGTCGACGGCAGTGTCTCGGGTTCGCCGACGGTTGTGGGCGACTATCCTACCGCGGGCTACTCGATTTCGGTGTCGGTGGTTGCGGGGTTGGCGTACGTCGGGGTCTATCCGGGGGCTCTGAGAGTCTTCGACGTCACGGCGCCATCGGCACCGGTCGAACTCTTCTCCACCCAAGCGCTCGACAGCGTCCTGCAGGTGGTTGTTTCCGGTTGGTACGCCTATCTCCCGGTGCTGAGCCATGGGCTCGAGATTTTCGAACTGGTCGTACCGACGGCGCCTGTTCATGTCGGTTCCATAAACACTCCGGGCCAGGCTCGTGGTGTGGCGGTGGTGGGGAATCTTGCATATGTCGCCGACGGCGATTCAGGGTTGAGGGTGTTGGACATCAGTACTCCGGCGACCCCGTTTGAACTGGGATCTGTGGCAACCCCTGGAACAGCGTACGGTGTGGTGATTGACGGCGACTACGCATACGTGGCCGACCATGACGAGGGTCTGAGGGTGATCGATGTCAGCGTGCCCGGCTCTCCGTCCGAAGTGGCATCAGTGAGCATCCCCGATAATGTCTATTCGGTCGCTCTGGCCGGCGACTACGCGTTTGTTACGGCGAGCCACGAAGGCGTCCGCGTCATCGACATCTCGGTTCCCACCGCGCCGTTGGAGATCGGATCCTTCGATACCGGAACGATGAATGCGAACGATATCGTGGTGGTCGGAGACCGGGCGTACGTTGCGAACGGGGCCTTCGGCCTGCTGGTACTCGACGTGAGCACACCAGGTGCACCGATCGAGGTGGGTTCCTACGACACGGTCGGGAACGCCGAAGAGGTCTTCCTCGACAACGGCATCATCATTGTCGCCGACGACAACGCCGGACTGGCTTTCTTCGACGGTTGCAACGACATCATCTTCGGCGACGGTTTCGAGGCGTTGGGCACCATGGCCTGGACGACCACCCAGCCCTGAGGCGAGGCGGTGGCGCTACAAGGTACCGAGCGCCTTTGTAGCGTCGGCGCCCCCGCCGGCGAATGGCGATTGTCGGAAGGTCATCAATTCGTCGATTTCGGAATGTGGCAAAAGGCTGGGCCGGTAGCGATGGTGAGTGGCGCAGCGATCAGCCCTGTCGTACAGCGACGCCGCGGATGGTCGCGCGAGTCAGCGGGATCGTGTTGCGCATGCTCTCTCGATGGATGCGCTCCATGAGGAATCCGCCGTCGAGAATCGCCTGCTCGGTTCGCCGGACGAGGTGACAATTGCCCGAAACCCGCTGCCACAGCGGCTCCAGGCGGCGCTGCCACTTCAATCTTTCGGGCCGGTCGTCCGCCGCGACGTGCTCCATGAAGACGAGGCGACCGCCCGAAGTGAGAACCCGCCGAATCTCATCGATGGCGCGGTGGAGATCGGGCACGCTGCACAGCACGAGCATGCAGACGACGATGTCGAAGTTACCATCGGGGAAGGGGAGGGCGTCAGCGGAACCGTCGCTCAGCTCAACCGGGGAGATGTCCATGCCCACGAGGCGCGCGGCCAGTTTCGCCCGCATGTGGTGATCGGGTTCGGACATGACCAGCCAACGGATGGTGTCCGGGTAGAACTGAAGGTTGACACCCGTCCCGGCGCCGATTTCGAGAACCCGACCCTCGACGTCGTCGAGGAGGCTCCTCCTCCACTCCGAGAGACAGGCTTCTTCGCTCTTTCTCATGACGCGGTCGTATACGCGCGCCATCAACCTTCCCATGTCTTTGTCCCCTCCGATTCAAGATAGACAAGCATTGACAGGGGGACTTGATTCCGGTCGAGGGTCGAGTGCGGGTTTTCGCGATCGCAGGCGAGAGCGATTGTGGAGGTCAGCGGTTCTTGAGCGCGACGATGAGGGCGGCCAGTCCACCCGCGACGATGATGGCAAATATCACCCGAAACAGGCAGATGATCCATGCGATGCCGATGCCCAGCGCGGCCCACTGGACCCACCAGTCGCCCGGTGACGTCATCCAGTTGATGACAACAAGCAGCGCCAGGACCATCGGGCCGACGAAAAGGAACTTCAAAGCGCGAAGGGTTTTCATTGTCTGATCTCCACGGGGTTTGATACGAGGTCCGGGACGATTCGGTTCTGTCGATTCGAGTTCGGTGACAGGGCGGGAACGGGTCGCGCCGGTGCGTGCAAAACGGTGCAGGATGACCTACATTCCATAATGTAAAGTGAAACAAACAAGGGAGTAGAGATGAGGAATCATTCCAGTCTTTTCGGGATATCCGTGGTGTTGGCCTGTGTTTCAATCCTCTGGTCCTGCGCTCCGGCCGAGCCACCCTCGAGTACGTCCCCGGTCGGCTTCCAGAAGCTGGAGACGGCGTCTGTGGCGCCGTCGTCAGGGCTCATTGATCCTGTCTTCGTGATTCCGGCGGAAGCAGCCGCCATGACGCCGCAGGACACCGGCAGTCAACGGAGCGCCGGTCACCGCCTCGAAGGTCCGTTGTCGGAGGAAGAGATTTCAAGACTCCAGGATGAGGCGATGGATGCTCCCTTCAACGAGTTGATCCAGGCGGCTGCCGTCACCGGTCCCCTGGCGCCGATCCTCGGGATCATTTTCGAGTCCCTCGACTTCGTCACCGCAGGCAGTAACTTCGTGCCGCCGGATCCGGAACTCGCCGTCGGACCGGGTCACACCATCAGTGTGGTGAACGACTATCTTCTGATCACCGATCCTGTCGGCACACCGTTGGTGCCGCCGATCCAGTTCGCAAACTTCTTCACCGGGGTGAGCGGCTGCAGCGGACTCTTCGATCCCAACGTGCTCTACGACGAGCAGCTCGACCGCTTTGTCGCCGGTATCGACGCCAACGGTACCGCTTACTGCGTTGCCATGTCCCAAGGTCCAGACCCGACCCTGGGTTGGGTCCTCTACAGCTTTGCGACGGTGCCGGCGTCGGCGACACCCGACTTCTTCGATTATCCCCACGCCGGGGTCGGTCAGGACGCCATCTACATGGGCGCCAACATCTTCAACAACGCATTAAATGCATTTCTCCGGGCGGAAGTCTGGGCGATGGACAAGGCGGTCATGGCGGCGGGACTGCCTTTGCCCATGCCGATCAAACAAACGGTGGCCAACGGTTTCACTCCTCAGCCCATGAACGCCCACGGTTGGCTCCAGGGCACCTGGCCCATCGCGCAACAGCACACCATTCTGGCGAATGCCTACAGCCCGGGGTACTCGGGCGACATCTTCGACGTCTGGGCCTGGTCGGATCCCTTCGGGGCCAATGTGTTCGGTCCGGTGGGTTCCGTGGACCTCGCGATCGCCACCGGGGTTGCGGCGACCTACCCCATCGACGCACCGCAGATCGGCGGCCTCAACATCCAGGCCAACGACTGGCGCGTGCTCGACTGTGAGTACCGCAACGGCGATGTCTGGATGACACAGACCATTTCGTGCAACCCGGGCATGGGGACGGTGGACTGCATTCGCTGGGCCGAGATCGACCCGGTGACGCCCACTGTTCTCCAGGCAGGGGTTTTCGCCACCGACGACGAGTTTCGGGTCTTTCCGGATGCCGGGGTCAACCACTGCGACGACATGACCATCGGCTACACCAAGACGTCAATGATGATGTCTCCGGCGGTGTGGGTTACCGGACGCTTGGGCATCGATCCTTCCGGTGTTCTCCAGCCCGAAGCGATGCTTCGGCCAGGCGATCAGCCGTACGTGTCCTGGGATGGCCCGCCCCACCGTTGGGGCGACTACACCGGTGGCACCTCGGATCCGGACGGAGTCAGAACGTGGTATCTGGGTGAGTACTCGAAGGCTTTCACGACGCCCCCGTTGGCCAATTGGGGAACCTTCGTCGGTGAGTTCTTCACCGACTGCGCAGTCGATCTTGTCGTCGGCAAGACAAACGGCGTCACCCAGGTGGCTCCGGGAGGTCAGGTCACCTACACCATCACGGTGACGAACACCGGGCGCGGGGACGCCTTTGGCGCCGTGATCACCGATACCTTCCCCGCGGCGCTCACCGGGGTGACCTGGAGTTGCAGCGGTCAGGCCGGGCCGCCGACCGCCGTCTGTTCGACGTCGTCGGGGATGGGCAATATCAATCTCACCGCTGATCTCGAGGTGAACTCGACCATCACCATCACCGCCACCGGAACCTTGAGTGCGAGCGCCACGGGGACCCTGGTCAATACCGCATCGGTGGTCTACGCCGGTGTGTACGACCCGGTGCCGGCGGACAACTCGGCCACCGACACCGACACCATCCTCCCGGCCGCGGACCTCGCCGTGTCCAAGGTCGACGGTCAGGCCAGTGCAGTTCCGGGAACCCCGGTCACCTACACGGTGGTCGTGAGTAACTTGGGGCCGTTAAACGCGGTTGGCGCACAGGTGACGGACACGCTGCCCGCAATCCTCGGAAACGTTGTGTGGACCTGCCAGGACCAGATCGGTCCACCGGCATCGATCTGCATCAACCCCGCCGGCGCCGGGAACATCTCCGAGTTGGTGGATATCGATGTCGGTGCTGCGGTCATCTTCACCATCACCGGAGATATCGATCCCGGCGCCACCGGGAGTCTCAGCAACACCGCGTCGGTGGTGCCGCCGATGGGCACCGTCGACCCGATCTCGGGCAACGACAGCGCCACCGACACCGACACCCTGACCCCCGAGGCCGACCTTGATGTAGGGGTGACCGACGGCAGCTGCTATGTGCTTCCGGGAGGATCGTTGACCTACACCGTCACCGTCGACAACCTTGGTCCTTCTCACGCTCCGGCGTCGTCGATCTCGGACACGGTACCGGTCGAATTGACGATCACGTCGTGGACCTGTGCCGCTTCGGGTTCGGCAGTCTGCGGATCGGCGTCCGGCTCAGGGCCGCTCACCGACTCCCCGAGTATCAGTTCCGGCGATGGGGTGACCTACAGTGTTTCGGGCACGGTCTCGGGATCGGCGTCCGGTTGGCTCGTCTACACCGTAAACGCTGCGCCTGGTGTGGGAGTCGTCGATCCCAACGGTGGGAATGACAGTGATCTCGACAGGAATGCCCTCGAGACGCCGATCTTCTGCGATGGCTTCGAGATGGGTACGACCGGGGGTTGGTCGGGGACGACACCGTAGGCTGAACCACCGATCCACTCGACAGAGATCGACTGCGGCCTCGGCCGGAGATGTATCATGTTGACAGCCTGATTCATCGTCGCCGAGCGCGCCTGAGATTCCTGATTTTTCATCCCGAAAGACTGAGATGCCACTGGTTCTCGACACCATCAGCAAGATAGTGAGCGGAGAGGTTCACATCCATCCGACGGATCTCCGTCTCGAGTCGGGGAGCTTTAACACGCTACTGGGAAGGACCGGAGCCGGCAAGACCACCCTCCTCCGTCTGATGGCGGGTCTCGAGCGGCCCACCACCGGTCGGACGCTGATGGGGGGCAGGGATGTGACCAGGGTGGCGGTTCGCCGCCGCAACGTTGCCATGGTCTACCAGCAGTTCATCAACTATCCCGATTTCACGGTCTTCAGGAACATCGCCTCGCCTCTGGCGGTCGCCGGCGTTGAGCGCGGCGAGCTCGAACGGCGGGTACGGCGGGTTGCGGAGATGCTCCACCTCGAGGATCTCCTCGAGCGGCTGCCCGCCGAGCTGTCCGGAGGCCAGCAGCAACGCGTCGCGCTGGCTCGGGCACTGATCAAGGATGCCGAACTCTTGCTTCTGGACGAACCTCTGGTCAACCTGGATTTCAAGCTCCGGGAAGAGCTGCGGATCGAGCTTCGCAAGGTGCTGGCGGAGTCGGGTTCGATTGTCGCCTACGCAACAGCTGAGCCCCAGGAGGCGTTGGCGCTCGGCGGCAACACCATCATCGTCGATGAGGGCCGGGTCCTCCAGCAGGGGCGTGCGGCCGAGATCTACCGGCGGCCGAAGAGCGTGCGTGCCGCGAGACTGGTGGGCGACCCGCCCATGAACGTGGTGGATGGGCTGATCGAGGATGCCGCCGTGCGGATTGGTGGGAACGAGCCCGTGGCGGTGCCCGATCACCTCCGCGCCCTGCCCGATGGCGCCTACCTCTTCGGTGTGCGTCCACATCACGTGTCCACGAAGCGTGGAGAGACCGACGGGATCGTGATTCGCACCACGGTCGATCTCGCCGAGATCAGCGGATCGGAGACATCCATCCATTTCGAGCATGGTGGGTCCTCGTGGGTGTCGCGTCAGGACGGTGTCCACCCCCTCGACGTGGACGAGTCCATTCAGGTTTCCATCGACCCGAGTCGGCTCTACGCCTTTGATCCCGATGGCGATCTGGTTGCCGCGCCCAATCAATCGGGCGAAGGCCGATCGGGCTGAGGCGCCGGTGGCACGGATCGAGTTCGACCACCTCGCGCACTCCTACCGGGACCGGCCCGCAGGGGATGGTGACTTCGCCCTCAGACCCACGGATCATGTTTGGGAGGACGGGGTGGCCTACGCCCTCCTGGGGCCCTCTGGGTGCGGCAAGACCACCCTACTCAACATCATGTCCGGGTTGTTGCAGCCAACCACCGGCAAGGTGCTTTTCGACGGCCGTGATGTGACCGATCTGCCGACCGAGGAACGAAACATTGCCCAGGTCTTTCAGTTCCCGGTGGTCTACGACACGATGACCGCCCGCGACAATCTCGCCTTCCCGCTGCGCAACAGAAAGGTCGCCGAGTCGATCATTCGAGCGCGGGTCGATGAAGTCGCCGAGATGCTCGGCCTCGCGTCCTGCCTGAATCAACGGGCGGGGGCTCTTGCCTCCGATATCCGGCAGAAGATCTCCATGGGGCGCGGCCTGGTTCGCACCGATGTCTCGGCCATTCTCTTCGACGAACCGCTGACCGTCATCGATCCCCACCTCAAGAACTCGCTGCGCCGCAAGCTCGAGGAGATCCACAGGGAGAGAGCGCTCACCCTCATCTATGTGACCCACGATCAGACCGAAGCGCTGACCTTTGCCGACAAGGTTGTGGTGATGCACGAGGGCGAGGTGGTCCAGGTCGGCACACCACAGGAACTCTTCGAACGTCCCGCTCACACCTTTGTCGGCTATTTCGTCGGCAGCCCGGGGATGAATTTCCTGCCTTGCGAGGTGAATGGTTCCTTCGCAGTAGTGGATGGACATCGGATTCGGATTGCCGATCACGCGTCGGAGATCGCCGGGCAGAGCGGCGACCAATGGGAACTGGGCATCCGACCGGAGTTCATTCGGCTGATTTTCGACAAGCCGACCTACGGAATCGAGGCAGAGATCACCCAGGTGGAGGATCTTGGGAGTTCGAGGGTCGCCACCGTGGAGGCAGGCGGCCGCACCCTCCGGGTGAGACTTACCGAAGACCAGGAGATCCGGGGCGAATCGGGCTGGCTTGTCTTCCCTCCCGATCGGAGCCTCCTCTATCGGAACTCCAAATTGGTCCCGGCATCATGGGCGGGGCAGTCATGAAAAAGACCGAGAACAACCGGGCGTGGTTCCTCGTGTTGCCGGTCTTCGCGCTGGTCGCTTTCAGCGCCATAGTTCCGTTGATGACGGTGGTCAATTACTCGGTGCAGGACATCTTTGACATCGAGAGCAGGGTCTTTGTCGGGACGGAGTGGTACCGCGAGATCCTCGCGGATGATGGACTGCGACAGGCGTTGCTTCGGCAGTTCGTCTTCTCGTTCGCTGTTCTCCTCATCGAGATCCCACTCGGCATCGCCGTCGCCTTGGCCATGCCGCAAAAAGGACGATTCGCGTCGCTGACTCTGGTCATTCTCGCGCTGCCGCTGCTGATTCCCTGGAACGTGGTGGGAACCATTTGGCAGATCTTCGGTCGGGTCGACATCGGTCTCGGTGGCGTTCTGGTGACTGCCCTCGGCATCGACTACAACTATGCCGCCAACCCCTTCGACGCATGGGCGACGGTGCTGGTGATGGATGTGTGGCACTGGACGTCGCTTGTGGCGCTGCTCTGTTACTCGGGTCTCAGAGCCATCCCCGACGCCTACTACCAGGCGGCGCGGATCGACGGCGCCTCCCCGTGGGCGGTCTTCCGTTTTGTCCAGCTGCCGAAGCTCAAGAACGTGCTCCTCATCGCGGTCCTGCTGAGGTTTATGGACAGCTTCATGATCTACTCGGAGCCCTTTGTGCTCACGGGCGGGGGGCCCGGCAACTCCACCACCTTCCTCAGCCAGACCCTGGCTCGTCTCGCGGTCGGTCAGTTTGATCTCGGGCCGGCGGCCGCCTTCTCCCTGATCTACTTCCTGATCATCCTGCTTTTCTGCTGGCTCTTCTACACAACCATGATGCAGCTCGGACGGGGGCCGCGGTCATGAAGGGGCGGCACTTTCTGCTTCTGGGGTACGTGGTCTTTCTGATGCTCCCGCTCTACTGGCTGCTGAACATGTCGTTCAAGACCAACGAGGAGATCCTCGGCGCCTTCACCCTTTTCCCGCACGACTTCACCCTCGAGAACTACCGGGTCATCTTCACCGATGCCAGTTGGTACATGGGATATGTCAACTCCATCATCTACGTGACGCTGAACACCCTGATCTCGCTCACCGTCGCCCTCCCCGCCGCGTACGCCTTCTCCCGCTACACCTTTGTCGGCGACAGGCATCTCTTTTTCTGGTTGCTGACCAACCGCATGGCCCCGCCCGCGGTCTTTCTGCTGCCCTTCTTCCAGCTCTACTCAAGCATCGGTCTCTTCGACACCCACATCGCGGTGGCCCTGGCCCACTGTCTCTTCAACGTGCCGCTGTCGGTGTGGATCCTCGAAGGCTTCATGTCCGGCGTTCCGAAGGAGATCGATGAGACCGCCTTTCTTGACGGCTACAGTTTCCCGCGCTTCTTTCTGACGATCTTCCTGCCGATGATCCGCTCCGGCATCGGCGTCACCGCCTTCTTCTGCTTTATGTTCAGTTGGGTGGAGCTGCTTCTCGCCCGCACCCTGACCTCGGTCAACGCCAAACCCATCGCCGCCGTCATGACCCGCACCGTCAGCGCGTCGGGGATGGACTGGGGGGTCCTTGCCGCCGCCGGGGTGCTGACCATCGTCCCGGGCGCGCTGGTCATCTGGTTTGTCCGCAACGACATCGCCAAGGGCTTCGCCCTCGGGAGAGTCTAGTGGGCCTCAGATGAGCAGCCCTCACCAGCGATCTGCACCGGCCTCTTGGCCTCTGGCGTCCGCAGAAAGCCTCGATATACCGCAGGGTATGCCTACGTTTTCTGCGAACGCCAGAGCCTCAAGATCCCGGCACATCTCATCTGCCAGGACTACCCATCTGAGGTCCGAATGTCCTCATTAGCCTGGATGGCGTGGACCGGGCCGACGGCGATCTTCTTCGCCGCCATCGCGCTGATCCTGGTTTCAATGACCGTGTGGCAGGTGGTCTCGCCGAGCGTCGAACGGCGCGGTTTGCTGCCCATGGCGACAACGCGGGGCGACCGCCTCTTCATCGGTCTGCTCGGCAGCGCATTCATCCACCTCGGGTGGATGGCCGCCACCGGGCTGCCACTGTGGTGGGCCACCGCCATCGCAGCGCTCTTCCTTGTCGCCGTGATGAGGTGGGGGTAGGTCCCGGCTTGACGGTCCTCCGGAGCTCGAGAAATGCGGCGCATCGGTGTGAATCCGTTCCGAAATCGAATGAGAGCCCAACAGGTATCCAAGCAAGACCCTACGAAGTCAACGGCCGATGAAGAGAGCGATCCCAACTTCAAGAAAAATCCGTGCAGATCCGTGTGCATTCGTGTCCCATTCCGGTGCGATGACCGGGTCTTACGACGAGGGTCTGATGTGGTCAACCGGGTATGCTCTTCCAGCGCAATGGGACACGGATTGCACGGATGATCACGGATCATTGACTGGCTAGAGTCTGATACCGGATCGAAACTCAACTTCGTGGCTGCGTTCCGACCTGCTGGTGGGGTGTCGGTTTTGATTTCGGAACGGATGACAACGGATCTCTCAGTCCACTCTGTTTGCTCGCCAAAAAGACCTCGCACTGAAATCGTCGAGCCGAGTCCTCCACTGTTCTTGCCATGGGTAGACGCCGCCGTGCGGCGTGGCGGTGCTCAGGATGACAGGATTATTCTTGCCGCTGTGGCAGAATTGGTCCTCGAAGACCTCGGTGAAAGAGGAGAATCCATGCTGGCTACCACGCTCCGGACCGTTCTCGCACTCGTGATCGCACTCGCTTTCTCGGCCACCGACGTGACCGCTCAGAACGCGAAGATCGACAAGTGGCTCGACGAGTTCTCGCCCTCGACCCTGACCCGGGAGGAACAGCGCAAAGAGCTCGAATGGTTCATCGAGGCGGCAAAGCCATACAAAGGCATGAAGATCAATGTCGTTTCAGAGACCATCGACACCCACGTCTTTGAATCGAAGGTACTGGCCAAGGCCTTCTCGGAGCTCACCGGGATCGAACTCACCCACGACCTCATTCAGGAAGGCGATGTCGTCGAGAAGCTCCAGACCCAGATGCAGTCCGACCGCAACATCTACGACGCCTGGGT
>CBESWV010000070.1:0-15572 GCA_965533305.1 uncultured bacterium | reverse complement strand
GAGATTGATGCTTCGGTTGTCCGCGCCCTGAGCGTCCTCGACGCCGCCGGTGCGACGCTCCTCAACCAGGCGGTGTTGCTGCGGAACGTCAACGATTCGAGTGAGGCTCTGGAGGGGCTGTCGAAGCGGCTCTTCGAGTGTGGTGTTCTGCCGTACTACCTGCACCTTCTCGATCGGGTCGCCGGCGCCGCTCACTTCGAGGTGGATGAGGATCGAGCTCTTCAGATCATAAAGAGCCTGCAAGCGAGGCTGCCGGGTTATCTGGTGCCACGACTGGTGCGAGAGGTCGAGGGGGCGCCATCCAAGGTGGCGGTCAAGTGACGGTTACTCATTCTGGGCGCTATCGGAAGGCCGGGGAGCGGGTGTTGCCTTCTTCCAGGGTGGTAGGACCCGGGCCTCGAGGGCGTAGGCGACGTGTGACAGATAGCAGACTTCTGTTTCCAGAAGGGCTCGGGTGATCTGGTCGGCGAACCACGCCAGGTGACCCCGGCGCAACCACTCGGCGACGCCTTCGAGGTACATGGCCTCTCCTATACGTTGGTCGGAAATGGCTTCAGCCTCGAGAGTCGTCACGTGTGCCATCAGTCCGACCAGAGCGACGATGTGATCTGCGGGCTCCGGGCCGATCCGCGAGTACCCAAGGGCCTCGGAGAGTCCGTGGAGATCGGCGATGACAGCGCCCCGGTCGCGCTCGAAGCGGTGTTCGGATTCGCGAGAAGAGAGCAGCCCATCGGGTCCGAAGAGGCATTGGTGATAGTACTCGTGGCCCTCTCGTTGAGCCATCTTGACCGCCACCTCGAGTTCGGGATCGATGGTGTCGGCTGATGCGTCAAGAAGCTGCTGGCGCCATTCGGCGCGGGGTGGTTCAAGCAGCTTCGCCAGAAGCCCCCAGTCGCCGGCCTGCTCGGTGAGCTCTTCCGCGGATCGTACCGGGGTCGGTCTCTCGCCGCTCATGGGCTGTCCTCGAGCATCGAGATCAACTCGAGTACGATGTTGTGGAAACGTTTGAAGGTGTTGCGCCCGAGGCGTTCCCGTTCCGTTTCAAACTCGATGGTGAGGGCGGCGACCTCTTCGTCGGTCATTTCCTCCCGAGCCATGGGGAAGAAGACTTCGTCTTCGGTGTAGATGTGGTGTCGGAGGAGTGAGACATAGGCGGCGCCGTTCTCACGTACGACGGCGACGGCCGTCGGGTCGCCCTCAGCATACCCGTCGATGGAATCCCTGATGCCGGACACAAGTCCGCGGCCCTGATCGTGCTGGTAGCGAAGGGCCTCGATCCGGCCATCGATGGCGCCGTTCTTTTTCTGTGCGAGTTGGCGGAACATGACCAGCTCTTCCTTGCCATGGTGAAAAGTGTCGGCGAACTCAGAGGCGAAGATCACGCTCTTGTCAAAGAACTCCGGTGGTGGGTTCCGATCTTCTTCGAGTCGCTCGACCGCGGTGTCGAGGGTGTCGATGAATCGGCTGATCAGGTCGTGTTCCTGACGCAGTGTATCGATGGGGTCCATGGGTGATCTCCTGACCGACCGGAACCTCAGTGAACGTGTGTGAGGATCGAACCCATGTCCACCACCATCTTGTGGCACTTCTCGAAGGTGTCGCTGCCGTGTTTCTCATGCTGCTTTTCAAATTCTCCTGCAATTGCAGCGAAGTCGGCGTCGGTGAGGGTTTTCTCTGCCATGGGATAGAAGACGTGGTCCTCGACGTGGATGTGGTGCTTGAGCAGCGCCACGTAGGCCCCGAGGGACTCGACCAGTTCACCGGTCTTGATGGGGTCTTTGTCGCCATAGCCGGGGAGCGCCTTGCTCATGCTCGCAACCAGGTTCCGGCCGCGGACGTGCTCGTGCCGCAGCGCCTCGAGCTGGGCATCCACTTCGCCCTGTTTCTTCTGCGCCATCTGGACAAAGAGAACATGCTCCTCCTTGAAGTGGTGGAACTCGTCGGTGAAGACCCGCGAGAATTCAAATGCCTTTTCGAAAAAGGCTTCCGATGGGTGCTTGCCGTTCTCGATCATCTCCACTGCCATGGTCAGATTGTCGAGAAAGTGTCGGATCAGGCCGTGCTCGTTGGACAGGATTTCGATGGGCTTCATGGTTTTCTCCTTTGATTGTCGTTCCATGATCCGCGTTTCGTGCGGTCGTGTTTGATGGCGGGTGGGTCGGCCTCGGGGCCACTGTCTTTGTGCTTCAGATGGTCGGACACTGATCGCATTCGTACGGCGTCCCTTCGTCCGCCCGGTCGTCGGGATAGGGCTGATTGTCGGGAAGGTCCAGACCGTGGTATCTGCACACTGCACCCCAGGCGACAAGGAGCATCTTGCCGAGACCGGCGAAGCAGGGCAGGGGTGAGACCTGGGCCAAGCGCTCACAGAAGAGATCGATCCAGGCGCCGAGGTGGTCGGATGCGAACGACGCCAGAGCCTGTCGGGTCGTCGTTTCGTCTATGGGTCTTCCGTCGGCGGCGGCGCGGCCCGCCATGACCAGCAGGAGGCCGGTGAATTGGAGTTCCACGATCACATGGTCGAGCTTCTCGCCGGTCCCCTCCGCAGGTTCGAAACCGAACGCACGATAGAAGCCCGCGATATCCGCAAGGATCACGCCCTTGTCCCGGCGCACGTAGGCGGTTTCGTTGGGCGGGCAGGTGACACCGCCTTCGAAAAGCCGGTTGTGCTCCGCCACCCAGTCATCGACTGAAGTTGAAGCGCGGGCGGCCGAGAGCTCGAGGAGTGATGGTGCCTCCGAACCGAGCTCGCAGTGGGCTTCCAAAAGGCGAAGATCCTCGTCGTCCTCTCGCGGTCCGGCCGGGGCCTCATCGATCCAGCGGGCGAGGAGAAGCAGGAGATCGGCCTGGGCCAGCAGACGAAGCTCGTCGGGAGTGGAATTTGTCATGGGCTGACCGTGAACTCGATCCAGTTGCCCCAGTGTTTGCGTCCGCCGACGTTGCCATCCGATCCGTTCCACACAGCCACACCGACCATGCCCGTTCCACCGCGGGCGAACTGATAGTCCCAGGGGTCCGTGGTCCGAAGCGGGCGGACGAAGGTCACGAACCATCGTCCGTCGCGCCAGACGCCGCGACCGTCGGCGACCGATTCGGTGTGGGATGTCAGCGACCCGAAACCGGTGGCCGAGAGCTCTTCGACCGGCCGTTCGCGGTGGAAGTCGGCAAGTGGGTTGCCGGCCTGGTAGGCGGCGAACCAGGTGTGCGACCGGGGGTCGCTGAAGTCGTCCGGAACTCGATTCGGCGTCGGTCCCTCGGCGAACCAGTAGAGATCCGCCCAGTAATTGGGGTGCAGGTCCTGCACGTCCTGGAAGTGTTCGTCGAGATCGTGCTGCCACAGACCCTTCCAGTGAAGGATGTGAACGGCGTGCCGGTCGTCGCCCATGGTGTGGGCCGCGCCCGATTCCATGGGGAACTGGAGCGCCGCGGCGTCAGTGAAGCGGCCCGAGTCGACGTTGATGTCCTCGGTCTCATCGGTCCAGGCCAGACGCCAGACGATCCACTCGCCGTCCGAGGCGCCGCGGATCTCCACCGTCGGTACGGACAAGTTTTCGAGCATGGGCATGGCGTCGGTCTGGCGGTTGAGGGTGATCTCCGCGGCGGGGAGGTCCTCCCAAACCGCGTCGACGGGGTCGACCGGGACCTCCTTTGTGCGCAGCAGCGGGACCCAGAGGGCGCCGCGAACCGCGCCCTCGGACTGAAGCGCCTCGGCTCGGACGGTCCGTTTCCCCTCCGCCACCATCAGGCGCTGTCGCTTTCCGAGTTCGATGGCCGCCATCACGAGCGCAGCGGTGACAACGATGGCTGCGATGACTGCGAGCGGGCTGAGACGACCCCGGCGATCAGGTGGTGTTGTGTCGGTAGACATCGTGCTCCTCGTCAAAGTGCTTGCGGATGTAGACCGGTTCGGTGAAGGGGACCCTCGCGACCTCGTCGCCGTTCTCCGCCCAGCCGATGACCTGGTCGCCCGAGACCTTGAAGCGCGTGATGATCCGCTGCGACGCACCGCTGAGCAGCAGGGCGCCGAGCAGTTGCGGGTCGTCCGGCAGGTTGCGGTAGAGCTGCTTCGCTCGTTCGACATCGGGGCCGAAGAGCTGTTCGAGAAAGCCGTTGGGCACGTGGATCGGCGGGATGTAGTAGACGTTGGGTCCGGTGCCGTGCTGCGGGTAGAGCGGAAGAGCGAGCTTGCGGATCTTGACGATGTAGTCGAGGGGGTTGTCGGCTCGCGGCGCTTCCTGGGTGGAGAGATAACCGTGCAGGCGGATCTTGCCGATGCACGACTCGACGCAGAGGGCGACCTCGCCCTTCTCGACCCGTGGGAAACATCCGATGCACTTCTCGCTGATCCGTGAGATGACGTTGAAGAATGTCTTTTTGTACGGGCAGGCGCGGATGCACTCCTGATACCCGCGACAGCGCTCCTGGTCGATCAGGACAATGCCGTCTTCGTCGCGTTTGTAGATGGCGTTTCTCGGGCACGCCGCGGCGCAGGCTGGGTTGTCGCAGTGGTTGCAGATTCGCGCCAGATAGAACATCCACATGGGGTGGACGCCGCCGAAGAACTCCCCCTTGTCGACCGTCCCGGTGATGTCGTCCTCACCAACGTTGGGCGCCGAGTAGTCCTCCACCGTGGGTCGGTGGCCCTGGGGTGGTTGTTTCTCCCCCTCAGTCTCGAAAATCGTCGGGCTGACGAGATCGGTGCCGTTCCAATGTGCGGGCGGGGTGATCTCGAGCAACCGGGTGTCCCACTCGAGGGGGTAGCCGCCATAGGGCTTGGTCTCGACGTTGTTCCAGAACACCGTTTCCTGTCCCTTGCCGCTGGTCCAGCAGGTTTTGCAGGCGATGGTGCAGGTCTGACACTCGATGCATTTGTTGGTGTCGAAGATGTAGGCGATCTGCCGCTCGGGCGGGGTCGCCGCGTACGGGTATTCCATGTCGCGGCCGAGCTGCCAGTTGGGTCGTTTGGGCATGGTGTCTCCTCAGCAGTTAGGCGCGCCGGACGAAGCCGCCGGCGATGAACTTCTTCAGGCGGTCGGACTCATAGGTTGGGCGCAACCCCATTCGCGCCGGCGGCCACAGTCGTTCACCGTTGATCCCACCGGGTTCGGCGAAGGTGATCTTGACCATCGACTCGCGCGGTGCCCCGGTCGGGCAGTGGACATCCGGTACGAAGCCCTGGGTGATCTTCTGTCCGAGCAGACCCTTGACCGTCAGCGAGTCGGTCATCCAGGTCGGTTTCAGCCAGCCGCGGGTGCAGCTCTGGTGCGATCCGGTGCGGAAGAGCGACTGATAATTGGTGGTCGGCGATTTGGCGAGGCCGTTGGCGTTGGTCTCCGCGCCCTCGACCGAGCTGTAGGTCGCGCCGTACATGTTGTGCCACATTCGGGTGACGCCGCGCGGCGTGCCCGGGTAGTAGCGCGCTCGGGCCATCAGCCGCGCGACCTTGTACCACCTGGGATTGGACTGCCACCCCTTGAACGGGCGGTCGTGCGGGTCGGCATCGATCCAGATGTAGTCGCCGTCTTCGACGCCCAGCGTCTTGGCGTCGGCGGGGTTGATGTCGAGGTACATCTCGTTGATGAAGGGTTTTCTTTTGTCCTCCCGATACATGTCGCCGAAGGGGCCGAACCAGATCGCGACGATGTCGGTGTCGACTGCTGTGGTGTGCGCCCCGTGGCGGTACTTCGGCGTGTGGAAGAGAAAGCGATAGCCGTCCTTGTTGAGGGGGTGGCTGGTGGTCATGAGCTGGTCCACCGTCAAGACCACGTTTCGGGCCTGACGGGTGTCGCCGCTGAGATCGGCTCGGTCCATGCCGTAGTCTTCGGGCTGTTTCGGGCGCAGCAGCGGGTGGGAAGGGACAGCGACGATGACGTTGGGCTCGAAGAAGGTGGAGTCGATGGGCTCGCGGTGGACGATGAGGTTCTCGCCGGCTTCCATGAACTCGGGCTCCTCACGGTAGAACTCGAGCCGACCGGTCTTGGTGTACCAGGGCTTACTCTCAGCCGCCTGTTCCCAACCGCCGATCTTGGGATAGGTTCGGGTTTCGAGGATGGCGGGGACGCCTTCCTCCGCTTTCGCCTCGAGATCGGCGATCAGGTGACCCCGGGTCGCGTTGGAGTGGTCGAGGATGCGTTGGATGTAGGGGCGCATCCCGCCGTTTCCGATGAATTGCCAGTAGGCCTCGTGGCGCGGGTCATCGGTCAGTTTGCCGAGGGCACCGCAGATCCCGGCCGCCACCTCGACATCGCTTCGGGTGTCGTGGATCCGGGGCAACGGCGAGGTCGGGAAGACATAGAGAAAGGGGTTGGTGACGCTGATGGTCATGTCGGGATAGCGCAGCTCGGCCCAGCTGTCGACCGGGAAGACCACATCGGCGTACTCGCAGCTCGCGGTCCACCACCACTCGTTGATGGCCATGAACTCGACCCGTTTGAAGGTGTTGACGACGGTGTCGTAGTGACCTTTGGCGTTGCCGATGAGCGAGTTCGAATTGGAGACGTGGACGGCCTTGGTCGGCGTCGGGATGTGGGTCGACCCGGTGAGGACAGATTTTCCCATCCGCAGGATATTGTCACCGTGGTTGAAGTAGTGCACCGACTCGGGGTTCCACCGCCGCCGCGATCGAGCGGGTTTCTTTGGATCGCTTTCGATGTCGAAGGGGTCTTCGGCGATGTACTGGCCGAGCCCGTTGAAATATCCGGCCCGGTAGTTGCCCGCGTAGGAACCGACGTTGCCGCCGATCCGGCCGACATTGCGGGTCATGGCGGCGATGAGGAAGATCGCCCGGTCCTTGAGATCCGAGTTGAAAAACTGGTTGGGTCCCATCCCCATGATGAAGAGGGTCTTCTCCGGGTTGGCTGCGATCTGCCGTGCGAGGAAGCGAACCGACTCGGCCGGCGCCCAGGTGATTTTCTCGACGTTCTCGGGTGTGTAGGTCGCATCGAGGAGCTCACGGGTGGCATCGAAGACCGTCCGGCAGCGGACGGATCCACCGGCCGCGAGGGGGACATCGACCTCGCCCTCGAGACGGGGGCGCACTCCGAGGTTGCTGAAGTGAGCGTCGATCTGATCGCGGTTGACCGCCACCGGTCCCCGGCGGTCGTCCCAGACCACGTAGTCGCCCCACTCCTGACGTTTTGCCTCGGATATGACCGGGCCGGGCTGGCTGTGGATCGCCGGGCCGGGGCGGTCGGCCGTGGTCATGACCGTGTTGTTGGCGAGCACAGCCGCATGGTAGTCGGGGAAGACCTCCGCGGCACGCAGCAGCTCGCCCGTATCGGTTCGGATGAGCATGGGTAGGTCGGTGGTGGATGCCACCGCGTCAAAATCGTAGAGGCGCTCTTTGATCATGACCTGGGCGATGCCGAGGGCCAGCGCCGGGGTGGTTCCGGGTCGCACGATGATGACCTCGTCGGCCTTGCAGGCCGTCGAGCTGTACTCGGCCGAGATGACGACCACCCTGGTGCCCTTCATCCGCGCCTCGGTGAGCCAGTGGCTGTCGGGCATCTTGGTGGTGATCCAGTTCATCCCCCAGACAATGGCCAGGTTGGCGTGCTCGACGTTGCACAGATCGAAGTCGACGGTCTGCTGCCCGGTGACCATGGGGTGGCCCGGCGGCAGATCGGTGTGCCACGAGTAGTTGTCCCAGCCGCGGGCGCCGACCGAGCCCTCGGCGCCGAGCCCACGGATCGAGTCGTCCAACAGGGACATGGCATTGGCCAGCCGGTACTGGGCGAAGATCCGGGTCATTCCGAGGGGCGGCATCCCGCCGCGAAACTTGAGGACCTGGGTTCCGGCGCCGCCGGTGGCGTCGACCATCAATGGGTCGAATTCCTGGGCCAGGAGTTTTGCCTGCCCCTCTTCGCCGTTGTAGGTGCGGGCAATGTTGTCGAGAGCGGCGGCGGAGAGGCGGAAGGCCTCGTCCCATGGGACGGCGATCCATGGATCCTCGCCCCGTTTGAGGTATTTTTCGTCAACTGCGCCGGTCTCGGGGTCGCGCGGGAAGCCCTCGTCGGCCCACTTCTTGAATCCCTGCCGAACCATCGGTCGTTTGCACCGGCGGTCGCCGTAGAAACGCCGGACGAGGGCCAGACCCTTTTGGCAGCAGCGCGGGTCCCAGCGCTGGCTCGCCCGGTTGCCCCCGAGATCGGTCGCCTTCTGGTAGCCGTAGGTCGGGGCGATCCTGGTGACGACGCCGTTCTTGACATGGCCCCGAAGCAGGCAGTTATGGGTGTCGTTCGGCGCGCAGAGGAAGACGAACGACGAGTCGGAGGCGTAGAGGTCTCTGTAGACCTTCTCCCAGTCACGGTTCGGGTAGTTGGCCAGAGGGTTGAAGACGCGCAGCGGCTTCAGGTGATCGGCGGCGCTCATGGCCCGTTCGGCGATCAGCGCCGATCCGATCCCTGCCCCCGCCATCTGGAAGAGGAAACGCCGCCTGGTGACCGGAGTCTCGTTTCTGCTCCTGAATCGGATTCCCGGGTCGCGAACCGATGCATTCGCTGTTGTGTTCGGTGACGGGTCGGGAGTGAGATCGTGTGGTCGCTTCTTCATGACACCCCTGCCTCGGTTTTCGGGCACAAGGCCGAGCTGTCGTCGGTCACGAGCTCGGCAATGCTGGTGGAGCTGAAGGTCGCCCGGATCGACTCGATGGCGTCGTCCAGGCGTCGGTGAAGGGGGCACAGGCTTTCGGCGTGGGCGCTGAGGGCCAACGGGCATGTCTCGATCCGCTGGATCGGGTCGACGGCGTCGATCACATCGAGGACCGTGAATGTCGACGCCGGTCTGGCGAGGGTGAAGCCGCCGCCCTGACCCCGTTGCGAGAGAACTAGCTCGGCACGGACAAGGGTCTGGAGGACCTTGGAGAGGTAGGCCTGGGGAGCCTGGGTCGTCTCCGCGATCCGGGGCGCCAAAATGGGCTCCCCGTCACCGTCGGCCAGGGCGACCACGGCTCTGAGGGCGTATTCGGCGGTTTTCGATATCACGAACGCCTCTTTTCAGATATTTGGATCTACTTATCCAAATATCTGTTCCATTGATCAATTTGTCAAGTGTTATTTCGTTGTTCGTTCCCGGTGAGAGGGGTCCTTCTTAACTCCGAAGGATCGGCCTCGTCAGGCAGGTGGCGCCGCCCTCGGCTTTGAGTGAGAGTTCGTTGCCGCGGTAAGTCAGGACCTCGCAGCCTGCGTTCTCGAGGCGGGCCTTCGTCCCGGGGTTTCCCTCAAGCATGAGACACCGCCTCGGAGCGAGGGCGAGGACATTTGGTCCCATGGTCGGATACTCTTCTTCGGGCACCCGGACAAGCTCGATACCACGCTCCTGCAACTCCTCGACGAAGGGGACCGGAAGCAAGGGCATGTAAACCACGGCAAGGTCGTGGTCGAGCATGGAGATCATCGACATGAGGTGAAGGCAGGCGGTTGGGCCGCCGGCGTGGGGGAGCTGGACCTCGATGGTCTTTGCGCCCAAAGGGCGCAGCGCGGCGGTCAGCTGGCGAAAGCCCTCGGCGTTCGTGCGATAGCCGCGTCCCACGGCCAGGGTCTCGGGATCGAGCCAGAGCAGATCGCCGCCCTCGGCGGTGGCACTCTCCTCGAGGGTGGTGAGGATCGGCACTCCGAGATTCTCGAGGGTCGCGGCGATGGCCGCCTCTTCACCGCGTCGCTGTGCCTTGCCCATACGGAGCACGATGGCGCCGGCGTCGGTGATGATGACCGGATCGTGGGTGAAGATGGCGTCGGAGTGTTCGGGAAGCGGAGCGTCGTGGAAGACGACCTCGCAGCCGCTGATTCGAAGTGTCGAGACCAGCGCGTCGTGCTCGGTCTTCGCGCCGGCGAGATCGGGCTGAGCCGTGTAGTGCCAGTGATCGGGATCGGCGTTGCCAAAGGCCTCATCGGGTCGGCGAACCAGGACGCGTTTGAGCTCATCCACCATGCTCTGGGAGCCATAGGTCTTCATGATTCTTCGTCTTCTTCCAGCCGCTTCGGGTGGGCGTGCACGGTGGTAAAGCGGCGCAGGGTGACTTTGCCGGGCGCCATCCCCCGTGATTTTCCGACATCGCCGGCCCTCGCCATGTGAACCGCGGTCTTGCCGCCACGTCGTGCTTTGGAGTATCCGGCGGCAAGCGACGCGGCGAGGCGTTTGGTCTCACGTGGCAGCGTATCGAGTTTGTCGGGGTTGCGAACCACCACGTGCGAACCGGACCCACTGGCGACGTGGAACCAGAAGTCGCGCGCCGAGGCGAGTTTGAGGGAAAGCACGTCGTTGTCAGCAGCCGTCCGGCCGACGAGAATGATCATCCCATCAGGTGAGGTCGTCACGCGGGCGACCGAGCGGCCGAGATGGACCCCGGCATCGGCGTTGGTCTCTCCCGGCGGTTGGCCTCGTTTTCCCATGCGTCCATCATATCCGCAAAAAAAAGCCCGGCTCGAAGGAGCCGGGCCCGAAGTTGTGATCGGTAGCTGAACCGACGAGGATCAGTCCCAGGCCGAGGTGCCGCCCGACTCGAAGCCGTCACAGAAGAAGCCGCGGGGCGACGTGATATCAAAATAGGGGATGCCGTCCGCCGCCAGGTAGAGCATTCCATGGGAACCGACGCAGAGCGTGCCGATCCACTCGATCTTGGTCTCGGTGGCTGACATGGTGTCGAAGTTGCTGAACCAGAGCGGGTCGTTCCACGGAAAGGAGCCGTAACCCGGGCGCGAACGAAGCCACGCATGATCGGTGGTGCCTTCCTCCAGGTTGTAGGTGACGAAGCTCCCGTTTCCCCCACTCAGGGATATGGCCCCGCCGTGCGCAGCGGGGTCACCGGCCGCCGGATTGTAAAGGTTTCCGTAGGCCCAGCCTGTGCCGTAGTTGTAGCTCACCTCATATCTGATTCCGTTGCCGTTGGTGAAGCCATATTCATACACGACCATGACGGTGTCTTCGTAGGCTGAAATCGAAGTGTAGTTCTGGCTGCCGGTGATCGGCCTTGACAGGATCTGGTCCCATGTCCCGAGGACGCTCATTCGCCACACGACGATGTCTCCGGCGGTGGATTCGTAGGACAAATAGGCGGTATAGCCAGAGCTGTAAAGACCGTAGGGAGCGTAGGTGAAGTCGATATTGTCGTCGGCGTTGGTTATCGTGGGGGAGTAAGCTGAGAAGCTGGTCCCGGTGAGGTCATCCCAGTAGGTCCGGACGGTGTTGTCGCTCGCGACGATCCCGACGTAGACCGCGGTGGAGATGTCCTGTTCGTTGCCGATGAGGGCGACATCGACCACAGTTGCCGGGTTGATATTCGCAACCGTTTCATAGCTGTAGCCCGAATCGGATGCCCCGTTCGACGTGTAGAAACGGCGCATCCGCAGCTCGTCATTACTGCCCGTGGACGAGTATGCAACCCAGACGCGGTTCCCGCAGACCGCCATGCTGACTTCGGCCTGAACACCGTAGGAGAAGGTCTCCTGCCAGGTGATACCGCCATCAAGAGAGACATTCATGGTCCAGCCATCGGCCCAGCCGATCAATGCGAAGATCGTGGTTTCCTGGCTGTCGTAGTCGAGATCGAGGATCTGAGCGCCGGTGCGGACGCCACCGATTCGCACATCCTGGTAGTAGAACTTCTGATGGCTCTCAACGGGCGCTTTCCAGCTGATCGCCGGAATGAAGTTGAAACCGGCCGACTCGAGTTGTTGGAGAGCGAGCAGGGCTTCGCTCTGGCGCCCCTCATTCCAGAGTGCGGCAACCTCGACGGGATCGGGAAGGGCCCAGGGTACCGGCTCAGGTCGGGTCGCTTCGAGCTCGATGATGGCGTTGTTTCGGTCGGCCTGGTCGAGGGCCGCGAGGATCATCGCCGCCGATGGTGCGGTCAATCCCTTTCTGACTGGATCGGAGTTTGGCGCCTCGCTTGGAGTTCCTTCTCCCGCCGTTGCAACTTGGGTCGAGGTCATTTCTCCAGCGGCTTCGAATTCGGACGCCGCTAAGCCCAGGGTTGCGGTGATGAGAACCATTAGGGTGAAAACGAGATAATGGCGAGTCTTGTTCATTGTGTACCTCCAGATCAAAATTTGCATTGACCCGAATGTAGGCGAAGGGAGGTAGATCAAACATGGATGAACGCGCCAGATTCATGGACGGACGCGCCAATTTGTTCCCTACAGGCTCCTAGAAGGTCCCCAAACCCGTCACCTCCTGTGTCCACGCGAAAAATCGTCGCAGTCGTGATGTGTCGCGGAACTCAGAGTAGGGCAGGGAGTAGGTGCCGCCGTCATTGGTCCAGATCCGGTCGAGATAGAGCTTGAGCTCGCGGTCGAGATCGGAACCACGTGGCGCGTGGAGCCAGAACGAAGTCTCGAGGTTGTAGTCATCGAGATTCCGGCGGGTGAAGTTGGCCGAACCGAGGACGGCGTCGATACTGCGTTTTTTGCGGACGACGATGAGCTTGCTGTGGAACTGTTCGCCGCGGGTCGCGTACCAGCGAATCGCGAGACCGCCGCCTGCCGTCCGGGTTAGATACTCCGCCGCCTGCCGATTCGGGATGCCCGACTTCTCGTGTCCGAAGGCGTCGCGGTTGGGATCGAGAACGGCTCGAACCCAGACCCCGCGTTCGGCCGCCTCGCCGAGGGCCCTGATGATCTCGCCGTGGGACAGATAGAAAAGTGCGAGGTCGATCTCGTCACCCGCCTCGGTGGTGGTGACGAGATCGAGGATCCGGTCTCGAATGGCGCTCTCGGTGAGACAGGCGGCCTCGTGGTTTCCGCCCTTTTCGTGCCGGCCGAGATCGGGAAGGGTCTCGAATGGAGGGACTCCGCCCGAGAGACGGACGACCTCCATTTCGGCGCGGTAGACCTGGCCGGCGAGGTCGGCGCTCGTCACCCGAATCGCGATGTTGGAGTGTGCACTCGAGGCATCGTGGGGGTTGGCCGAGGTTGCCAGACTGACCCATCGGCCCTCGTGATCGGCAAGGACGACCTTGCGGTGGTTGGCCTTGAAGTTGCCCAGGCGCAAATAGGTCCGCAGGCCGACCTTGCGTCCCTCGGGGTCGAGGGGGTTCGGCAGCCAGCCTCCGGTCGCCGAGTTGCCCCACCACTGGAGGCCCAGACGCCAGAGCGCCGAATAGCTCGGGTTGGAATCCCTGAGGCGTTTGAGATCGGTGATGACCGTTTGCACACCGGCGTCGCGAAGCGCGCGAAGTTGGGGCGACGGGTCGCCGTCATAGACATCGTTGATGGGATCGGTCACCAGTACGATGGGCATTTCGGGGGAGCGGATCTTGGCCGAGATCAGAGCCTCGACCAACTCGGAACTGATGGGTCGGAAGGCGTGGCTGTCGGCACCGAGGTGATTGTTGAGCAGGAAGAGATCGAGTACGAGCAGGCGATCGGCGCCAGCGATGAGGCCGAGGACCTCGTCAAAGATCTCCTGGTCGTGGACCACGGTGTCGTCGGCATCTCGATAGGTCAGATCGGTGAGAAAGCGGAGATCGGTGCCTGCGACGGCCACTGCATTTCCACGGAGGACAAGATCGGGTGGGAGTGGTTTGATGGTCTGGTAGCAACCAACCGCCATCCAGAGAAGGACCAGCGTGATACCGGCGAGAAGGGCCTTTCGGCGCCAGGTGAAAGCCCAGGCGCGGAGTCGGGTCAGCCCGGTTCGGATCACTCGAACTCTCGGAAGACCGGAGCCAGTTGCGCGGGGTTGTC
Source organism: uncultured bacterium (assembly GCA_965533305.1). Classification (GTDB taxonomy): domain Bacteria; phylum Acidobacteriota; class Thermoanaerobaculia; order Thermoanaerobaculales; family Sulfomarinibacteraceae; genus JAHECW01. Next base: position 1,893 of record CBESWV010000070.1, on the reverse strand, counting down.
GCTCATGAGTCCGGTGGCTCCGGCTGAGAGGAGCTTGCGGGCCTGCTCGGGATCATTGACGACCCAGTAGTCGGCACGGATCCCGAGGGTCCGGCAGCGTTGGAGAAAGCCGTGGCGGTCGAGCCGGATTGGCCCGGATTGCACCGGAATCTGCGCCGCGTGGCCACGGATCACGCGTCGTGCCAGCGCCAACGGTGCGAACCTTAGCGCCGCCACCTCACCCCGGGTCAAAGCGGTTCTGCCTTGCCAACCCAGCCGGCGCGCCTGCCACAACAGGCGATCGTGAAAACTCGCTACGGTGACCCGGTCCTCGCCGTTGTGAGCGGAGAGCACATCGAGGAGAGGCTCGACCGCGGTGGGGTCATTCGGTTTGAGGTCGATGCTGACCGGTGTATTCGGAAAGGCGCTGAGGAACTCCGGAAGGGTCGGGATGGGCTCGCCGCCGGCCGTCCAACGACGGACTTCGTCCAAACTGACTTCAGCGATGCGTTCGTCGCACCCCGCGGTCCGGGCGCCGTCGGGATCGTGGGCGACGACGAAATGGCCGTCGGCGGTTCGGTGGACATCGAGTTCCAGAGCGTTGGCCCCGTCGCTCAGAGCGATCTCGAAAGCCGAAAGGGTGTTCTCCGGGGCCTTTGCCGATGCGCCGCGATGGGCGTAGAGCCGAAGTCTGAAGGGTGACGTCACTTGATCGGACCCAGAGGTTCGTGCGATTCGAGCGCCTCCGGGATGACCGGAGCGTCCAGGGCGGCGAGGTCATCTCGCACAGATTCGATGGCCGGATGGTCCGCGGGCGCGCGCTCGAGAAATGCTTCGAATGCCGCTCGGGTCCCTTTGACATCGCCGAGCGCGGCGCAACTGACACCCAGATTGAGGTAGGCGTTCACCGGGTCGGGGGAGATCTCGGTGAGCACCTCGTACATGGCTCTTGCCATGAGATAGATCTCGTTTTTGAAAAAGGTCTGGGCGTGCTCTTCGATGGCGGCGACGGTATCGGGGTCGGTCTTTGCGAGTCGTCGTACCGCCTCGCCGATGCGCAGGTGGTGGCGCATGATCACCATAGAGAAATAGAGCGTCCGGATGGCATCGATATCGTTGGGATTGATCCGGATCAGATCCTCCGAGTAGCGCGAGGCTTCGGCCCAGTTCTGGCTCTTCATCGCGAGGCTGCTCAGCATGATCAGGGGCTCTGCGAAGGTCGGGTCGAGCGAGGCGGATTGGCGGATCATCAGAAGCGCCTCCTTCTTTTCCATCCTCTCCTCTGCATCCCCCGCACTCTTCGCCTCCTCCCAGGATTCCACGCCCTTGTTGTAGAGCTCGATCGCCTTCCTTCGTTGCTCGGACGTCACCAACGACGGCCGAGGTGTAGGTGTTGATTTGGCCGGCTGCGATGGCGGCGCCGTAAAAGTGGGTTGCATGATGACGCTGATACTGGCGACCACCAGTTGCTGCGGACTGATGGGCAGGGTGACATCGCTATAGCCGTCCTTGTGGAAATGGAGTTCGTAACCGGGTCTCAGGCTCTCCATCGGGATCGTGAATTTGCCGTCTTCATCGGTGATCTGCTCGGCGATGGACTCGGATGCGCCGGGCGAACGGAGGTGAACCTCGACGTTCTTGATTGGTTTCTCCGCCTTGTTGATGACGGTGCCGCGCAGGGGCTCCGCCTGTGCGAACGCCTGCCGGCAAGTGGTCGCAGACGCGACCACCGCGAGTATGAGGATAAGGACCTGGATCGAGCGATGCTTCATTCAACCTCCGAGAGTGGAGCCTCGAAGAAAAGTAACACCCTGGCAACTCACAAACAAGGATGAGCGGGCTCCAGAGGAGACTGAACCGAGTTGAGCGTGTGTCGAGCAAAGAAAAGGCGGCGCGGTAGAACCACGCCGCCCG
>CBESWV010000069.1:0-15649 GCA_965533305.1 uncultured bacterium | reverse complement strand
GGTTACCTGCGCGAGAAGATGCGGAGCGCGGTCTGGTTGATGAAGAGCATCGACCAGCGTCAGCGGACGATCTACAAGGTCGCGAAGAGTATCGTGACCTTCCAAACCAACTTCCTCGACTATGGGATCGAACACCTCAAACCCATGGTGCTTCGGCAGGTGGCGGAGGACATCGGAATGCACGAGTCCACCATCTCGAGGGTGGTGAGCAACAAGTACATGTACACGCCACGCGGGCTCTTTCCGATGAAGTACTTCTTCCACTCCGGGGTCGACTCGGCGCGGGGGGAGAACGTCTCTTCGCTTGTCGTCAAAGAGCGGATCAAGAAACTAGTGGAGGCAGAAGACCCGGCGCGGCCGTTGTCGGATTCGAAGATCATGCGAATGCTCCAGCGTGAAGGAATTCGCCTCGCGCGGAGGACTGTTGCTAAATACCGTGAAGAGATGGCGATTCCGTCATCCGATAAACGCAAAAAGGTTTTCTGATCGGAGACATCATGAGAGTTGACTACGTTGCCCGAAAAGTAACCCTGGACGATGGCTTTCGCCAACTGGCCGAGAAGAAACTGGCGAAGATCACCAAGTATTTCAACGACATCATCGACATGCGGGTGGAAGCTGCTCAGGAGCGCCACCTCTATAAGTTGGATCTCTTCGTCAAGGGAAAGGACTTCGACATCCATTCGACGGCTCAGCACAAGGAACTCAGCGCCGCCCTCCAAGAGGGCGTCGATAAACTCGAGATCCAGGCCCGACGTGCCAAGACTCGGCTGAAGAATCATAAACCGCGTGGCGGCGAACTCAAAAGGGTAGAGGACTGGGAGGTCGAGGTCATCGATAGCGACGGCGAATCCTCCGGGCCGCCGCGGATCATCGAGCGCTCCAGCATCCCGATCAAGCCCATGACGGTCGAGGACGCCATTCTGCAGTTGGAGAAGAGTCCCGATCAATTCGTGGTCTTTCGCAACGCCACGACGGATCGGATCAACGTGCTCTATATGCGCGGCGACAATAACTTGGGTCTGGTCACCCCGGAACTTTGATGAAGATTCGCGACGCAATTCGGTCGGATCTCGTCTTTATCGGTCTCGAATCCGAGAACGCCGCGTCGGCCATCGAGGTCATGGCCCGTGAGATGTCAGCCGCGTCAAAGCTCGATGCGGATATGGTCGAGAGTGCGCTCAAGGAGCGGGAGCTGCTGGGTTCCACATCGGTCGGGAACGGATTTGCGATTCCGCACTGCAAACTTTTGAACCTCGGTGAAATCGTCGTCGCACTCGCGCGTTTTGACGAGGGTATCGATTTCGGTGGCAGTAGAAACCACGACCCTGTGAAGTTCTTCTTTGTGGTCTTGTCGCCACCGGATCAACCGGCGGAACACCTCCAGGTCCTGTCTCAAATCGCCCGTATTCTGAAGAACCCGGATCTCCGAAATCAGCTCCTCGATGCGGCTGATGCCGACTCGATCACCGTTGCGATTCATCGCGCTGCGGAGCAGGAGGGTCTGTGAAACTTCCTCCGCCGATTGCGGTGGGTCGACTCCTGCAGGAGCCGAGACTTGCGCCTCTCAAGTTACAGATCACCGCCGGTAAGGAGGGACTCGAGTCGCGAGAGATCTTTAACCCGAGGATCCAGAAGCCGGGACTCGCGTTGGCGGGTTACCTACCCTACGTCAAGACGGGGCGTCTCCAGATTCTCGGCGAATCCGAGTATTCCTACCTCGATACTCTCGGCGAAGAAGTCGCTGCCGAACGGCTCAGCAGCATCGTAGATCTCGATGTTCCCTGTCTGATTTCCACCAAAGGGAATCAACCGCCGCCACGAGTGATTGAGAACTGCAACGAGCGAAATCTGCCGGTGCTGACAACCATGGCGCAGACCTCAGAGACCATCGAGACCATCTCGGGCTTCCTCGAGGACGAGCTGGCGCCGAGGGTTCAGATGCACGGCGTTCTCCTCGATGTCTTTTCATTGGGAACCCTGATCGTCGGTGATGCCGGTATCGGCAAATCGGAGTGCGCCCTCGAGCTGATCTACCGCGGACATCGTCTCGTCGCCGACGATCTCGTGATGGTCCGTCGCACCCATATTCGCGGCCTGGTGGGTGCGCCGCACGAGCTCCTGCAAAACTACCTGGAACTCCGTGGTGTGGGTATCATCGATATTCGAAAACACTTCGGAATGACCGCCACCCAACCGTCGGTCACCATCTCGCTGGTGATCCAGCTCATCAAGTTGAGTTCGGGCGCCAAGGCCCTGGAACAGAAGTGGCGTGAGCAGATGATGGAGCGTCCGCGGGCGTGGACTTCGACCGAGACCATTCTCGGGATGGAGATCCCGAAATACACCATGGTGGTTGCACCTGGTCGAGATGTCGCGATCATGGTCGAAACCGCAGTCCGAAAATGCCTCCTGGCACAGCGGGGCATCCAGGATGAACGCGATTTTCTCGAAGTGGTGAACCACATCGCGCAGGGGGATCCTGATGACTGAGAAGCATTTTGGCGGTCCTTTTGTCATCACCGGCCTCTCCGGTTCCGGCAAGACCGTTTTGTCGCGATCGCTCGAAGACATCGGATATCTGTGCGTTGACAACATCCCCCTCGAACTCGTGAGTTCCCTTTTCGCCACGACCGACAAGGACATTCAACGACTCGCGGTCGTGCTCGATGTTCGGGCGCGGGGAATGGCAAAGGAATTGCCCGAGATCTTCCGTGATCTCAAACTCCGGTACTCGGGCCTCAGGTTGATCTTTGTCGAGGCGGAGCCGGCGGTGCTGCTGCGGAGATACTCGGTGGCACGGCGGCCGCATCCGCTTCGGGACGGAGGGATCGAGGAATCCATTGCCGCCGAACGAGATTCGCTCGTCGCGATCCGCGAGTTGGCCGATCTCGTCGTCAATACCACACATCTGTCACCGCACGACCTGAGGCGACAGGTGCTCACCCTCGGATCCGGTGATTCCGAGCCTCCGGAGACTCTCACCGTCGAGGTGGAGAGTTTTTCGTATCTTCAGGGGGTTCCATCGACGGCGAGCCTGGTCTTCGATGTTCGATTCCTCCCGAATCCGTACTTCGAAAGCGAACTCCGCAGTCTTGCCGGGGACGACGAGCCCGTGAGGGACTGGCTGAACGGTCAGGAAGAGGTTGAGGAGGCGGTTCGACGCATCGTCGATCTTGCGCTCTACCTCGTGCCCAGATACGGCGCCGAACTCAAGAGCCACGTCACCATCGCGGTTGGTTGCACCGGCGGCAGACACCGATCGGTCTATGTCGCCGAACGGGTGGCGGAAGCGCTCAGGGCTGAAGGGCGTGAGTCGGTTCTGCGCCATCGAGACAAAGAGCAGTGGAGGTATTCATGATTCCGGTGCTCGTGCTCACGCACGGTGATCTCGCAATCTCGATTCTGGAATCGGCGCGGATGATCGATCCTGATCTCGTCGACAACACGGACGCTGTGACCCTTCCGTGGGAAGTTGACACCGACGCTGCGACCGCCGATCTGAAGCGACGTCTGAAGAAGATGGATGACGGGACCGGCGTTCTCATCCTCACCGATATGTTCGGCGGGACAGCGACAAACCTCGCCCTGCCTTTTCTGGAGCCGGATCGCATCGAGATCGTGACCGGGATCAATCTCCCGATGTTGGTCAAGTTGGGGTCGCTGCGCGGCCGCGAGATACCGCTGAACGAACTCGCCAGGCGGTTGGCCGACTCGGGACAGAAGAGCATTCGGCTTGCCAGCGAGTTTCTCAGAGGTCGTTGACCACGGCTCACAAGCCGATTCGGAATCGGCGGTGTGACGAAGCGGGTGATCGCCAAAGACCGCTATCCCTACACCGGTTACAATAGGGCGGACATTCCCGGCGGAGAACAACGACCGACGCCGGAGATGAACCACCACCGCAACGAGGAGTTCGAAGGACATGATGCAGCAGCAGGTGATGATCACCAACAAGCTCGGTCTGCACGCCCGCGCGGCGGCCAAGCTGGTTCACATCGCGAACACCTTTCGATCTGAGGTCTTCATCGGTGGCGAACATGAAGAGGTGAACGCCAAGTCGATTCTGGGTTTGCTGACCCTCGCGGCGTCCAAGGGGACGTCGGTGACGGTGCGCGCCGATGGCCCGGACGAAGAAGATGCGGTCCGGGCGCTCGTGGAGCTCTTTCACGACAAGTTCGGAGAGGGCGGGTGAGCAGAAGCCTGACTGGGCTCGGGGTCAGTCCCGGGATCGCCATCGGTAAACCGGTGGTGCACGAGACGCGCCCGATCGCGACGCTGCGGATCACCATCGCCTCGGATCAGGTCGAATCCGAGATTCTTCGTTTCTCGACCGCGGTGACCACCACCGTCGACCGGATCTGGGAGAATCGGGAACGCGCCCGTCTTCAGATGGGCGAAGAGTATGCGGGAATCTTCGAGGCGCATCAACTCATCGCCACCGACCCGTCGTTTGTCGAACCGGTGAAGAAGATCATCAGGGAAGAGCGGGTCAACGCGGAGTGGGCCACCGACCAGGTCGTCGGTGAATTGGTTGCTCGATTCGAAGCTCTGCCGAACGCGGATCTCGCCGACCGAAAGCTCGACGTGCTTGACGTGGCGCGACAGATTCTCAACGCCCTTCATGGTCTGGATCTCGGGCAGCTCGATCATCTTGATCGTCCTGCGATCCTGGTGGCGGATGATCTGCCGCCGTCCAAGGCCGTTCAGCTTCCCATGGACAAGATCCTCGGGTTCGCCCTTGAAACCGGCGGCCCGACGGCCCACACCACGATCATCGCACGGTCGTTCGGGATTCCCGTCATCGTCGGCGCGCAAGGTCTCTGCGAGGCGGCGAGGCAATCAAGGCAGATCGCCCTTGACGCCTTCGAGGGAAAGATCGTCTTCGATCCGGAGCCGGCGGTGGTTGCCGAGTTCCGTAATCGCCAAACCGAGTATGAGGAACAGCAGACCAGGCTCCTCGCCATGCGAACGATGCCGTCGGTGACCCGGGACGGCCACGAAATCACCATCCTCGCGAATATCGATCTGCCGAACGAGGTCGAACTCGCAGATCAGTGGAACGCCGCCGGCATCGGACTCTATCGCTCCGAATTCCTCTATATGAAGATGAGCCCGAACCTGCCATCGGAGAAAGATCACCTCGAGACCTATCGCGAAATCATTTCCCGGATCAGTCCCTATCCGGTGACCATTCGGACGTTTGATCTCGGCGGAAGGAAGCTCGCACGCGAGGTCATCGGCTCCACCGAGGCCAACCCGGTCCTCGGTCTGAGGGGGATTCGGCTGTGTTTCTCCCAGCCGGACTTCTTCAAGACCCAGCTGCGGGCCCTGGTTCGAATTGCGGGTGAGTTCCCGCCAGGCCGGGTTCGGATCATGTTCCCGCTCATCAGCGGGCTCGAAGAATTCCGGATTGCTCGGCTCCTTGTCCGCAAGATTACCGAAGAGGTTCGAGCCGAAGGTCACGAGATCCATGACAAGGTGCCGCTCGGCATCATGGTGGAGGTCCCGTCCGCGGCCGTGATGGCCAGGGAGTTGGCCCGAGAGGTGGACTTCATCTCCATCGGCACCAACGATCTCATCCAGTATTCGCTCGCAGTCGACCGGTCGAACGAGCTTGTCGCCAATCTCTATCGGCCGACCAGCCCGGCAATTCTCCGTTTGATCTCCAAGGTGGTGGAAGCGGGAAGCGCCGAGGGAATTCCGGTGTCCATGTGTGGTGAAATGGCGGCGGATCCGTTAATGGTGCCCGTATTGCTGGGTATCGGTCTCAACCAATTCAGTATGAATCCTCAGGCGACCCCGGTGGTTCGTGCTCTGGTTCGACAACTGTCCTACCGGGAATCGGTCAACCTTGCGAGGCAGGCGTGCAAGATGGCGACCGCGCGGGATGTTGAGGAGTTTCTCTTGGAAAAGCTTGCGATTTCCCTCGCAAAGATCAAGATTCGGGTATAGGAGAAAACTGTGACGGTCCATCTGCAACCGCGTGTTGTTGACAAACCCTGGGGACATGAAGAGATTTTTGCTCAGACCCCGGATTATGTCGGCAAGATCCTCTTCATCCGCCAGGGCGAAGCTCTGAGCCTGCAGTACCACGAAGTCAAGCATGAGACCCTTCGAGTGCTCGACGGTCAACTCGAACTCGTCATGGGACCTGATGCCGACAGCCTCGAAACACATCTCCTCGAGAGAGGATCCGTATTCGACGTGTCGCCGGGAACGCTTCACCGAATGATCGCGGTGTCGGATTGCAGCCTTCTCGAGGTTTCGACCAATCATCTCGATGATGTGGTCCGGCTCGAAGACCGCTACGGACGACGGGGAACCAGCGCTCCCTGAGTCGTTGAAAGATGGAGGTGCGCCAATGAGAAGAAATTTCGCTCCGATACATCTTGGTGCAGCCCTTCTGGTGGCAACTGTCGCGGCCATCGCCGGGGCCAGTGAACCGACAAAGACACCGACACCGAACACCGGTTCGGAGAAAACGCTGTCTGACGTCGCCGGTGGAATCGAGCTCAATAAGAAGGCCGCGGGCGACCAGGAGTCCATCGTCATCAGCGATGAAAACCTGTCCACCCTTGCCGGAAAGGGTCGACTCACCGAGGTGACCAAAACGGGACCAAAGCAGACCGGTCGGGGTCTGGCGGATGTGACGGGGGCCGGCGCCGGGGTCGAAGGCGAGGACGCGGGGTACGTTGAAACTCAAGAAAAGAAACAGTACTGGCAGGCGATCTACGGCCAACAGCTGTCCCTGATCGAGGACATCCGAAAACAAATCGACATCCTCGACTACAACATCCCGGGGCTCTGGCGGGATTTCTATTCCTGGGATGATCCCGCATATCGGGACGGCGTGATCAAACCGAAGCTGGACGAAGCTCTGGCCCAGCGCCAAAAGCTCGAGGTGGACATGCAGAAGTCCGAGAGCAAACTTGATCAGATTGTCGCCGATTCGAGGAAAGACGGCGGCCAGCCCGGCTGGTTCAGGGGTTTCAAAAAACCGCCGACACCAAAGCCGACTGAAGGCATCATGCCTCGCTGAGCGTCCGAAGGGATCGGCCCTGCCGAACGATGCACAGCAGCTCGAAGGTGGGCGACCCAATTGGGCACTGACATTTGCGGATTCCAAGTCAACAGGATAAGATCCGTCGTCGTGAACCGTTGAAATTGTGAGTGAAAATCAATCTCATTATGAAGACATTCTTTATCGAAACCTGGGGCTGTCAGATGAATCAGCACGACAGCGAGCTGATCGAGGGGCAGCTGCGTCAGCACGGTCTGTTGCCGGTGAAAGTTGCTGAAGAGGCGGATCTCGTAGTTCTCAACACCTGCTCGGTGCGCGAAAAACCGGTACACAAGATCATCAGCAGAATTGGATTCCTCGCGAAAAAGCGGCCGGAAGCGGTGATCGGCGTCTGCGGCTGTGTCGCCGAACAGGAAGCCGGGTCGTTGCTCAAACGATCCAAGACCGTCGGGTTTGTCCTCGGTCCTGGGCAGACCGCCCGGATCGGCGAGGCGGTGAGGGCGGTGGAGCAGGGCGAACGCCCGGTCCTGACGGGGTTTGACGCCGAGGCCGAGTACAACTTCCACACGATATTTCGAAAGAGTACGACCCGTGGGATGGTGACGGTCATCGAGGGCTGCAACGAGTTCTGCACCTTCTGTATCGTGCCTTACACCCGGGGCCGAGAGGTGAGTCGTCCGCTGAGCGCCGTCGTTGAAGAGGTTCGATCCATTGCCGGCGACGGGATCAAAGAGGTCGAGCTGCTCGGACAGACCATCAACGCGTACCGGTGTCCCGAAACCGGGGCGGGTCTCGCCGGTTTGCTCGATGCTGTGGCATCGGTGGAAGGCGTTCTGCGGGTGCGTTTCATCACCTCCCACCCCCGTCACTTCGGCCAGGATCTCATCGATGTCCTCGCCGCGAACCGCAATGTCTTTCGTTATCTCCACCTGCCGATTCAATCCGGATCGGACGAGATCCTCAATAAGATGCACCGTAAATACACCCGCGACGAATACCTCGCCTTGGTGGATCGGATTCGTGCGGCCGCGCCGGAGATCAATCTCTCGACCGATGTCATCGTTGGTTTCCCGGGTGAAAGCGAAGTTGATTTCGAGGACACCATGAGTGTTTTGACCCAGGTGCGCTTCGGCCAGGTCTACGCCTTCGGATATTCACCACGTCCGAAGACCCCCGCCGCCAGGTACCAACCGGAGATCAGCGACGAGATCAAGAGCGCCCGGCTCCAACGCCTCTTCGCGGTCTCGACCCAGATCTCGCTCGAGCTCAACGAAGAACTGGTCGGACGGCTGGCGCAGGTCCTCATCGACGGGGAGAGCCGGCGCAATCCGGATCACTGGCAGGGCAGGGGAGAGGACAACCGGGTCGTCAATTTTCCCAAATGCGGACGCGAGGACGTCGGCGATGTGGTGGAGATCAAAATCCACCGTGCCGGCCCACATTCGCTGACCGGGGAGATCGTCGGCGGCGCGGTCAGGTTGCCCTTGGTGTCCGCAGGATGATCCCCATTGTCAAGGAAATGTGTTGACCCGCTCCCGGTCCCGTGCGGGTAGAAATGAGATTGGGGTCACTCGGGATCTCGGAGCGTCCTTGACTTCTCGAGTTCGCCCGGACACATTGGAAACATGACAATCGGCAATGATTCGGGCCCGGTCAAGATGTCGGTTCGGGCGTTGGTCGTCGATCCGGCGACCAACAGCCCTGTCGTGATTCTCGGCAGGGAGGAAGAGAACACCTATCTGCCGATCTGGATTGGTGTCTGCGAGGCCAACGCCATCGCCATCAATCTCGAGGGCGTGGAGGTTCCCCGTCCCCTGACCCACGATCTCATCGGGACGCTCATTCAGAATCTCGGTTTCACCCTCGATCATGTCCTCATTCACAGCCTCGACGACAAGGTATTTCTGGCATCGGTTCACCTCAGTGGCATCAATGGTGAAATGCACGAAGTGGACGCCCGTCCCTCCGACGCCATCGCCATTGCGCTCCGAGCCGATGCCGATGTCCTGGTCGACCGGACGGTGTTCGAACGAGCCGTGGTCAACGAAGCCACCCGGGAAGAAGCGGTGTTGGCTGTTCTCGAGCAGATGCGGCCCGAGGATATGGGAGACTACGAAATGTAGTTGCAGAGACCGATTGTGACCGAGATCGATTGACACTCTGCAATCAGCGCCCCTATGATTGTCGCCGCGGGTCCCAGGAGGCACAACTAGTTCATGATCGTTGCAATCACCAACCAGAAGGGCGGGGTAGGTAAGACCACAACGGCGGTCAACCTGGCCGCCGGATTAGCGCAAAAAGGTCTTTCAACCCTCCTGGTGGATGTCGATCCCCAGGCCAACTCGACGATGGCAAATACCGATCTGCGGCAGGTTGAGGCCACCATGTTCGATGTCCTCATCGGGCGTTTGAGTCTGGATGATGTCATTCTCCAGACCTCTCAGGAGAATCTGTGGATCGCGCCCTCACGGATCGCCATGGCCAAACTCGAGGTCTCCATGGTGGGGGAGTTGGATGCCCCCTACCGATTGAAGGACCGCCTCGATGAAATTTCCGATCAATACCAGGCCATCGTCATCGATACTCCGCCGACCCTGGGCCTGACCACCGTCAACGCCCTCGTCGCCGCGACCCACGTCGTCATCCCAATCCAATCATCGTACTTCGCCCTCGAGGGAACCGATGATCTGCTCGATACCATCGATAAGATCAAGGCACGTCCCAATACTGAGCTCAAGGTGCTCGGTGTCCTGATCACCATGTTCGACCGTCGAACGATCCTGGCCCGTCAGGTCGCCGAGGAAATTCACGGTGTATTCGGGGATCTCGTCTTCGATACCACCATCACAAAGTCGGTTCGGCTCGAGGAATCTCCGGCGCACCAGTGCAGCATCTTCGAACATGCACCGAATTCGAGTGGAGCCTACGAGTACTACCGTCTGTGCGAGGAGGTTCTCGAGCGTGTCCGACACTAGCCGAAAAAACGTAGGGCTCCCGGCCCGGCGCCGGATGCGCCACGATCGACACTATGTCGATGAGCTCGTCACGCCGCGATCCGGTGACGGATTCGGGGTGATGGTGCGTGTGACCCAGATCTCATCGAATCGTGATCAGCCGAGGACCAACCTGGGAGACCTCGCGGATCTGGTGGCCAGCATTCGCCGACACGGTGTGCTCGAGCCTCTGCTTGTACGCCAGCGTTCCGATGGGGGACATGAGCTCATCTCGGGAGAGCGTCGTTTTCACGCCGCGATGATGGCCGGTCTTGACGAGGTCCCGTGTGTCGAGCTCGAGATCAAAGACCAAGAAGCCCTCGAGATCGCCCTGATCGAGAACCTCCAACGCAAAGACCTGACTCCATTTGAGGAAGCCGATGGCTTCACAACCCTAATAGATACATATAGTTACACCCATGAAGAGGTGGCTGCGGCTGTAGGACGCTCGAGGGTCACGGTGACCGAAACACTCAAACTGCTCGTGATTCCACCCGAGATTCGGGATGCATGTCGGCATGCCGACATCACAGCCAAGGGCATGCTTTTGGAAATTGCTCGGGCCGGCGACACTGAATCCATGCTCGTGTTGGTTCAAGAGATCGTCGAGGAACGCCTCGATCGAGCCGAACTCCGTCGTCGTCGGCAAGACAACCAGGAGTTGAAGGCAGAGGGCACCAAACCAGGGGCGGCGCCTCGGCCGTTCATCGTGCGATTCAAGCCGTCTGAAGAACGCCCGTTCGGGGTTTCATTGTCGTTTCGAACCGAGACAGAACCGGAACCCACGGATGTGATCGAGGCCCTGCGCAGCCTGATCCGCGAAATCGAAGCGGGTCTGGCCCGGGAGAGCGAAACCACCGGTTCCGACGAGAATTGAAACTTCGGTTCATTTGATTTCGGCGGAGAAGCGTGTCCAGCTTGGTTCTTGGTTATTTCAGGTTTACATAATATATCTTATCGGACATTGCATCCATGCCTCGACTCTGTGGAAAAGTCCGCGCTGTGGATATCCTGCGGAAAACTCTGATGTAGAATGTCGACGGATTTTTGGGGAGTCGTGTGAAGTCTTTCGGCAGTCTTGATCGATTCGTCATCCGCGAGGTGGTGCCACCCGCTCTGATGGGCTTGCTGGTCTACACCTTCCTGCTCATGATGCGGCCGATTTTCGCCCTGGTCGAGATGGTTCTGGTTCGGGGCGTGTCTTGGGGCGCCGCTTTTCGGGTTCTCGGAAACACCATTCCACATGTGCTGGTTTTAACGGTTCCCATGAGTTTCCTCTTCGGCGTGCTCATCGCAGTCGGCCGCATGAACTCCGACAACGAAATCATCGCGATGCAGGCGGCCGGAATCCCATCCACCCGATTGCTCCGACCGATCATCATCATCGGAATCTTCCTGGCCCTTGTGAATGGTTGGATGTACCTGATGGTGATTCCCCAATCCAATCGAAGCCTCCGGGAGATGAGGGTTGAGATTTTCGCCAACGCCAAGAACATCGGCCGGATCGAAGCCAGCGTCTTCTATGAGGAATTCCCAAATCTACTGCTCTATGTTCGTGAAGTGGCCGATCGGGGCGGTCGCTGGCGAGGGGTGATGATCTTTGATTCGTCGGATCCCGTCGAACAGCGTCTGACTCTCGCGCGGCACGGGCGCATCATAACCACGGAAACCGAGGTCTCCCCCGCCGATGTATCCGGAGACAGTGTCGGACCGGAGAGGTGGATTCTCCTCGAGGATGTCGTCAATCACCAGTTCAGTCGGAGCGAGCCTGAGTCCTATCGCTACAGCGAGAGCGATCAGCAGATCGTGCGCCCGGGAGGATCAACCCGAAACAAGGGCGTTTCCCGCTATCAACTCAATATGCGAGAGAGGCAGACGACCGACCTCGTGGACTATCTCCGCGGCGGATCCTTTGATGACGCGACCGTCGGTGACGATCTTGACAAGCAGGATCTCGAAAAAGAGGCACTGCAGCGACGTTTGGCGGTCATCGAGCTCAATCGTCGAGTTGCGATCCCCTTTGCCTGTGTGGTCTTCGCATTCCTCGCGGTTCCCCTCGGCGTCGGTTCGAGATCCGGTGGTCGGGGTCGCGGTTTCATCGTTTCCATCGGAGTCATCCTGGCCTACTACGTCATGAACAACAATGGTGAAATCCTCGCCGTCGAAGGTCGGATTCCGGCCTGGACGGGGGTGTGGATAGCCAACTTCGTCCTGACGTGTTTCGCCCTTGTGCTCATCACCCGGATGGGTCGATGGATGGGCGAACGCCAACGTCCCGAGGGTCCCATCGCGCGGTGGATTCGGCGTTGGAAGGTCAGGCGCCGGGCGCGGATCGTACCTGGACGAACGGGGGTCAACGAGGAGGCGCTGTCGGGGGCCTATCCGGTTGGACTCCAGCGCCGAAGGATCTCCTCCGGGTTTCCAACGCTCCTCGACATCTATGTGATTCGTCGCCTCCTGGGACCGTTTGTCATGGTCCTGGTGAGCACATCGATGCTCTATGTGGTCATTGATCTCACCGACAACGTCGATGACATGGCCAAGAACAACACGCCATTCGACGTCATCGTCGGCTACTACGTCAACCTGGTGCCCCAACTCCTCATGGACATCATGCCGCTGGCGTTGATGATCTCGGTACTGATTCTGCTGACCCTTCTCGAGCGCAAACAGGAATTGACCGCCTTCAAGGCCGGCGGCATCTCGCTGTATCGAGTTGTCGTGCCGATCCTTCTGATTGCGTCTTTTGCCGCCGGCGCCATGTGGGTGCTGAGCGAGTCCGTGGTGCCGAACTCGAACCGCAAAGCCAAGAAGTTGTTGGACCAAATCAAGGGGCGCGATACCCCGCGATCATATTCGGCGGGCGGCCGGCAGTGGCTCCTGTCGCGGGACGACCTCAGCTTTTACAATTTCCTCCAGTTCGATGAATCAGATCAGTCGATGGTGAGGTTCACAAAACTCACCATCGATGACGGCATGGAGCTTCGTTTGCACCTCTTCGCCCAGCGCGTTACCTATACAAACGGTGCGTGGATCGCGCAATCGGGCTGGTTCAGGCAGATCGAGCCCGACGGCACGGTGAAGTTCGAAATGATCACCGGACCCACCGAGGTGGGGATTCCCGAAACTCCGGACTACTTTGCCCATGAGCGGAGGGTGCCCGCAGAGATGTCGGTGAAAGAGTTGCGTTCCCACATCAAAGAACTCGAGGATTCGGGGCATCACCCTGCCCGATTGATTGTCAGATGGCACCAGAAGCTCGCGTATCCCCTCTCGGCTTTTTTGATGGTCTTTCTCGCGTTGCCCTTTGGTCTCAACCGCGGCGGTCGAAGGGTGACGACCATGCAGGGGGTCGCCCTCGCGTTGGTGCTAGGAATCATCTATTACGTCTCGGTGGCGTTCTTCGGCAAGCTCGGCGAGGCCGAGATCCTGCCGGCGGTGCTCGGCGCCTGGGCGCCCGCGATCCTCGCATCCCTCTTCGCCATCAACCGACTCACAACGCTGCGAACCTGATTTCTCCTGTCGTCGTCCTCGTGGCGTCTTAAGGATGATGAGGGCGGAGATACACACTTCAAAAACGCAAGGGACGCCAGGGCATCGCAATCATTGAGTGGGCGAAACCGACCGGGGAGTCTTCGCAATACGGAAGTTGATTGCGTCTTCGAGACCATTTTTTTGAAACACAAAGACCGCAAAGGGCGCAAAGCCATCCATCGCAAAGCCCATCGCATGGTTGACGCATCGCACAGAGAAACCACAGACAACGCCTATGGATGCAGATTTAGTCGCGCCATCACCGCTTCTCATCAATCGGCGGTTATTGCGTAAAACCTTCGTAGAGATTCTGCGATGGGTCAATAATGTGACGCCATTGCGATGTTCATGGCGTTCTTTGCGATCTTTGCGGTGAAATAGCGATGGGTGCGATGCCATTTCGCAGATCGAACGATCAGGGGCTCGAAATTGATGTGCCGATAGTCTCATTGTGTGCTCGAGACCGCCGGGAAAATCATGTCGGCATGCCGACACTCTCTTCCTCAGTCGATGACGAGTTGATGGAATCGGCGTCTGAGGGGGTGGAGATCGGTGGTGCGATGTCCGGGGTGGACCCGGTTGGCCAGCAGGGTCATCGCGAGGTCCCTGGTCGGATCGATCCACAGCGAGGTCCCGGTGAAGCCGGTGTGGCCGAAGGCCGAGGGATCGAGGGCGGGTCCGGCTGAGCAGCCGGGTGACCCGGCGAGTTGCCAACCAAAGCCGCGCTGCTGCTCGAGGCCGGGTGTGTGGTCGGTGGTCGCGAGCTCGAGCTCTTCCGGAGTCAGGAACTCCCCCACTCCGAGATAAACCATCGCCAGCGCGAGGACTCCCTTGGTGGTGCCGAAGAGGCCGGCGTTGCCCGCGACGCAGTCGAGGAATCTCGAGTTCCCATCATCGGGTTGCCCGGGGAGGATGGCTGGGATGTGGACCGATTCGAGCCCTCGCTCGGCAAGGAGGCGCTGTTCGGCCGCGGGCGCGGTCGCCCCGCCCGCAAGGGGAAGATTCAGGCCGGGACGGTAACCGATCTCACTTCCGAGTCCGAGAGGTTCAATCACTCTCTCGGTGAAGATCTCTGCGAGGCCCGCGCCGGCGACTTTCTCGATCATCATCCCGAGGAGGATGAACCCGGGACACGAGTAGACCACGTGGGTGTCAGGCTCCTCGATCGTCACTCCGATGAGCGCACCGAGCGCACCTCCCGCAATGCCGCCGGCCAGGGTGTAGATTGGTTCCCACGCGGGGAGGCCGGAACTGTGGGTCAGAATTTGACGGACCAATCGCGCCCCGACCGGGGTTCGAGAGGCTTCAGGAAGAACCTCTCCGACCGCGGTGTCGGGTGCAAGAGCGCCGTCCCTCATGAACAAGAGGGTGAGGGTCCCAACGACCAGCGGTTTGGTCAGCGAGGCGAGATCAAACCAGGTCTGCGGTGCTGACGGCGTCGATGCTGGATTCACCGATGCCCGCCCGACAGCCACGGTGGATGGCGTCCGGTCGGTCGTCGATTGCCAGGCCGCAACCATGCCCGGCGCCGATCCGGCTCGAATCCCCCGTTCGAGGAGGAGCTGGACCGTCCCGATTCCCTCGGTGGTCACACCTCGACTCCACGCGGCTGGGCGATGGGAATGGGACGGCCGTCGCCATCGACGTTGACATAAGTGATCTCGGCCTTGGTGACATCGACCAACTCATCGCGGTTGAAACGCCGCGCCGATTTGACCAGCACCTTGACGGTCACCGATGTCCGCCCCACTGAAATGAGCTCGGTGTAGAACGAAACCAGATCGCCGACATAGACCGGCTCGTGGAAGACCACCTGGTTCATGGCAACCGTCACCACCCGCCGAGCGCCATGGCAGATTGCTTCCTCAGCGCCGGCCTGATCGATGTAGGAAAGGACGACCCCACCAAAGATCGTGCCGGCGGGGTTGGTGTCCCGGGGCATCATGAGCACCCGGCTCTTGGGCTGGAGATGATCTTGTGACATCCGGTCCTCCTTGATGAGCTCGCCGCAAGCCTAGTGTACCCCGCCAAAATTGGGGTGAAGTATCGAGAGTGCCGAGGCGCGCTCCTGCCGGTGTTTCGCGAATGAGGCGTACCG
>CBESWV010000068.1:0-15738 GCA_965533305.1 uncultured bacterium | reverse complement strand
CTCCTCCTCCATCAGGATCTTCCCCGTCGATCGACCGACAACAGCGCGATCGCCAGAACCGGTCCGCAAACTTTGACGCTAACTCGTTTGAGCAAATTTCGCAACTATGCGATCTAGATTGAGAACAAGTCTGTTTTGTGATCGGACCCAACCCTCCCGAAGGGCTGACCGTCTGAGCCTCGTGCTAGTTTCGAGAATTGGACTCTGGGGTCTTCCGACCTTCTTCACCATCAGGCCGGCGAGACACCGGCCCTACAATGGAACGAGGCCGAACCTAAAAGTTGGAGGATCTTCCATGAAGCACATCATCGCCGTCATCGTCATCTCCCTTGCCGCAACCGTGGCGACCGCCGGCGGCGAGCGCAGCTATGTCCGACCCAGTCTGCCCGATGGTGACGGTTCGCCGTTTTCGGGTGCGGTGCGGGTTGGTGACACGCTCTATCTCTCCGGTGATATCGGACTCGATGAGGATCAGAAGGTGCCGGCGACGGCCAAGGCCGAGGCCACGCTTCTTCTCGACGGAATCAAGGCCACTTTGGAGAGCGCCGGCTACACCATGGACGATCTCGTGACGGTGACGGTCTACTGCTCCGATGTGAAGCACTATGCCGACTTCAACGAGATCTATCGGAGCTATTTCACCAAGGAGTTTCCGGCGCGGGCTTTTGTCGGGGCGGGAACCCTGCTCTTCGATGCCCGGTTCGAACTCCAGGCCATCGCCGTCAAGCGTTAGGCCACGGGGGGTACACTGTTCGCTGCCCCGGTGGCGGTCCGCTGATCCCGGTTCTTTCTGCCCCGGCCTTCTGGTCCGCCTCTGGCGACCCAGCGTCGCCCGAACAGCGTGGTCATCAGAGGAGGCCGGGAGGTGTGTGACCACGCTGCTCGGGCGCCGGCGGCCTGCTTCTGAACCGGGAGAGCCGATTCACGTCGTCCTTCCCGTGGAGTGCCCGGTATGACAATGTGCGGAAGGGGACGCAGAGCCGGAAGTCTCATGGGGCACATTGTCAAACCCCGCACGTCCCGCTGGGCAGCATTTCCTTGGATTCTATCGAAAGAACGCGAAACCACGCCAAATGGACGTACCGCTCCAATTGATGTTTGGAACGAGGACATCGGGGTTTCCGGAACATATGGTGTGGTGCCACCTTTAGCATTGTTCGGTACCGCGGTCCCGTCGGCATTCACGGCTGTTCCGCCGATCAATGCTAAAGGTGGCTCCGGAGAACTCGTCACGGTCGCAGCAGGATGGTGTGTTCGATCGCGGTCCCGTGGCTCAGATCGCGATCAACGCCAGCAGCGTGACAACCGTTCCCACAGCAGCCGCGACGACGGCGGCGATGCGGGCGGAGGAGTACGGCGCCTCGCCCTTGAAACAGCTTGCGTCCTGGCCCGAGAGCACGGTCCGATAGAGGCGGTCTTTGTAGCGATAGGCCAGCACCCAGGCCGGAAAGGCACAGCGCCGCGCCGTGAGGCCCCGCAGTACGGTGGCGATCGAGAGATTCCTCGAGCGCCGGCCCGGCAGGTGTTGTTTTTCGAGTCGACGCTTGGCGAACCGTTCGACGGCCTCGATGAGGCGCGCTCTGGCCGTCGATCGCGGGACGTCGAATTGCTCGAGGGTGGCGTCGACCACGAGATCGGTGCCGTTGTCGGCCGAGCCCAGGTCATAACTCGGCAGGAGGAGGGCGATTTCATCTCGGGACAGACCGCGGCTCGCCGGGACCACCACGTCGTCGTAGGTGATCTCGGTCCGGCCCGCGTGGGGCGCCCAGTCTGAGCGGTGGGTCTCGTGATCGGTGTCGGCCGCCCAGGAAACCTCGGCACGAGCATCGAAGACCCAGCCGACCCAGCGCAGGGGCTGGATGGTCTCCAGCCGTGCGTCGGTCCGCAGGTCTTTTGGGCGAAACCAGCCGAGGGAGCGCAACCACTCTCGGAAGGCGAACTCGGCCAGCGCCCGATCAACGGTGAATGGGAGGAGGATCCGTGCCTCCTCCGGTGGATCCGGCCGGTGCTCGATTTCAAGGACCGAACCACAGAACGCGCAAGCCGCGGCGCGCTTTGTGACCTGGTATGTCATGGCGGCGCCGCAACCGGAGCAGCGCAGAATATCGATCTCGATCCCCGGCCGGTCCTGCCGGGTTGAGGACGGGCAGCTCAGGTTGCAGACCGGGCACCGCAGATCATCGGCCTCGATGGCGCTCGAGCATCGTTCACACGAAAGACCGGTGCTGGTCACAAGAGTGCTCCGAGGATGACTCCGAGCCCGACGAGGGTGAGACCGGCGGCGACCACCGTGGCGATCTTGGCCCATGACACCGGGGTCCTGCCGGCGACCCTCCCGGTCTGGCCGTTGACGAGGAGCCGGATCGGTTCACTGTCCTTCCGCCAACGGAGGGCACACACCCACACCGGCAGGAGCGTGAGATCCATGGCTTCGTCCGTGAGATCGGTGGAGCAACGCAGGCCGTTGTGGGAATCGCCGGGCATGAAGACGTGGAGCCGGCCCTCAATATCGGTGCGGGACTCGTGACGGGCGAGGGCGAGGCACTCGTCGCGGCTCCGCGACGGTTCCTCTGAGATCCAACCTGAGATCGTGGCGGGTGTGAAGCGGCGGAGACCACCGAGATCGAAGGGTTCGATGGCATCAAGCTCGTTGTTGGGAATGCCCTCCGATGCCGTGACGACGAGATCGTCGACATAGCACCGATGGGGTCCTTCCAGGGTGCGGAACTCGGTCTTGGTCACCCGCCGCATGGTCTTCCGTTTGGCATCGAACTCGGTCGTCGTGTAGTTCTCCCCGATCGAGGCCTGGAAACGGCTGTCGGCGATGGCGCTGTAGAGATAGACCGGAAGATAGATTCCCTCGACTCGTTCGGCGGTGGCGCGTCGAAGCGCCTGCGGTGCCCAGCGCCGACCTCTCAGGAAAGCGCGCAGATGACCTCGGGCCCGGTTACCATCGATGACAAAGCCGATGGCGAAGATCGGATCGGGGCGGTCGGGCGTGACCGGGCGATCGATGACCGACGGTGAATCGCAATAGGGGCAGCGCGCGGTTCGCTGGGTGGCCTCGACCACCAATTTGGCGCCGCACGATTCGCAGGCGAGTTCGAGAGGGGCAAGGGCCATCGCACTCAAGTGTAACCGGCAGCGAAAACCCAACCGGGAGGGAACCGAGATGAATCGACCGAGAATAATCGTAGTCGCGTTGTCCGTGGTGCTCGTGTGTCTGGCAGCCGTGCCCACCGGCGCGGAGGGTGAGACCGAGGAACCCACCGGCAAGCTCATGGTGGTGTGGACCAGCGGTGACCCCGATGTCGCCGACAAGGTCTGTCTGATGTATACCCACGCCGCCAAGGCGTACGGTTGGTTTGCCGAGGTCACCCTCGTGGTTTGGGGGCCGTCGCAGCGGCTGCTGGCCGGTGACCCGACCATCCAGGCCAAGGTCCAGGCGATGCAGAAAGACGGCGTGGTGGTCCAGGCCTGCGTCGCCTGTGCCCGCAAGCTCGAGCTCGTCGAAGAGCTCGAGGCCCTCGACATCGATGTCAAGGGGATGGGGGTACCGCTCAGCGAAGCGCTCAAGGATCCCGCAACCGAGGTCCTTACTTTCTAACCCGCGATCCTCGAAGCACGGGGCTGAGGATTGTGGCGAAGTCCGTGGCGATCGAATGGATCGATGCTTCCCATCGGGGTTCGGTTGGCTCGATCGAGCCACAAATTCCTAAGGTGAGCGGTTCTGCTGGATGAGGTGTGCCAAGAACTTGATGCGCTGGTGGTTGCGAAAAACGGAGGTATACCCGTTGGTATGTCGAGTATTTTCGCAACCATCCAGAGCGCAAGAGCTTGGTGCAGATCGCCAGTGAGAATCGCTCATCTTAGGAAATTGGTACTATTCGGGTTGGGGGTTGTGTGACGCTTCAGAGAATCACCATTGCCATTGAGAGCGAGTTGCTCGCTGGGTTCGAGGAGTTGCTCGACCGCCGGAGCCTCGGGAACCGATCGGAAGCGATCCGCGATCTCATTCGCCGCCGGCTGGTCGAGGACGAGATCGAGAAAGACGAAAACGAGGCCGTGGCGAGCCTCACTCTGCTCTATGACCACGAGCAGCGCGAACTCGCGGAACGCCTCGTCGGCGCCGGCCACGCCAAACACGCCCGGGTCCTCTCGACCCTCCATGTCCACCTTGACCACCGGCTCTGCCTCGAGGTCCAGGTCCTGCAAGGTCAGCCCGCCGAACTCCGGCGCTACGCCGACCACCTCATCGGTCTGCGGGGGGTCAAACACGGCGAACTTGTTCTGAGCTCGACCGAAATCTGACTCATCGCGGGGGGTTGCTGGGCTCGCCGGTGATCCTCTCGATTTCGCTGAATGGGATCTCTCGCGTGTGGTGGTGCGCCGGTGCGAGAACCCGAGGATCGCCAAGCCGTATCTCGAACCGGACCTGCCGATGGTGAAGACAAGGGAGGAGTCCGAATATGCGACGACTGAGTTGGGCCATGACGGTGTGTCTTTTCCTGATTTCGGCGTTCACCGAAATCGTCGAGTCGGCCGACCCCGAAGAAGCGCAACTCTACGAACGCATTGAGGTGTCACCCTCGGTGGTCATGGCTCTCCACGACAACGGTTCAAATATCTCGTGCGTCGCTCTCGACGACGGGCTGGTCTTTTTCGACGCCGGTCTGAGCACCCGCACCGCGGTCGCTTTTCGGCGGGAAATGGAAGAGGCGTTCCAACGCCCGACCATGGCTCTGGTTCTGACCCACGCCCATCTCGATCATATTCTCGGGATGGCCGCCTTTGCCGATGTGTCGGTCTATGCCGCCCAGGCCGGTCGGCCGCGGTGGGAGCACCTGGTCGGCATCGAGTGGAACGAGCGCGCCATTGCCGGTTACGCAGCAGTCTTTCCGACTCTCCCGGACGAAATACCCGACGCAGAACTTCGATTGCCCACCGATTGGTTTTCGGACGAGCTCGTGCTCGGCTCGGGTGAGAATGAAATTCGTATCCGTCGCACCGGCGGCCACACCGTCGATTCATCCTCGGCGGTGATTGCCGCCGCCGGCGTCGTCATCGCCGGCGATCTCGTCCAGGCCCGCCGCCGACCCTATTTCGGCGAGCCCGACACCGATTTTCCGGCCTGGATCGCCACCCTGAGCAACTGGGAAGCCATCGAGGTGGGTTCGGTCTGTCCCGGCCACGGTCCGGTGATCGACGGGGCGGAACTCGGCGAGATACGTCTCTGGTTCGAAGCCGCATCAGCGACGGCGAAGAAACTCAAGGCCGAGGGTGCGACGATGGAGGAACTCGCTGCCCACGACGACCTCGCGTCGGGATACTGGCCCGATGACGGCGCTCCGCCGCGGTGGTGGGGCTATTGCATCAAGCGGTTCTACGACGCATCCTGATCTCGAATCCCTCGAGGAGTTGAGGCGGTGAGGAGGTTAGGGAGCGAGGAGGTTGAGGAGTGATGAAGAAGAATGGGGAGAGGGTTTACCGCGCGCCCAACGGCAACTCCCTGCCTTTCATGGTTCTGACTTTCTGACCTCAGCCTCTTGCAAAAACCCTGTTTCCCGATGGTTCGTGGTCTCTGTGCCGGCGAGACGCCAGCACTACAAAGGGCTGAGATCCATTGTAGGGCCGGTGTCTCGCCGGCCTAACGGTGAGGTAGGTCGGAAGACTTCAGTGTCCAATTCTCGAATTTTGAAAGAGGCTCAACTCTTAACTTCCTCACCCCTGACCCTTGACCCCGCAGAACCGCCTGAGTTACCCCCGGATCAACGACCCGAGCCATTCGGCGACCTCGGCACCGGCATCGATACCAACCACGGCGACGAAGATGGTGTCGTCACCGGCGAGGGTGCCGACCACTCCCTCGCGTTCGAAATCGTCGAGGGCCAGCGCGACCCCCTGCGCCTCGCCGGGGGGGGTGCTCAGAACCAGCAGGTGGTCTCCGGCCGGGGTCACCGATCGCAGACGGCCGGTGATCCGCTCCTCGAGAGGGTTGGCTGCGGACAGTTCCCTGGGCGGGGCCGTCCACCGGCCATCGGCCTTGACGAGCCGCAGGGCGGTGATGTCGCGGGAGACCGAGGCCTGGCTGGCCTCAATACCGCGTATGGCCAGGGCGGCCACCATCTGCTCCTGGGTTTCGATTCGGTTCTCGGCGATGGCCTCGAGAATCATGCGACGGCGGTGGGTGACCGAGCTCATGGCTGATCGCTCCCGTTGATGCCGGCGATGGCGTTGATGAACGAAGCATGACGTTCGCCGATGATTCGAGTCGCACCCGTCGCGATGGCCTCGAGCTTGTCGAGGGCCGGCGCCCCCGCTCCGCCGAGGTGCGTTCTCGCTTCGAGAATGGCGTCGGTGTCCAACGATGGCATCTCCCCACCCTCCTTGATCTCGGCGGCCACCTGCCGATAGGCGGCACGGAAGGGCACCCCGTTGCGGACGCGGCGATAGACCTCATCGGTGGCGAGGAGATCGCCGCCGACCGCGGCGGCGCACGCTTGAGCGTCGATACCGAGCCGCGGCACCGCGTCAGCGATCATGACCAGCATGGCGTGGACGGTGTCGATGCCTTCCATCATCGGTCCCTTGGTCAGCTGCATATCCCGATGATACCCACCGGGTAAGGACCCCGCCACCGCCATGGCCTGGGTTGCGAGACCGGCGACGACGCCCGCGCGGCCGCGGGTGAGCTCGAAGACATCGGGGTTTTTCTTCTGCGGCATGATGCTCGATCCGGTGGCAAGTTCGGTGGGAAGCACGAAATAGCCATATTCGTCGGCCGAGAAGAGCACCACATCCCAGGCCAGGGCGGCGAGATCCCGGGCCACCGCCCACAAGGCGCAGAGCACGGTGGCTTCGAGCTTGCCGCGGGAGAGCTGGACCGAGGTCACGGCGAGCTGCGGCGAGGCGAAGCCGAGGGAGTCGGAGACCCCTTGGCGGTCGAGGGGCAGTGGAACACCATAACCCGCGGCGCTGCCGAGGGGCCCCCGGTCGGCGAGTCCGTAGACCGCGTCCAGGAGCCCGAGATTGTCGAGCAGAACCTCGGCATAGCCCGCCGCCCAGAGTCCAACCGAGGACGGCATGGCTCGGCGGGTATGGGTGAAGCCGGGCATGACGACCCCGGCGTGGCGGTTGCCGAAGGCAATCAGCGACTCCGCGGTGGTGATGAGGGCTGTTTCGATCTTGGTCAGCTCCGACTTGAGGTAGAGCCTTAGGGCGGCCATGACCTGGTCATTCCGCGAACGGCCGGTGTGCACCTTCTCTCCAAGCTCTCCGAGCCGGGCTACCAAATGGTGTTCGAGGGCGGTGTGGGCGTCTTCGTCGTCCTCGGTCACTCGAAAGAGACCGGCATCGGCGGCGATCAGCGTATGGCCGAGTTCCGCCGCAAGGGCGTCGTGCTCCTCGGTGGTCAGAAGTCCGGCCCCGGCGAGACCCTCGATGTGGCCCATGGTGCCGACGATGTCCCAGCGAAGCAGCCGCTGGTCCCAGCGTCGGTCATCACCGGCCGTGTAGGCGGCCATGGCTTCGTCGAGGCCGCTACCGTCGCCCCAAAGACTGTGTTTCATCTCAGATACTCCCTTGCGATCGCGGTGTAGAGTTCGGTGGCCGCGTAGACCTGAGCAAGCTCGATCGACTCGTCAACGGTGTGCGACCGACGGGAGTTCCCCGGACCCAGCTTGACCGCGTCGAGATGGCGGAGAAAGACCCAATCGGAACAGGTCGGCGAGGCAAAGGGGACTCCACCGGGATGGACCGCCATGACCGCCGGGAGGAGACACGATTCAGCCGGGGTCTCCGTCGGGACCAGGCGATCCGAGTAGATCTCGACCCGGGCCTCGACCCGATCACGGATCATGGCCACCACCTCGGCGTGTTCGTAGGCCGGGGTGGTCCGGATATCGAGCATGGCCCAGGCCTCGGGCGGGGTGACATTGCGGGCGACCCCGGCTTCGAGCTGGGTCGGTGTCACCGCCACCGATCCGAGCAACGGATGCGTGCGGTCGAAAACCAGTGAGCCCAAGGCGGTGAGGTCGTTGGCCGCCAGGGAGATTGCGTTGACTGGTGGTGGTTGGCGGCCCGCCGCCCAGCCGGCGTGGACCTGGTCGCCCTGCCAGTGGAGTTCGAGCAGGAGCTGACCGCGCTGGGCGATACAGGGCTGCAGCAAGGTCGGCTCGCCCACAATGGCCGCGTCGGGCGGGTCACCGAGACCTTTGAGGGCTCTCGGCATGGAGGTGTCTCGGGTCTCCTCCGAGTAGGTGGCAAGCACCAACAACCGTCCGGCGACCGGTCCGCCGTGAGCCGCGAGTTCGGCGGCGGCGGCGGTCATGGCGCTCACCGATGCCTTGGCATCCACCGCACCGCGGCCCGTGAGACGACCATTGCTGACAACACCTTCGAAGGGTGGAACGGACCAGCCGTCGCCCGGTGGCACGGTGTCGAGGTGTGATGCCATGAGCAGGGTCGGTCCGGGTTTGTCACCCTCGACGACGATGCGCACCGCAGCATCATCGATCTCGGGCTCGAGACCATGTGCCTTGGCCCATCGGACGAGGACCTCGGCGGCCTGACCCTCATCGCCGGACGGGCTCGGGGTTCGAACCAGCCGGACGAGGAGATCGGCGACGTCCATCATCGGCCCGCGGTCTCGTAGGTCCGCTTTTCTCGTTCGCCGACGATCATGGTGCCGCTGCCGTGGCCCGTGAAGAGCTCGAGCAGGAGGGCGTCCGGGGTCCGTCCATCGATGATGTGAGTGCGGCGAACACCGCCCTTGACGGCCTTGAGACAGGCCTCGACCTTGGGCCGCATCCCGCCCTTGACGCTCTTGTTGAGAAGCAACGCCTGGAGATCTTCGGGTGCGGCGAAGGCCACCAGCGAGGAGGGATCGTCCGGGTCGCGAAGGAGACCGGGGGCGCCGGTCATGTAGATGAGCTTCTGGGCGCCGAGGGCGCCGGCCAGGGCCGCTGCCAGGGTGTCGGCGTTGACGTTCATGATCTGTCCCTCGGGGTTGGCGGCCAGGGACGCCACCACCGGAACGTTGCCTCGTGGCAGCAGCACATCGAGGAGCCTGGTGTCCACCGCATCGACATCACCGACCTCGCCGTAGTCGACGGTTCTCGTGATGCCCTCGTCGTCGGTGACCTCGACGGGGGGCCGGCGGTGGACGGTGACGAGGCCGGCATCGATCCCGGTCAGCCCCACCGACGAGACTCCGTGGCCGCGCAGGGCGGCGACGACATCGACGTTGAGCTGTCCTGCGTAGACCATCTTCGCCACCTCGAGCACCTCGGGCGAGGTCACCCGGCGACCGGCCACCATCTCGGGCGAAAGTCCCAGTCGTCGCGACAGGGCGCTGGCCTGGGGGCCGCCGCCGTGGACCACGAGCACCCGGATCGAGAGTGACTCCAGCAGCGATACCTGCACCGCGACGTTGTCGAGTGCTTCAGGTGACGACAGGACCTCGCCACCGAGCTTGAGCACGAAGATCTGTTCCCGGTAGAGCCGGGTGTATTCGAGCGCGTCCTTGAGTCCGTTGACGAGTTCGGTCATTTGTCACCCCTGTTCGAAAGTATGGTTTCAAGCACCGCGCGCTGGGCGTGCAACCGGTTCTCGGCCTGATCGGTCACCCGTGACCACGGACCGTCGAGGACGCCGTCGGTGACCACCACGTTGCGCCTGACCGGCAGACAGTGGAGGAAGATCCCGTCGCCGTCGCGGGTGGAGGACATCCGGTCTTCGTTGATGATCCAGTTGCGGTGCGGCGCCCGTCTGAGGGCCTCCGCCTCGGGCCGGCCGAAGTCGTCGAGACAACCCCAGCTCTTGGCGTAGACCGCATCGGCGCCGGCTACGGCGGTATCGAGCTCGTCGTTGACCTGCACCGTCCCACCGTTGCGGGAGGCGACGGCCTCGATGGACGCCATGTCGTCGGGGTCGAGATCGTAGCCGGGCGGCCGCGCTACCACGACCTCCATCCCGAGGCGGGCCGCCGCCAGGGCCGCCGATGCGGGTACGGCGGTGGGCAGCGGTCTCGGGTGCCAGCACCAGGAGAGGACAAAACGGCGGCCCCGCGGCTGCGCACCGAGGTGTTCCTGCAGCGTCTGGGCATCTGCCAACCCCTGGCACGGGTGGCGTCGGGCGGACTCCATGTTGATGGTCGGCACACCGGCGTGTTCGGCGAATGCACGGACGACCTCGTCCCGACGCGCCTCTTTCCACGTTTCGGCGGTAGGAAATGCGCGGACCGCAACCGCCTCGCCATAGCGGCCGAGTACGCGGGCGGCCTCGACGATGTGCTCCACCGGTTCGCCATCCATGACGACTCCGGATCGAGTCTCGATGGCCCATGCTCCCTTTCCGGGTTCGAGAACCACCGCATGGCCGCCGTGCCGGGACATGGCGACCTCGAAGGAGGTGCGCGTGCGAAGGGACGGGTTGAAAAAGACCATGACCAGGGCCTTGCCGGCGAAGGACTCTCCGGCCGCGCCGGCCTTGAGCTCGGCGGCGCGGGCGAGGATGGCGCGGATCTGATCATCCGGCCATTCGTCGGTTCCAATGAGATTACGCGGCGTCATGAGATCACCTCGTGCAACGTGCGGACAAAGGTGTCGGCCTCGTCGTCGGTGAGGACCAACGGCGGAAGAAGACGGATGATCGAGGGGTCGTTGGCGGAGCCGACCAGGATGCCCCGCTCGAAGAGGGCGAGCTGGACCGGTCGGGCGGGGCGGTCGAGGACGAGCCCGAGGAGCAGTCCGAGGCCGGTGATCTCCTTGACCGATGGGAGATCGGCGAGGCCCTGCCGCAGCCGCCGCTCGAGGTGGAGGGCCCGCCCGGGGAGGCCTTCATCGCGGACAACTTCGAGGTTGGCGAAGGCCGATGCGCAGGGGATCGGTCCGCCGCCGAAGGTCGTTCCCAGGTCGCCGCGCGCCACGTGTTTGGCGATACGGGGTGAGAGCAGTACCGCACCCATGGGCAGACCGGCGGCGATGCCCTTGGCCAGGGTGAGGATGTCCGGGGTGACGCCATAGCTCTGGGCTGCGGTGAAGGCGCCGGTGCGACCGCAGCCGCACTGAACTTCGTCGAAAATCAAAACCGCGCCGGAGTCGTCACACGCCTTTCGAAGGGTTCGAAGGACATCAGCGCCGATGTCCCGGGCGCCGGCCAGCCCCTGCACGGGTTCGACGATGACCGCGGCGACGGTCTCGTCGATGAGCGCGGGAAGCACCTCAGGCCGGCCCCATGGCGCGACCACGGTGAGATCGAGCAGCGATTGACCGCCGCTTGCATCGGCGAGATCCCGATAGTGTGGGATGCCCGATACGGCGAGGGTCGCGAGGGTACGGCCGTGGAAGCCGCCCTCGAAGGTGACGACGCGCCTCCGCCCGGTGACCCGGCGCCCAAGCTGGAGCGCGACATCATTGGTCTCGGCGCCCGAGTTGACCAGAAATGCCTGATCGAGGCTTGACGGGGCCATCTCGGCGAGCAGGGTGAAGAGCCGGTCGCGGCTCTCCAAGGGCACGGCGTTGGAGTAGAAGAGCAACCGCTCGGCCTGTTCGCGGATGGCGGCAACCACCTTGGGGTGGCAGTGGCCGCTGACCGCCACCGCGTGGCCGCCGTAGAGATCGAGGAAACGGCGGCCGTCGGTGGCGACGATGGTGCAGCCCGAACCGCTCTCGGGCTGGAGTTCGAGCCGGCCGTAGACCGGGACCTCGGCGGGATGGATGGTGTTCAGCATGGCGAGATTCCCGTGTGCTCGAGGCCGGCGGTTTCGGCAAAACCCCGGGCGAGGTTCATGGCCTGGACCGCCTGACCGGCGGCGCCCTTGATTAGATTGTCGATGACTGTCAGGACCAGCACCTCGCGGCCGCCGTCGCGGGCGACGGCGTGGAGATGCGCGTGATTCGTGCCCACAACCGACGCGAGGTGAGGCGGTTGGTCGAGGACGTGGACAAAAGGACGGTTGTCGTAGGCGGCGTGGAGGAGTTCCATGGGATCGTTGAGCGGCTCATCGAGCCTCACCCGAAGGGTTGCGTGGATCCCACGGATGATCGGCGCCGAGTGGGTCAGCAACGAGCAGGTCGGCGCCGAGGCCCCACACCAATTGCCGAGCTGTTCTTCCAGTTCGACCTCGTGGCGGTGTCCCCCCAGGTTGTAGCCGTAGAAGTTGTGGGCGCGAAACGGGTGGTGGGTCGTCGTCTTGGGTGTCGCTCCCGAACCCGACGAGCCCGTGGCTGCCCAGCACACGGGGTGAGATTCGGGACTCAGGACCGGGGCGAGCGGCCACAGCGAGAGCATGGTCGCGGTGGCGAAGCACCCGGGAACGGCCACCCGGTTCGCTCCGGTGAGGCTCGCTCCTTCGACATCGGCGAGACCATGGGTGAAGCTGCCCAGAAGATCGGGTCTGGCGTGCGGGCCATAGGCGCGTTCGCTGAGGTCGAGTCGGTTCAGGCGAAAGTCGGCGGCGGTGTCCACGACGAGTTCGGGCGAACCCTTCTCGATCGCATCAAGCAGATGTTGTGACTCGCCGTGGGGCAGAGCCAGAAAGACAATATCGGCCCACTCACCGACCTCGGAAGCGTCAAAAGCGTCAAAGACCGGTCGATCGGGGTGGTTGAGGAAGTTGGGGTGGATCTCCGCCCACTGCCGGCCGGCGGCGCTCGTCGAGAATCCACGGAGCTCAGAGATCTGCGGGTGGTTGATGAGCAGGCGCAGGAGTTCACCACCGACATAGCCCGTAGCGCCGGCGACGGCGGCCTTGAATCCCATGTCGGCGGTGGTCATAAGGCCTCCCGGACAATGGCCGCGAGCGCTCCGTCACCGCTGCGGGCGTTGGCTGCCGGCAGACCGAGTCGGTCGCGGATAAAGCGGCAGCCGACCTCGTTGTCGGTGGCGGGGCCTGAAATCACGGTCGGTCTCAGCTCGAAGGTCGTTTGGAGGATCTCCACCGCGCCCCAGGCGCCGACCTGATCGGGGGCGCAGCAGACGATGGCGCCAATGCGTCCGATGAGGTCGGGGTTTTCGAGCAGCCGCGCGACACCGTACTCGCCGAGGATTCCATCGCCGAGTTCGGCGACGATGACATCGGGTTTTGTGCTCCGCGCGAGCTCGTTGAGCAGACCGAAGGCGGTTGGCAGGGCGGCGGCGTCATCGGTGGAGACGATGCCTGCATCGGTGAAGGTGAGGGCCTCGACGGCGCCGGCATCGAGCATGGCGAGGGCGTCCCGCCGCAGCGACACGCCGGTGAGTTTGACCCCGGCAACCCTGAGACCCGAGCGGAAGAGTCCTCGGATCACCTCGCCGGCTGCCACGGTCTTTCCGGAGTCCATGCAGGTTCCGACCACGGCGATGATGGGGGGGCCGGCGAGGAGTGCTTCACCAGCGGGGATCGCTCCGTCTCGAATCGTCGCCGGCAGACCGACGCGATCGCCGATCCTGGGAAAGCTCAGGACGGCACCGAGGACCTCGGCGGTGAATGGCGGTCCGAGGTCCGGGTTGCCGGCGGTGCAGCGGCCGAGAACGCCGCCGAGGTTGAGGACCTCGATGGTGTCACCCGTGGCGATGGATTCCGGAACCTCGCCCTCATAGCCGCGAAGCGCCCGCCGTGCGCCGAGCACCCCGGCGAGAACATCGCCCGAGCGCAGGCGGATGAGCCGGCCGGTGGGATCCTCGACCTGGTTGTAGACGGCCTTGTCGCTTCCGATCCGCACCGCCAGGATCCGGCCCTCTTCGCTCACGACCTCGGGGCCGATGAGGACCTCCGCCCCGAGGCGGGCGTTGCGGGTGGATGAGGCGATTCGGTCGAGCCGGACCTTGGAGGTCACCATTTCGGCACCTCGCCGGCGGCGGCGGCGAGCCGGGACGGGATACTCGCGATGGAGGCGAAGGATTGAGCCTCGGCGCCGGTCCACAGCCGGTGGCTCTCGCCATAGGACGCCACCGATGGATCCATGAGGCTGTGTGGGCTGCGGACGCCGTCGACACTGAAGCGTCCCTCGGCAAGGTGCACCCGGGTTTCGCCCACCACCCGTTGTTGCGAGCTCAGAATCATCGCCTCGATATCGCGCATCACCGGGTCGAAGGCCTGTCCCTCGTGCAGCCGATCGCCCCAAAACTGGGCGACGTGGTCCTTCCAGAAACTCTGCGAACGGGTCAGGACGAGTTTCTCGAGTTCGCGGTGGGCGGCGACGAGGACCTGGGCGGCGCCGGCTTCGAAACCGATCCGGCCCTTGATGCCGAGGACGGTTTCGCCGAGGTGGATGCCGCGGCCGATGCCATAGGCTGCGAGCCGCGCGTCGAGTTGCTCCACGAGTTCCGGGCCGGCCATGACCGAGCCGTCGAGGCTCACGGGGAGACCGGCCTCCCAGCCGATGATGAGATTGGCCGGGGCGGGCGCTTCCACATCGGCCGCTGACCAAGCGTCCTCGGGCGGGCCCTGCCAGGGGTCGTGGGTCCAGCCGCCGCCGAGGGTCGTGCCCCAGAGACCGCTGTTGACCGAGTAACGACCCGACCCCGGAGGAACTTCGAGACCGTGAGTTTCGAGATAGGCGATGGAGGTTTCACGCTCGACACCGTGCTCGCGCACGGGGGCGAGAATCGGGATCGAGGGCGCCATGACCTTCCAGGCGATGTCGAAGCGCACCTGATCGTTGCCGGCGCCGGTGGCGCCGTGGGCGATGGCGTCGGCGCCGGCCTCGGTCGCCACGCGCGCGACCTCAACGGCCTGCTGGGTCCGTTCGGCGGCCACCGAAACCGGGTAGACGGCGCCGCGAAGCACGTTGCCTCGAATCAGGGTGGTGATGAAGTTGTCCCAGACCTTCTGCCTGGCGTTGATTCGGTGGTGCTCGACGGCGCCGGCTGAAAGCGCGCGGGTGTGAATGCGGTCGATCTCTGCGGTATCCATCCCGCCGGTGTCGACCGTCACGGTCGTGACCTCGGCGCCCTTCTCGCGAGTCAACCAGGCGACGCAATAGGTGGTATCTAGTCCTCCGGAATAGGCGAGCACAATCCGCATGGTTCCTCCTTCACCCGCATTGAGTGGGCGAAGAATGCATCTTTATTCAGTTTTCTTCTGGTGTCAACCTGCGTTTGGTGTTGTTATTGGCAGTTTTTGGGAGTTCTCAGCCTCCTGGCGTTATCGATTGTGGAATTTTATTCATTTACGCCCTACCGGCATGAGTCTCTTCCGCGCACGGGTGCGTGGCGTGGTGCCATTTGTTGCATTGTTCGGCCGTAAGCGGTCCGGTGAAGGTGAATCGCAAATGCCGATCAATGCAACGGGTGGCGCCGGAGAACTCGTCACGAGTGTTCCTCGACCGGACCGTGGCGGAGACCGTGGCAGCGTCCGGGACAGTGACAGCGGGCAGGGGAAAGGACGCGGTTGGGGTTCATGGTTCTTTCATCTCCGGCCTTCTGGACCGCCTCCGGCGTCCCAGCGTCGCACGGGCAGCGTGGTCGTTCGGGTGGGGATTGGAAGACTCGGACCACGCTGCCCGCGCGAGCGGCGGCCTCCTTCTGAGCTGGAGCGCGATGTAACCAGCGCTGAACCCGTGGAGTGCCCGGCACGGACATTGTGTGGAACGGGACACGGCTCCGGGAGGTCATACCTGCACAATGCCGAGCCCGGCACGTCCCGGTGAGCGGTGCTTTTTCGTGTCCGGTTACGGTTGAGGGTGGAGGAGACGGCACGCACCAGGGCCGCGTGGCGTGGTGCCATTTGTTGCATTGTTCGGCTGTACACGGTCC
>CBESWV010000067.1:0-15948 GCA_965533305.1 uncultured bacterium | reverse complement strand
CCTTCAGAAGTCAAAAAGAGAGGAGTTGAGGCCGGATTGACAACCGATGGCCTCGCGCATACAGTCGAACGATGTTGATCGCGATCACCATCATCGGTCCCCGGCTCCGGAATCTCCGGCCGACGACCGTCACTACCGGGCCGGATGGCTGATTCCCAGTTGGGCTGACTTTTTTCGAGTCATACCGCCCCCAACCGGGGGCGGTTGTTTTTTTGAGCGGGTTCGCGAAAGGAACGCTAATGAAGATCCTCAAGTTCGGCGGCTCGTCCCTCGCCACGGCAGACAGAATCAAAGCCGTCGCCGAAATCGTCGAAGAGAGCCTCGCCACGGATCGGGTCGCGGTCGTGGTCTCCGCCATGGGCGGGGTCACCGACGCCCTCGTCACGATCGGCAGAGAGGCCGTCTCGGGCCACGACTACCACCCTCAGCTCGAAGACCTCCGCGCTCGCCATCACACGACCGCCGGCGAACTCTTGAACGCGGACGAGGCCGCCGAGATCTCCACCAGTATTGATCGGGTGCTGGACGAACTGGGCCGGTTGCTTCATGGCGTTTCGTTGGTGGGAGAGTGCTCGCCGCGGACCGGCGACAACGTTCTGAGCTGCGGCGAACGCCTCTCGGCGAGACTCCTCGCGGCCGCGCTGTGTGCCCGAAGCACCCAAGCCGAATTCTGCGACGCCCGGGATCTGATCATCACAAACAGCTCGTTCGGCAACGCCCAGGTCGACATGGAGGCGACGGAAGAGCGCATCCGCGGGCTTTTCGCGACAGCCG
The DNA here is from genome assembly GCA_965533305.1 of uncultured bacterium. Classification (GTDB taxonomy): domain Bacteria; phylum Acidobacteriota; class Thermoanaerobaculia; order Thermoanaerobaculales; family Sulfomarinibacteraceae; genus JAHECW01. The sequence goes on along the minus strand of CBESWV010000067.1, from coordinate 15,174 downwards.
GTCCCACCCGTATCATCACCGGGTTCATTGCGGCCGACGCAAACGGCGATACCACGACCCTGGGCAGGGGTGGATCCGACTACACGGCCTCGATCATCGGTGCGGCCCTCGGCGTCGATTGCGTCGAGATCTGGACCGATGTGGACGGTGTCATGAGCGCCGACCCGCGGATGGTCCCGGGGGCCTTCAGCCTGTCCTCGATGAGCTATGACGAACTCATGGAGCTGTCCCACTTCGGCGCGAAGGTCGTCTATCCCCCTACCCTCCGCCCGGCGCGCGCCCACGCCATCCCCATCGTCATCCGCAACACCTTTAACTCTTCATTCGCAGGAACAAAAGTGATCGAAGAGAACCGCGGCAACGGCAACCTGATCCGCGGCATCTCGGCGGTGGATGAGGTGGCGCTGCTCCGCCTGGAGGGCGACGGGATGGTGGGTGTCCCGGGGATTGCTTCGCGTCTGTTCGGGGTTCTCGCCCGGCGGGACATCAGCGCCATTCTCATCTCGCAGGCATCCAGCGAACACTCCATCTGTTTTGCCGTCGAACCGGGCGCCGTGGACGAGGTCCAGCTCCAGGTGGACGCCGAGTTCAAACTCGAACGCGGCGCCGGTCTGGTCAACGACGTGGTGGTGGAGACCGGGTTCTCGATCATTGCGGTCGTCGGTGAGGCCATGTGCCGTATCCCGGGGATCGCCGGCCGCGTCTTCAGCGCGCTCGGCGAGAACGGCATCAACATCCGAGCCATCGCCCAGGGCTCCTCCGAGCTCAACATCTCTTTCGTCGTCTCCGGTGAAGATCAAACCGCCGCGATCGTCGCGGTTCACGACGCGTTCTTTCCACCCGGCTCCCAGTCGGTCGCAGAGGGACTCTGACCATGCAGCTCATCAGCACCACCGGCGGAGATCGGTCCATCTCCTATCGCGACGCGCTCTTCGAGTCCATGGCCGCCGACGGCGGGCTCTACACGCCTCGGGAACTCAACCCGATCCCGCAATCAACCCTGGCCTCCTTCCGAGGCGCGGACTTCGGAGCCATTTCGACAACCCTCGCGCAGCATCTTCTCGGCGAGGAGTTCGACAACGAAACCCTCGACGAGATCGTCGCCACCGCGCTTGACTTCCCGATTCCGCTCACCGCTTTGGCGGACGGCATCCATCTGCTCGAGCTCTTCCATGGGCCCACCCTCGCGTTCAAAGATGTCGGCGCACGTTTCATGGCGCGGACCATGCGCGCATGCAACCGCAACGACGAGCAGCTCACGGTGCTTGTAGCCACCTCGGGAGACACCGGCAGCGCGGTGGCCGATGCATTCCTCGGTCTCGAAAACACGCGGATCATCGTCCTCTTCCCCGACGGACAGGTGAGCGATCTCCAGGAGCGGCAGTTCACGACCCTCGGCGAGAACGTCCGCGCGCTGGCCGTTCAGGGCACCTTCGACGACTGTCAGAAGCTCGCCAAGACCGCCTTCGCCGATGGCGATCTCCGCCGACGGGTAACCCTCACATCCGCCAACTCCATCAATATCGGGCGTCTTCTGCCGCAGATCTTCTACTACTTCGGCGCATGGGCGCAGCTTCCCCCATCCGATCGCGATCTTGTGTTCTGCACCCCGAGCGGAAACTTCGGCAATCTCACCGCCGGTCTCATGGCCAAACGTCTCGGGCTGCCGGTAGGTGGATTCGTCGCCGCCACCAACATCAACGACGTTGTCCCGACGTATCTCGCAAGCGGAACCTACCGCCCCCGCCCATCCGAACGAACCATCTCCAACGCCATGGATGTGGGCGATCCGTCGAACCTGACCCGCATCATCCACCTCTACGGCGGGGATCTCGACCATCTCAGGGGTGACGTCAGTGCTTTCAGTGCGACCGACGACGAAACACGGCGGTGCATCCGTCAGGTCTATGACACGACGGGGCGAATCCTCGATCCCCACACTGCGGTGGGCCGACTCGGCCTCGCGAGGGAGCTCTCCGAGCGCCGTACGCCCACCGACGCCATCCTCATCGCCACCGCCCACCCGGCCAAATTCCGCGAGGTCGTCGAGCCGGTGATCGGGGCCGAGATTGAACTCCCCGAGCGTCTCGCCGTCCACCTTAAGAAAGAGCGCCGGGTGACCCCCATCGGGCCGGTCTACGAGGAGCTCCGGTCGGTCCTGCTCGAGAATTGACCTTTTGTTGAGCGCAGGCGCCTCTCCTGCGATGGTGGTCAGCCGTTGCCCGGCCGACCAGGATCAGCGCTCCCCCACCACCAGGGCTCGCGTCTTGTGCAGCGGTTGATAACCCTCGGACTCGAGATCGGGCGAAGGAAACGAGGCCTCATCCGGCTTGTCCGACAGCCCGAAGACCAACGCGCCGCGGCCCCGCCAGAGCTTCACCCTCCGCCACACCTCGGCAGTGAGGGTGATTCTTGTTGCGAGCAGCCTCGCGGTGTCCTGGGGCTTGTCCACCGGGGTCATCCGATCCACAGTTTCGCGAAACTCAGCCCTTCGGAAGTCCTTGAACGGTGTCGGGTCTCCGAGCGTCACGGCCATGACCACATCGTCGTGGGCCCGGCGAAGGCGATTCGGCAATCGCTCGACCGTCGCCGTCACGGCATCCAGGAGATCGCCAAACGAGCTCAGATGACCACGGGTGATTCCCTCCCGGATCTTCTCAATCGAACTCCATCCGGCCTCGACGAGAATCGCAAGATAGGCGAGGTAGTCCTGGTTGTCGGTTGTGAATGCATGGAACCTCGGCTGGTTGAAATGGTTGTAGGCCGCCAGCAGCATGTCCCGATTGACGGGCGCACCGTGGAGCGCACGCGCCGTGCGCAGAACCGCCGCGGCCCTCGCTGTGTCGATGGGCCGGTCGTTCCGCCCTCGCGCCCCGAGGACAGTCTTGTCGATATCGACGACCACCACGGTTCCGCGGTCGATGATCACGCCGCGACGGGCGAGATCGGCTTCAAAACCGCCGATCAGCCGCCACCGATTGGCCGAATAAAGCGTCCGCCCGAGACCTCGTTCGTTGGGAACGAGCGCGGGTTCGGCCGGTGTCTCGGTGCAGATGAATGCACTCCCCGGGCAGCGCAGCGCTGCGCAGATATTGATGAACGCACTGCCGTCATTGTGTTCCGTATCCCCGATGAGGACCACTCTACTGAGCTCGGGAGATCCGTTTGCAAAGGCCGCGGCCGCGCGCAGCATTTCCGCCACGACGAGGCCGTAGGCGGGTTCCACCTTGCGCGGTACCCGCTTTGCCTGCAGGCCCAGCGGCTGTCTGAGAAACGACAGTCCCGGGAGCCTCCCATCGAGGGGCTCGAGACTCCGATAGGCGATGGCGTCACCCAGCGCATCAAAGAGTGTTCCGGTCCCTAAGACCCTCATCGGAGAGTCATGGATCGAGTGCTCCTTTGGTTCATTCATGGCAGATTCCCGCTTCAACCCCGGCCGCTTCCTCCGCTCCACCCGGCCGGGTAAATCTCGTGGGCCGGTCGCTCCCGATGGGAGGGCTAAAGAAGTATAGCGCTTGACACCACATGGTCATGAATCCATAATCGAGAGTCATGAAGGCCACCGGCAGCTTCCTGCGAACGATCGAAACCGCGCGTGCGGCGGCCTTTTTGTCTCTCGACAGCCTCGTCCTTGTGCTTCTTATTAGCGGGTTGAACCCGGGGGCCTTGACGTAGGTTTTTTATACCAACCACACCGTCACAAGCCCCCGGGACACCCCGGGGGCTTTTTTTTGGAGGAAATTGCAGATGGAACTCAGCGGCGCCGAAATCGTCTGGGAGTGTTTGATCCGCGAAGGGGTTGATCTGGTCTTCGGCTACCCCGGCGGAGCGATCCTCCCCACCTACGACACCCTCTCGAGTTACCCTCAGATCCACCACGTGCTGACCCGTCACGAGCAGGGGGCGACGCACATGGCTGACGGCTACGCCCGGGCCACCGGCAAGGTCGGGGTCGCCATCGCGACCAGCGGACCCGGCGCCACCAATCTGGTCACCGGTCTCGCCACCGCAATGCTCGACTCCTCTCCCGTGGTCTGCATCACCGGTCAGGTGCCGACCTCGGTCATCGGACACAACGCCTTCCAGGAGGCGGACATCACCGGTGTGACGCTGCCCATCACCAAACACAACTACCTGGTGACCTCGGTGGAGGAACTCGCCTTTTCGATCCGCGAGGCCTTCTTCATCGCCTCGAGCGGCCGTCCGGGCCCGGTGCTCATCGATCTGCCCAAGGATGTCCAGACCACCAGGACCGAGTTCACGTACCCAACCGACGAAATCCGGCTCCCGGGCTACCGGCCGACGCCCATACCCCCGGAGGAGAAGATCGACCGGGCGAGGACCCTCATCCGGTCCGCCGAGCGTCCGGTGATCCTCGCCGGCCGCGGGGTGCTGCTCTCCGGCGCCGTCGATGAGCTCCGGGAATTTGCCGAGAGAACCGAGACCCCCGTCGGGCTGACCCTTCTCGGCAAGGGCTGTTTCCCCGAGGATCATCCCCTCTGCCTCGGGATGATGGGGATGCACGGGACCGGAGAGGCCAACCACGCAGTCCAGGAATCCGATCTTCTGCTCGCCTTCGGGATGCGCTTCGACGACCGGGTGACGGGCAATCTTGCCACCTATGCACCCAAGGCGCGCAAGATTCACATCGACATCGATCCATCGGAGATCGACAAGAACGTCGAGGTTGAAGTCGGCATCGCCGGCGACCTCAGAGCAACCCTCGAGAAGATCGCCGTCGGTCTCGAGCCCATCGAGCACGGCGCATGGATCGAACGAATCGCTCGCCGGCGGGAAGAGTCGGCTGAACGGGAACTCCTCAATCAGGTCCTTCAATCGCCCGAGCTCAAGGCGGCCGAGGTGGTCCACGATCTCTGGACCCTCACCGGCGGCGAGGCCATCACGGTCACCGATGTCGGCCAACACCAGATGTGGGTCGCCCAGTACTACGCCCATAGCCCCGAGCATGCTCTCATCACCAGCGGTGGCATGGGGACCATGGGATTTGGTCTCCCCGGTGGCATCGGCGCCGCCATGGGTCGTCCCGACGACGAGGTCTGGGTGGTGGCTGGAGACGGTGGCTTCCAGATGACAATGGCCGAGCTTGCCACCGCGGTTCAAGAGAAGGTCAAGGTCAACATCGCGCTCGTCAACAACGGCTATCTCGGGATGGTCCGCCAGTGGCAGGAGCTCTTCTACGAGAAACGCTACAACGAGACACCCATGGTGAGCCCCGACTTCTGCGCCCTCGCAGCGGCCTACGGCATCCCTGCCGCCCGGGTGACCGAACGCTCGCAGATCAAAGACGCGGTCCGCCGGGCCCAGGAACACACCGATGGGCCGTTTCTCATCGAATTCGTCGTCGAACAGCACGACGTGGTCTTTCCCATGGTGCCGGCCGGCTCCGACCTGCACGACATGATCCGACGCCCGATACCTGAAGTTGCCCAACCCAAGGAGATCTGAACATGCAAACCCGCTATACCATCACCGCCCTCGTCGAAAACCGCCCCGGGGTCCTCAACCGGGTCGTGAGCATTTTTCGCCGACCGGGCCTCAACCTCGACAGCCTGACCGTGGGACGCACCGATCGTCCCGAGGTCTCGCGGATGACCATGGTCCTCGAGGGCACCAAGGCAGACGCCCAGCACGTCAAGCGCGAGCTCAACCGGCTCATCCACGTGATCACCGTCGAAGACATGAACGGCACCCCTTATGTCACCCGCGATCTCGCTCTCATCAAGGTCCACGCAACCCCCGACACCAAGAGTGAGATCCTCCGGATGTGCGGTCACTACCGGGCCCGAATTGCCGATGCGGCGGCGAAATCCATCGTCATCGAGGTGGTGGGAGAGGAATCGGAGATCGAGGGACTCGCCGGTCTCCTCCAACCCTTCGGCATCATCGAAATGGTGCGCGCCGGCGTCGTCGCCATGGGCCGCGCCGACAACGTCCTCGATACCCACTGCGAACGCTCCTCCTGGGCCGAGCAGCGTTTCCCTCTCGAGAAAGCCAGCTAAAGGACCAAAACCATGGCACAGCTCTACTACGACAACGACGCCGATCTCACTCGTCTCGATTCAAAAACCATCGCCGTCCTCGGTTTCGGCAGTCAGGGCCACGCCCACGCCCTCAACCTCAAAGACAGCGGCGCCCGCGTCATCGTCGGGCTTCGTCCGTCGAGCTCGAGTTGGGCGGCGGCCGAGAAACAGGGGCTCGAGGTCATGTCCACAGCCGACGCGTGCCGCGCGGCCGACGTCATGATGGTCCTGGTGCCCGACACCGAGCAGGCCGCCGTTTATGAAGCCGATATCGCCCCCAATCTCGAATCGGGCAACACCCTCATGTTCGCCCACGGTTTCAACATCCGCTACGACCAGATTCACCCGCCGGCGGATGTCGATGTCTCCATGGTCGCGCCCAAGGCGCCCGGCCACCGGGTTCGCGAGGTCTTCACCGAAGGCGCGGGAACGCCGGGTCTGGTCGCCGTCGAGCAGGATGCCAGCGGACACGCCCACGCCGACGCCCTCGCCTATGCCAAAGGCATCGGCTGCACCCGCGCCGGGGTCATCGAAACCACCTTCACCGAGGAGACCGAGACCGATCTTTTCGGCGAGCAGGCGGTGCTCTGCGGCGGCGTCTCGGCTCTCGTCAAATCGGGCTTCGAGACCCTGGTCGAAGCCGGCTACCAGCCCGAGATCGCCTACTTCGAATGCCTCCACGAGCTCAAGCTCATTGTCGACCTCATGTACCAGGGCGGGATCTCCTATATGTTCTACAGCGTTTCGGACACCGCCGAGGACGGTGGATACCTGGGCGGCGACGCCCTCGTCAACGACGAGGTCAGACAGCGGATGAGGGGACTTCTCAGCGAGATCCAGAACGGCGGATACGCGAATCGATGGATCCACGAGAACCGGACCGGAAGATCCGCATTCAACGCCCGGCGGGATGTCGAGCACCAACACCAGATCGAGGAGGTGGGAAAGAAGCTGCGAGCGATGATGCCGTTCCTCGATGCCAAGGATGTGCCCAGCTAGGAGCGTGTAGTGAATAGAATTGGCGGCGCCTTTCGGGTGTCGTGACCGAACCGAGCATCGCCTGCTCGTCGGCCGTCGCTCTCGCCTGGGAGGAAGCGTGGAACGGCGAGGCCGATCCGTCGGGCCGCGCCATCGGCACCCACATGAGTGCCTACTCCAAGAAGGTGTGATCCCCGGTTCCCCTCCGAATCAAACAGGTGGGGACAGGCACGGTCACAACTTGCTGTGAGACCCGTCGCAACGCGGCTTGTCGCCGGTCTTCTTGCACACGCACAACGCCAGAGTTGAGGTTGCCTCGACTTCGACCGTCAACGGTTTGAGTCCGGAACCTGCGTGCGACCCGTCGCACCACGGCTGTTTCTCCGAGAGCCCGCAAGCACACCAGAAATAGACGCCTCGTTCGAGCTGGAGCACGACCGGAGCGGTGCCCGCGACTTTGGGTTCCGACATGAATACCTCGATCCTTTGGAGACTAGCCCCACCCAAGATAGCAGGGTCGCCGAACAACCCCACCAAGATTGAACCGATCGCATCTTGGTGGTTGCGACGTCGCGATGTGGGATGGCTAGCCGGTGATGAGCGCTCTCACCTGTTCAGGCGCCTTCGCAAGCGCCTCGTCGAGCTTGTCGGCATCGGGACCACCGGCCTGGGCGAGATTCGGCTTGCCGCCGCCCCGTCCTCCGACCACGGCCGCGAGCTCTCTGACGAGATCGCCGGCCTTGACGCGATCGGTGACATCGTCGGTGACTGCGGCGAGCAGGGTCGCCTTGCCGCCCGATTCCATCCCCAGCACCACCACGCCCGAACCGAGCTTCTGACGCATGGTGTCGGCGAGATTCCGGAGCTCGGCGGGACTCATCTCGGGCGCCCGGCGGGCGAGCACCTTCACACCTTCGATCTCTTCCCGGATCTCCTCGACCCCGACATCGCCCGAGGCGAGCTTGTGCTTGAGGGTCTTGACCTCGTGCTCGAGATCCGACAGCTGGCGCTCGCGCTTGTCGAGGAGTTCGGGCAGCTGTTCGAAGGAGGTCTGATAGCGGCCGGCGAGATCGTTGGCGAGCCGGGTACGCTGCTGGACCAGCTCCACTGCGCCACGACCGGTGACGGCCTCGATCCGCCGAACACCGGCGGCGACTCCACGTTCGCCGGTGATGGAGCAAAGACCGATGTCGCCGGTCCGCTGGACATGGCAGCCGCCGCAGAGCTCTCGGGAGAACTCACCGTCACCAACGGTCACAACTCGGACATTGTCACCGTACTTCTCACCGAAAAGCGCCATGGCGCCGAGCGCCCGCGCGTTGTCGATGGGCATGACTGTTTTGTCGAGGGGCCGATTGCGAACGATCTCGGCGTTGACCAGGCGTTCGACCTCTTGCAGCTCGTCGAAGCTCACGGGTCCATCCCATGAGAAGTCGAATCGCAGTCGGTCGGGATCGACCAGCGATCCGGCCTGTTGAGCGGCGTCGCCGAGCACCCCATGGAGGGCCGCGTGCAGCAGGTGGGTCGCGGTGTGGTTGCGCTGGGTGTCGACCCTAGGTCCCTCAGACACCCTGCCGGTCACTTCGGCGCCTTTGGTCAACGATCCCTGCACTACCTTGATGCGGTGGACGATGAGACCCTCGATGGGTTTCTGGGTATCGAGGACGGCGGCGTGACCGCCTTCCCAGACGATCTCACCGGTGTCCCCGACCTGACCGCCGGACTCACCGAAGAACGGAGTCTTCTCGAGGACCACCTCGCCGGAATCGCCGGCGTCGAGTTGGTCCTCGAGCCCGTCATCACCGATGAGGGCGACGACCGTGGTCTCGAGGGTGAGCCGCTCGTAGCCGTCAAAGGTCGACGTAACCCCCGAGTCGGCCAGATCTTCGTACTCCTCGCGGAACTGGGCAGCGAGATCGCCTTTCCATGACGCCTGGCCCCGTTCGCGCTCCACCTTCAGGGCTTCTTGGAAGCCTTCGTGATCGAGTTCCAGCCCCTCTTCCTGGGCAAACTCCTCGACCAGCTCGGATGGGATTCCGTGGGTCTGATAGAGATCGAAGACCACCCGGCCGGGCACCACCGTCTCGCCCGAGCGCTTGATCCGCTCGAGCTCCCGGCCGGCGATGTCGGTGCCGGCATTGAGGGTGCGTGCGAAACGCCGCTCCTCCTGCTCGAGTTGGGTGGCGACCACCTCGTGGCGCTCGATGAGTTCGGGGTACTGCTCACCCATTATCTGATTGACCACCGGGAGCAGCGTGTGGAGGAACGCACCATCGAGGCCGAGCTTGCGCCCGTAACGCAGAGCGCGGCGGATGATCCGGCGCAAGACATAGCCGCGGCCCTCGTTGGAGGCCACCACGCCGTCGGTCAACAGGAACGCAGAGGCGCGGATGTGGTCGGCGATCACCCGGTAGGCGGGGGCGAGGTCGCTGGCCGGGTCGTAGGGTTTTTCGACGAGCTTGCCGATGGCGTCGAGAAGCGGCACAAAGAGATCGGTATCGTAGTTGGTCTCAACCTGTTGGAGAACCGTCGCGATGCGTTCGAGCCCGGCGCCGGTGTCGATGGACGGCCGCGGCAGTGGTTCGAGCTTGCCGTTCGGATCGCGGTCGAACTGCATGAAGACCAGGTTCCAGATCTCGATGATGTCGTCGCCCTCACCGTTGACGAGCTCGGCGCGGCCCGGAGCAAAAGGGTCGGGACCGCGGTCGAAGTGGATCTCGGAACAGGGACCACAGGGTCCGGTCTCGCCCATGGCCCAGTAGTTGTCCTCTTTGCCGAAACGCAGAATCCGATCCGGCGAGGCGCCGATCTCTTCCCAGAGGGCGGCGGCCTCGTCGTCATCGGTGTAGACCGTGAACCACAGGCGCTCGACGGGCATGCCGTAGACATCCACCAGCAGATCCCAGGCAAACTGAATGGCGTCTTTCTTGAAATAGTCGCCGAAGGAGAAGTTCCCGAGCATCTCGAAAAAGGTGTGATGGCGTGCGGTATAGCCGACATTCTCGAGATCGTTGTGCTTGCCGCCCGCGCGGACGCACTTCTGGGACGAGGTGGCGCGGTTGTAGGACCGCTGCTCGCGGCCGATAAATGTGTCTTTGAACTGGTTCATTCCCGCGTTGGCGAAGAGCAGCGTGGCGTCGCCGGCCGGCAACAACGAAGACGACGACACAACCTGGTGGCCGTGCTCGGCAAAGAAGTCAAGAAATGCGGCCCGGATCTCCGGGCTGGTCATGGATTTCATGGTCTGAACTCTCCCTTTCGGTCGCGAGCCGGGCGACGGCGCCATAGGCGACATCGGTTGTGAAGCCGCGAGCGATGAGGGAGCTTACCAGACGAGCCCTGCGCTCGGGAAGCCGCCACCACCCTGGTTTCGCCCGCACCTCGACCCGCCGGAGGGCGGTCTCCAGGGCGCGATCGTGGAGTTCGTCATCGAGCCTGGAAACCCGCTCGGCGAGATGTCCGTCCACCCCGCGCTTGCGGAGTTCGTTGACCAGCCGCCGCTGCCCCCATCCGCGATCGACCGAACGGAACTCGACAAATCGTTCCGCAAGCCGCGCATCATCGAGTAGATCGAGTTCGTCCAGCCGCTCCAGGGCCTGCTCGATATCCTCGTCGTCAAAGCCCTTGCGGCGGAGCTTCTCGGCGAGTTCGGCGCGAAAATGGTCGCGCCGGGCGATGAGCTTGAGGGCCTTGTCGTAGGCAGGATTCTTCAAATTTTTAATTTTTAATTCCATCACACGGCGACTCAGCGGCGGCGATCTGGTTATGCCTGCGATGGCAATTAAAAATTCATAATTAACAATTCAAAATTCGAATGGCCTCCGGCTATTCGCGCTATTCGTCCCCCCCGAATTCGAACGGCGACTCCTCCGAGAACGGATCCATCGAGGTGTCGGTCCCGAGTTCGAGCACACCGTCCATATCTTCACGCGACATATCCGAGGTTGATTGGATGCCCTGGATCTTGAGCTTGAACTCGTCGGGGTTGGTGGCCCGGCGGAGCGCCTCTTCCAAGGTGATCAGGCCGTTCTTGTAGAGCAGGTAGAGCGATTGGTCGAAGGTCTGCATCCCGTACTGACTCGTGCCCTGGGTGATGGCATCGCGGATGAGCTTGGTTTTCTCTTTGTTCTCGATACAGTCACGAATATAGGACGTCGCAATGAGAATCTCGACCGCCGGCACCCGGCCCAGACCGTCGGCTCGGGGCAGGAGCCGCATGGAGACGATCGCTTTGAGCACCGCCGCGAGTTGGATGCGGATCTGCTTCTGCTGGTGGGGAGGAAAGACCGAGATGATGCGGTTGACCGTCTCGGTGGCGTCGAGGGTGTGGAGGGTCGACAGTACCAGATGGCCGGTCTCGGCCGCGAGCAGCGCCGTCTCGATGGTCTCGTAGTCACGCATCTCACCGACGAGAATGACATCGGGATCCTGGCGCAGGGCCGATCGCAGGGCGACCGAGAACTGTTTGGTATCAACATCGACCTCACGCTGGTTGATGATGGATTTCTTGTCCCGATGGAGGAACTCGATGGGATCCTCGATGGTCATCACATGCTCGATGCGACGCGTGTTGATGTAGTCGATCATCGAAGCGAGCGAGGTCGACTTACCCGAACCGGTGGTCCCCGTCACCAGAACGAGTCCGCGTTGCTCTTCGCAGATCTTCTCCAACACCGGCGGCAGCATGAGCTCCTTGAAGGTCTGAATCCGCGACGGGATCAGGCGAAGGACGATACCGACCGACCCGCGTTGCTGGAAAATGTTGCAACGAAAACGACCGAGTCCCGGCACCGAATAAGCGATATCGGTCTCGAGGTGGTGCTTGAACCGTTCTTTCTGGCGTGACGACATCATTGAGAACGCCATGGCGATGGTGTCTTCCTGCATGAGTCGCTTGAATTCAGTCATGACCTGGAGCCGTCCATCCATCCGAAGAACGGGGTGGGCTCCAACCTTGAGATGAACATCCGAAGCCTTGCGCTCCACAGCGACCTTGAGGATGTCATTGATATGCATCGACGGACCTCCGTTGGCGGACTCAGTTCTCAGTAAGTGTACATCGGGATGGTGACGGGACGGAGTGATTCGCAGCACCGGCTACAATCGCCCAGTGCCGAGCCTTGCCCTGATCCTAGTCGCGATCTACGCCATCATCGTTCTGGCGCTGGCGCGTAGCGGTCCGTCGGCGGGCGGGATCGACTATCTCCTCGCCGGTCGCAGGCTGACATTGCCGGCCTTTGTCGCCACCCTGGTCACCACCTGGTACGGCGGCATCCTCGGCGTCGGCGAGTACGCATGGCGCTACGGCATCTCCACCTGGGTCGTCTTCGGTCTCCCCTACTACGCAGCTGCCTTGATCTTCGCGTTCTGGCTCGCTCCGCGGTTGAGAGCGAGTGGTGCGGCATCCATCCCCGATCTTCTTCTGAGTGCATACGATCGACGCGCGCGGCTCACCGGCGCGACGGCGATTTTCGCGCTGACCGTTCCCGTCGCCTACCTATTGATGCTCGCGACTCTGCTGACCCAACTCACCGGCTGGCCGCCCTGGCTGTCGGTCGCCGTCGGAGCCTCGTTCTCAGCCGTCTACGTCGGGATCTCCGGTTTTCGATCGGTGGTGCGCACCGACATCCTCCAATTCGGTCTCATGTATCTCGGATTCGCGGTGCTCCTGGTGGCTTCGCTGTCCCACACCGGGGGGTTCGCCGGGCTCTGGGGATCGTTGCCCACCGAGCACCGGACCTGGGACGGCGGCCTCGGTTGGCAGACCGTCGCGGTCTGGTATCTCATCGCCCTGCAGACCATGGTCGAGCCCAGCTTCTATCAGCGGGTCTTCGCCGCCCGCTCGCCGACCATTGCCCGCTCCGGGGTGATCGTCTCGGTCGGTCTATGGGCGCTCTTCGACTTCTTCTCCATCGGTTGCGGTCTCGCGGCACGGGTGCTGCTGCCGGGTCTCGAGGATCCTCTGGCCGCCTACCCGGCGTTGGCCGAGATGGTGCTCTCGCCGTGGTTGGCGGCGGTCTTCACCCTGGCCCTCTTCGCCACGGTCATGTCCACGCTGGACTCGTATCTCTTTCTCTCAGCAACCACGGTCGGACACGACCTGACGGCTGAACCGACCTCCCCCGAAGCCGAACGGCGACGCACCCGGTACGGACTCGCACTCGCGGCCCTCCTCGCGTCCGTCGGCGCGTTGGTCTTCGACTCGGCCATCACCGTCTGGCACCACGTCGGCTCGGTGGTGACATCGGCCCTGCTGCTTCCTGTGGTCGGCGTCCATCTCCCGCCGAGATGGCGCTTCAGCCCCGCAGCGGCCACGACGGCCATGATCGGATCGGCTGCCGTCGCGCTCGGATGGATTCTCGCCGCCGGCGATGCGGGATACCCCTTCGGCATCGAGCCCATGTTCCCCGCGCTCGGGGTTTCGGTGGCGCTGTGGGTGGTGGATCGAATCTTTGCGGAGGCGCAGAGACATCGCATCAAAAAAGGTGGCCCCGTGTAGGTGGTGGGTTATCTGACTTCGTAGAAATGCCAGGGTTGCCGAATCAATACTGAAGGGCAGGCTGGAAGCCCGCCCCCACAATTCCATCGCATCAAGTCATGGTTGGTCCTTGGCATTCACTAGTGGTGTTTCTCAATCGACCGCCGAGAGTATTGAGCATCTCGTTGACTCATCGAGATTCACGACGTCAAGAACCGAGTAAACGCCAGTGCTTTGCGATCTTCCCTCGCGATGACCCAGCCAATCACTCGTCACAACCTCCTGCGGATCGCGAGACGAATCCTCGAGAACACACGCGAGACGCATTGCACCATCGCAGCAGTTCTTCGGGATCGGGAACGGAAACATCGCGCACACTCCATCGGGAACGGGATTGGGAACGGGAACGGGATCGGATACGGATAGGGATACGGATACGGGAGAGGGCGTACAATTCCCTCAAGGAGAAAACCATGCTGCCAGTGCTCGACAACGACGGTATGCGAGAGGCGGATCGCCATACGATCGAAGACCTTGGGGTACCCGGCATGGTGCTCATGGAGAACGCGGCCACAGGTGTCGTCGATGCCATCCGTGAGGTCTTCCCCGACGCCCGCCGGATCCTCATCCTCTGCGGTCCGGGAAACAACGGCGGTGACGGTTTTGCCGCCGCGCGACACCTCCACAACGGCGGTCTCGATGTCCAGCTCTGCCTTCTCTGCGATCCGTCGAAACTCAGTTCGGACGCTGCCGCCAACCACCGTCTGGCCGAGGCTTTCGAAGTGCCCATGGCGGTCATCGAGGGCGACGACCTCTCCCTCGTCGAGGCGCTCATTGACGACGAGTCAACCGATCTCGTGGTCGATGCTCTATTGGGCACGGGAACAGACCGCCCCCTCACCGGCCGGTACGCCGCTCTCGCCGAACTCGTGGAAGCATCCGGTCTCCCCGTCGTCGCGGTGGATGTTCCGACCGGGCTCAACGGAGGCTCATCGGAGATTCCCGGTCCACACATACCGGCCGATCTGACGGTGACCTTTGCCTCGCTCAAGATCTGTCACGCACTCCCACCGGCCTGTCTCGCCTGCGGCGAGGTCGCGGTGGTCGACATCGGCATCCCCCCCGCCGCCATCGAATCGGGTTCATCGCTGTGGATGACCGAGACCGAGGACATTTCGCTGATGCTCCCGACTCGGAATCCGGACGCCCACAAGGGCCGGTTCGGTCACCTCCTCATCATTGCCGGATCGACGGGTCGCGGCGGCGCGGTGGCCATGGCCGCCAAATCGGCGGTCGTCGTCGGCTCCGGTCTCGTCACCATGGCGGTGCCCGAGCCCGTGGTCCCGGTGATCGACGGCGCCTGTCTGGAAGCCATGACCCACGGTCTGCCGGCCGACGAGGCCGGAGCTTTCGCCGGTTTCGACGGGATGGAGACACTCTTCGAACGCATGTCGGCGATCACGATCGGACCGGGGATGGGGACCGGCCGGGGGGCATCCATGATGCTTGCCGGGCTGCTCCACACCTGGAGCGGTCCGCTGCTCCTCGACGCCGACGCCGTCAATCTCCTGGCCGGCGACCCCGAAAAACTGGCCGGACGCGACACACCACCGGTCCTCACACCCCACCCGGGCGAGCTCGCCCGGCTGCTCGGAACCGCCACGACCGACATCGTCA
>CBESWV010000066.1:0-16524 GCA_965533305.1 uncultured bacterium | reverse complement strand
GAGCATGGCCGACGAGCTCAAGAAACTGGTCGCCGAGTTCAACTATCGGGAAGCCACCCACGTGTAGGTGCGCCGGCGGTTCACTGGCAGGGCGGTCTTGCCGTCATGGGTCTGGGAACCCGCAACCCCAAGGAAGCCATCTACAAGCTCAAAAAGACCGGTGACCACACCTTCCGGCGTGTCCGCAAGGATGACGAGTCACTCGGCGAGGAATTCGTCTTCGAGATCGACGAGAACGGTAATGTCACACGTTTCACGAGCCACAGCAACTGGATGACCAAGGTCCAATAGCCCGCTCATTCGTGTCTGATTCCGGATCGGCGCGCCGATCGGGCGCGGCCATAGCTGACAACTCAGCCTCTTGCAAAAACCCTCTTTCCCGATGGTTAGTGGTCTGGGTGCCGGCGAGACGCCAGCACTACAAAGAGCCGAGATCCATTGTAGGGCCGGCGTCTCGCCGGCCTGATGGCGGGGCGGGTCGGAAGACTTCAGTGTCCGATTCTCGGAATTTGAAAGAGGTTGAACTCAGAACTGCTGTCCTCACCCTCAATCTGTGGTGAAACCTGCTGAGCACTTGGCGACGGCGGGATCGGGGTCGCTCCGGTGCACCCGGAGCTCTTCCATCGCGACGGGGTCGCCGCTGTCACCGAGTAGCCGGCAGATCCACACCCGCCGGTCGGTCTCCGGGTGCTCGGACGAGTAGTCCCCGAGGGCTTCCACGAGAGCCGGAACGGCCATCGAGCCGAGCCATTCCAGGCCCTTCATCGCCGCCTCCCGTGTCTCCGGGTCCTCACCTGGATCGAGGGCCGATACCAGGACGGGGACGACATCGGCGTTCGGGATTTCGGCCAACGCCATGACGGCATCGTCACGCGTGTCGCCACGCCACGCCGCAGCGGTGAGCGCCGGTATCGCCGAGGGATCACCGATCCTACCGAGAGCCCGTGCGGACATCTCCCGCCCGAGCCAGTCATCGTCGGGGATCTTCAACGTCTCGATGAGAACCGGAACCGCTTTAGAGTCTCTCAGAGCTCCCAGAGCCGGGATGATCTCGGCCCACAATCCGGTCCGCTCTCCCAGGTCCCGCCTCAGCGCGATGATCAACGGCTCGACCGCCCGCCGGTCGTCGGAGCCGCAGAGGATCCGAACCCCTTCGAAATACTCTTCCGGGTCGTCGGATCGCAGGAGCCGGAGCGCCCGGGTGACCTCGCACGCCTCCCGGCACCGGCGATCGAGCTCCTCGTAGCCAACGGATGCGTGTTGATTCTCTCGGAGACACTCCCGGACGCACGTCTGATCCACGGAGGTGGGTGTGAGGCGCGGGAAATCGGAGACATCGGCGCCCGTCGCAGTCTGCGGAATGCACATTCCGGCTAGAGCGAGAACCGACAGTACGGTCAATCTCATCAAACCGGTCTCCAATCGAGAATGGAGCTTTCCACACCCAAGGTTGTACACCCGCGCCGGGAAGATTTCCATGAGGAATCAGCCGTTGGCCGACCGAGGTTGTCGTGATCGATTCCGAATTCCAACCGGCGACTTCGCCAATCAGCCCTCGGAACCCGTCAGGGCTTCAAGCCGAATCTTTCGACAAGCGCTCGCCGAACCCGCTCGAGCCCGGTGAGCAGGCAATCTCTCTCGGCCCCGATGCCGATACGGAAGAAGTGGTCCATGCCGTAGCAGTCACCGGCCACCACAAAGACGCTGTGCTCTTTGCGGAGCCAGGTGGTCAGCTCGGTTGAGTTCATCTCGAAACCGTAACGCATGAAAGCCATCCCGCCGGCTTTGGGAGGCACAAACCGGATCAGGTCCCCAAATCCATCGATCCAGCCTTGGACCATTTCGAGGTTCGACCGCAGCATCGAACGATTCCGATGGAGAATCCGTGGTCGGACTTCCGGGGAGAGTGCAATCGTGCCGATCCGGTGACTCAGGATTCCCGCAGTGATGGATGTGTAGTCATGATAGGCCCACGATGTGCCGACGGTCTCCTCCGGGCCGACAAGCCAGCCGAGACGGAGACCTGGCAACGCATAGGCCTTGGACAGCCCACCACTGACCATGACCCGATCCGTGAGCCCGACAAAGCTCGTCAGCTCGACCCCATCGAGTTCGGCGCCCCGATAGACCTCGTCGGCATAGACCCACGCTCCGACTTCCTCGGCGATGGCGACGATCTCGTGCATCTCATCGGCCGTCAGGGTGTAACCGGTGGGGTTGTTTGGGTTGCACACCGCGATCATCTTGGTACGGTCACCGACCACGCTCCTGAGCTCGTCGAGGTCGGGCGCCCAGTTGTTCTCCTCTCGCAGGTGAAATGCGATGGGCGTCGCCCCGAGTTCCTCGGCGATGCCCCAGATCTGCATGTAGTTGGGGATCATCACCACGATCTCGTCGCCGGGCTCGAGAAGGGTGTGGCAGGCGATGAAGTTCGCCTCGGACGAACCATTGGTGACGAGCACGTTATCCGGTGTCTGCCCGGGGTAGAGAGAGGCGATCCGCTCTCGGACCTCGATGGAGCCGTTGGTCTGCCCATAGCCGAGCACGGTCTCTTCCAGCTCCGCCAATTGCTCCGGACCGAGCAGTTCTTTGAGGGTGTACGGGTGGAACCCGCTCTCGGTGAGATTGAACTCAACCGTGTTCTCGTAGATTGACTGGACTCTTTCAAGCTCGAAAATTGGAAATTTCACTGGCCCTCCCACAGCCGCAACTAAACGACCTGATCACTTACAGACTGCTATTGTCCACCCCAAAGATCTCCCACAGTGAACCCATTCGGAAATGGGTCCTCCGGATCGACGACGTACTGAGCGAATCCGGTGATCCAGGCTGTTCCGGAGATCGTCGGCACAACAGCCGCGTATTCCCCAACCTTGGTCTCACGAACGAGTCTTCCGGTGAAAGTCGTACCCAGGATTCCTTCGTGGACAAAATCCTGGTCTATGGGCAGCAGGCCCTTGGCCCACATGGTCGCCATCTTGGCCGATGTCCCGGTACCACAGGGTGACCGGTCAAGAACGCCCGTCCAGGTGCCGGGTCGATCCCAGTCCAGCGTGCCGGTGGAGACCACGACCGCGTTCTTTCGGTCGGCATTCGGGTTGGTCGGCCCAGCGGAGAGCTGCCCAATGGTGACGCCCCGGATATCCGGGTTCTCCGGGTGGACCGGGACCTCGAGCTGTTCGACGGTCGCCGCCTTGATCATCTCGCCGATCTTGGCGATATCCGCGCCATTGTCGGGTGTCAAGTCGACCCCGACCTGATCTGCGTCCGCGATCACGTAGAACATCCCACCATAGGCCACGTCGACCCTGACCTTCCCCAGATGGGGAACATCCAACTCCGCATCGAGATGGACGGCAAAACTGGGGACATTCTCAAAGGTCACCCGCTTGACCTTGCCCCCTTCGACATCAGCAATGATGGCGATCAGACCGGCGGGCGACTCGAGCACGAGTTCGGTCACCGGTTCAACAGCCGGTACCATCCCCGTCTCGATCAGCACCGTCGCCACGGCGATGGTGTTGGTGCCCGACATCCCGGGATACTCGACCTGTTCCATGATCACGAAACCCGCATCGGCATCGGGGTGGGTCGGCGGCAGTAGGAGATTGCAACACAACGCCGGATAGCCCCTCGGTTCCCGGAGCATCCGCAAACGAAGATCATCGGCCTCGTTCCGGAGGTAGCTCATCTTCTCGAACATTGTCGATCCCGGAACATCCAAAACGCCACCCACGATCACCCGTCCGGGCTCTCCGCAGACATGGGTGTCAACGGCCTGAATCATTTTTGTGATGCGCAAAGTAACTCCTTGTCGAGACCATGACACCCTTGGGATGCCATCCGAGATCGTTCCCGACGATGCGCGCCGCCCGTGAGTGTCTGCCTCCGTGTCATCGTCATTGTTGCCACCCCCTTCTTTGAATCAGAATCATCATTGACCGCGGGCCTCAGCGACCCGACTCGATCACGCCACCCACGGATTGAGCAGCCGATTCTTCTCGGTTCTCCATCCACCACACCAGCGCAAACAAAACAACCGATATCAAACAGCTCCCTAAGAGGAGCCAGAATCCGCCATCCCAGCCAAAACGGTCCACCGCCGCCCCGATAGCGATGTCGGCGGCAAAGGCGCCGCCGAAGTAGCCGAAGAGACCGGTGAGCCCGGCCGCCGTGCCGGCCGCTTTCTTCGGCACGAGATCGAGCGCGTGCAGCCCGATGAGCATCACCGGGCCGTAGATCAGAAAACCGATGGCCATCAGGGCCGCCATGTCCATACCGGGGTTGCCCGCCGGGTTGATCCAGTACACCGCGACGGCCGCCGTGACAAGGATCATGAAGACAAGGCTCGCAGGCCCCCTCTTTCCTTTAAAGACCCGATCGCTCAACCAGGCGCAAACGAGGGTGCCGGGGATCCCCGCCCACTCATACAGGAAATAAGCCCAACTCGAGGTGTCCACCGAGTGGCCTTTTGCCTCCTGAAGATAGGTGGGCACCCAGTCGACGACCCCATACCGCACTGTGTAGACGAAGATGTTCGTGATGGCGAGGTACCACAGCAAGCGATTGCGAAAAACATAGGTGAAGAAGATCTCGGAGGTCGTCATCTCGTGTTCGTCGACATCCGGATCGTAGTGAGCCGAACGATCGTCACGGTGCTCTTCGATGGGAGGGAGACCCTCGGACTGCGGTGTGTCGCGAACCGTGAATAGAACAAACAGCGCGATGGCGAGACCGCAGAGGGCGTTGACATAGAACACGCTGTGCCAGTCACCGCCAGTCAGCGCGAGACCGAGCAGGAAGAGCGGTCCCACCAACCCGCCACCGACATTGTGCGCGAGGTTCCAGACGGCCATTTTCATGCCCCGCTCGCCGACGGAGAACCAGTGGACCATGGTCCGGCCGCTGGCCGGCCAGCCCATGCCCTGGAACCACCCATTGAGCAGCAGTAGGATGGCCATGGCCGCCACCGAACCCAGGGCGAACGGCGCCAACCCGAGAGTCAGCATGACCCCTGCCGAGAGGATCAACCCCGCGGCCATGAAGTATCGAGGATTGCTCCGATCCGAGACCGATCCCATCAGGAGCTTGCTCAGCCCGTAGGCGATGGACACACCCGAAAGCGCAAACCCGAGTTCTGTCCGTGTGTAGCCCTCTTCGATCAGATAGGGAATGGCCAGCGAGAAGTTCTTTCGGAGCAGGTAGTAGCCCGCATAACCGACAAAGATCCCGCCGAAGACCTGGACTCGGAGTCGTTTGTAGGTCGCCCGCGCCTCATCGGGTGGAAGGGGTGGCGCTGCCGGAACCGGTTTGAAGATGCCGATCATCGATCGTGCACCATCGAGAGGGCGGGAGAATGAACCACGATGCTCATTGTCGCACGCCGCACCACTCGGCACACTCCACACCCCCTCGTGATCGTGGCGGGGTACACTGTGCTGCGACGATGAAAACCACCGACGACCGAACTGTTGATTGTCCGCACCGCGAGGCATGCGGCGCCTGCTCGTTTTTACGCCAACGCTATGGCATCCAGCTCGAGCGCAAGCGGCAACGGCTCTTCGACGTGCTCAACGAGACCCGTCGTCTGGATCGCCGGCAGGTCCTGCCGACCGTGCCGTCACCGCGTGTCGAGGGCTACCGGAACCGGGCGAAGATGACGATCTCAAGCGATCGCGAACGCAAGTCAGCGCTCGGCTACTTTCAACGCCAAAGCCGGACGGTGGTGGATGCGCCTGATTGCGGGGTCTTGGTTCCGGAACTGCTCGAGACCACCCGTCGGTTTCGCCGGCTTCTCAACGAACCCAAGAAGTTCCCGTTCAATCTGCGTCATATCGATCTGCGGTGCGGCAGCGACCCGACGAAGCAACACCTGACTCTGGTGGTCAAGGGTGAGACCATGCCTCGCCTCCCCATCGAGGAGATCGCCGATGCCTGCCCCGATGTTGTCGGAATCGGAGTCAACCTCAATCCCAAGGGGGGATCTCAGGTCATCAAGGGGCCGATCGAACCGGTGTACGGCGCCCGGGAGATCTTTGTCGAATCGGCCGGGATGTCGCTTCGGGTGTCGCCGGGTTCATTCTTCCAGGCCAACCTCGGTCTCCTGCCCGAGATCCACTCGCGGATGGGCGAGTTCTTCGGTCAGGGCGATCTGTTGATCGATCTCTATGCCGGGGTCGGGACCCACGGTCTCGCCCTGCACCGGCTCTTCCGACAGGTTCTCTGTGTCGAAGGAGTGAGAAGCTCGGTGGCCGACGCCCGCGCCTCCATCAAGGCCGGGAAGGTCGACAACGTCGAGATCCTCGCCAACCCGATCCACCGCACCCTGCGCCGCCTGGCATCAGAGAAACCCGACGCCATCATCCTCAACCCATCCGCGGTCGGCGCGGATGCCCCCGCGCTCGAGGCGGTCCTCTCCTCGACGGCGCAATCTGTCGCCTATCTCTCCTGCGATCCCAAGACTCTCGGTCGTGATCTTGCCATCCTCGTGGATGGCGGATTCAAACTGATCACGGTCCAGGCCATCGACATGATGCCTCAGACCCGGCAGGTCGAGTGCCTGGCGCTGCTCCGGCGGTAGTCCAGACCCTCGTCGAGATCGCGCGACATCGCAAATGAATGGGACACGGATGCACACGGATCGACACGGATTTTCTTTGTGGGTGGCGTTCGGTTACCGGGGGTGCGTCGGTTTCGTGGATCCTTCTTGGGAAGCCGGTAGGACGGCCCCATGGATCTGAAACGGATTGTCACGGAACCAAGAGCTTATTCACCTACAATACTGACGGTTACCTCCGTGAAAATCCGTTTATTTATCAAAAACCAGGCAATTCAAGCGCCTGACAGCGCCAACACGAAGTCGGACAGCGTACGAGTAGCCACGACTCAACTCTCATAAAATCCGTGCGATCTGCGTTCATCCGTGTCGATCCGTGTCCCATTGCGATGGAATGCCGTCCCCGGTCGATCGCCGCGCCTTCTGGAGTCAGATCCTCGTCCAATCTACCGAGACATCGCGGTTTCTTGTCGACGGGGCCACAAGAGGCGCGCTCGTGCTCTTTTTGTTGTAACGCCACCGCCCCCGCCGGCACAAGAACCACCGACCAAGCGAAATCACAGATCGGGGATATGACACGAGGGTCAGCTACCGATAATCTGGCTGGCGGCCCCTGGTCTGCAAGCCGCCATGGCATACTGTGGCTCAGATTCACTGAGAACAGATCTCACAAGCCGGGGAGACGCCATGAAGAAAGTCCGGGTCGCTGACTGGGCCGCGCTCGAACCGTTACAACCTGCCTATGCGCTGATCGCCAATGTCGATCTGGTGGTGATCCGCCGGAAGGACGAGGACCAGGCATCGGTCCTCTACGGCCGTTGCCTCCACCGCGGCGCGCTGATGAGCGACGGTTCCATCGACGGAAAGAACCTAATCTGCGGGCTCCACGGATGGGACTACGACTTCACCACCGGAGTCAGTTCCTACAACCCAGAGGAGAAGCTGCACCGGTTCCGATCCTGGGTCGAGGACGGCGGAGTCTGGGTCGACCGAGACGAGGTCGCCGCCTGGGAGACCGACAACCCGCAACCCTACGACCGCGAGGCCTACCAGGGGCTCTATCAAGACGTTCACGGCGGACCCGAAGAACCCCACTTTCAGTACATCCAGCACCTCGCCGAGCACGGTTTGAGTCAAGTCGGACACCACGGTCGCGTCGCGGCCATGGGCGTGGCCCGCAGCGAGCTGCCGAAGTGGGACGACATCCAGATCCTGACCGCCCAACTCCAGACACTCCCCCTGCTCGATGACGCCTCCGTGGGCACCAAGGTGGTCATCGGCCCCAACGCCGCCAAACCTCTCGAACTCGAGATCCCGCTCTTTGTCTCCGATATGAGCTTCGGCGCGCTCTCCGAGGAGGCCAAAGTCGCTCTGGCCGCGGGCGCCGAGAAGGCGGGCACAGGGATCTGCTCTGGAGAAGGCGGCATGCTGCCCGAAGAGCAGGGCGCCAACTCGCGTTACTTCTACGAGCTCGCGTCCGCCCGTTTCGGCTACTCCATGGAAAAGATCACAAAATGCCAGGCCTTCCACTTCAAGTGCGGGCAGGGCGCCAAGACCGGCACCGGCGGCCACCTGCCGGGCGACAAGGTCAAAGGTAAGATCGCCGAGGTCCGCGGGCTCGCCGAAGGTGAGCCGGCAGTCTCACCGCCGCGCTTTCCAGACTGGGACTCCATCGACCACTATCGCGATTTCGCTGCTGAAGTGCGTGAAGCAACGGGGGGGATTCCCATCGGAGTCAAGCTCTCCGCCCAGCACATCGAGCGCGATATCGAAGCCGCCATCTCAATCGGGGTCGACTACATCATTCTCGATGGCCGAGGCGGCGGCACCGGCGCGGCGCCCTTGATTTTTCGGGATAATATCTCGGTGCCGACCATTCCCGCACTCGCGCGCGCCCGTCGCTTTCTCGATCAACAGGGGCGGCGCGACATCACCCTGGTCATCACGGGCGGTCTGCGCCTGCCGGCGGATTTCGTCAAGGCGCTGGCCCTCGGAGCGGACGCGGTGGCGGTCTCCAACGCCGCGCTCCAGGCAATCGGCTGCCTCGGAATGCGGGCGTGTCACACCAACAACTGCCCCGTTGGCATCGCCAGCCAAAAACCGCACCTGAGGAAACGCCTCAAGATCGAAAAGGGGGCAGATCAGCTCGACAACTTCTTCCGTGCCGCCACCGAGCTGATGCAGGTTCTTGCGCGAGCCTGCGGTCACCATCGCCTGAGCGAATTCACCGCCGATGACCTCACAACCTGGAAACGCGAGATGGCGCACTTGACGGGAATTTCCTACGGAGGCGTGTCGCTCGATTGATCCAATGGTTCGGGCTGGTGACCGAGCTGAAGGCGGGCCGAACGAGAGACGTCGTCGTTTGACTTTCTACCCACATACGTGTTGCCGCAGTCTGACTTTCCGGTGATCTCGGCGGCTGGTACCCTCCTCGATCTGTGAAAGTGGATTACCCAAAGATCATTCAGGGCGGAATGGGCGTCGCGATCTCGGACTGGCGCCTCGCACGGACGGTTTCAATGCTGGGGCAACTCGGGGTTGTCTCCGGGGTCGCCCTCGAGATCGTCATGGTCAGACGACTCCAGGATGGCGACGAGGGGGGCCACATCCGCCGCGCCTTGCAGGCTTTCCCCTTCCCCGACATGGCGCGACGTGCCGTCGAGAAATTCTACATTCCCGGTGGCAAGGCCGACGACCAACCGTACGCGAACGTCCCGTTCCACAAGATGATCGGGACCAAGAAAGTCCACGAACTGTGCATCCTGGGAAACTTCGTGGAGGTCTTTCTGGCCCGCGAAGGACACGACCACGCCGTCGGCATCAACTATCTCGAAAAGATCCAGCTGCCCCACCTTCCGTCGATCTATGGCGCGATGCTGGCCGGCGTCGCCTATGTGATCATGGGCGCTGGGATTCCCACCATGATTCCCGGAGTCCTCGACGATCTTGCCCTCCACGAACCGGTCTCCTACGGCATCAACGTGGCGGGATCAAAACCCGGTGACGATACGCTCACACTGTTTGACCCGCGAGATTTCATGGAAGGCGATCACACACCCCTCGTCCGCCCCAAATTCCTCCCGATCATCGCCTCCAATGTGCTGGCGGTGACCATGCTGCGGCGTTCCAACGGCACGGTCGACGGTTTCGTCATCGAGGGGCCGACCGCCGGCGGCCACAACGCGCCTCCTCGCGGTGCGCTCCAGGTCAACGAGCGGGATGAACCCGTCTACGGCGAGAAGGACCTGGTGAATCTCGAGAAGATCCGGGACCTCGACCTCCCGTTCTGGGTGGCCGGCGGTTCCGCCTCGGCCGAGAGACTGCGCGAGGTCCTCGAAGCTGGCGGCGCCGGGATCCAGGTGGGAACCGCATTCGCGCTCTGCGATGAGTCCGGGTTGGCCCAGGAGTACAAACGGGGTCTGCTCGGGGAAGCGATGGCCGGAACCGCCCGGGTGGTCACCGATCGCCACGCATCGCCGACGGGGTTCCCGTTCAAGGTGGCTCAGCTGGACGGCAGCCTCTCCGATGAGAACACCTATCTCTCGCGCACCCGGATCTGCAATCTCGGCTATCTGCGCGAGGTGTATCGGAAGGATGACGGGAAGCTCGGTTACCGTTGCGCATCCGAGCCTATCGCGACCTTTGTCGCCAAGGGCGGAGTGGAATCGGACACGATCGGCCGGAAGTGCATCTGCAACGCGCTGCTGGTAAATGTCGGCCACCCCCAAATCCAGAAAGACGGAGCCCTCGAGAAAGCACTGCTCACCGCGGGGGACGATCTTGCGGAGATCGCCCGTTTCATTCCCGACGGGCAAACGTCGTACACCGCCAAAGATGTGCTCGAGGCCCTGCTCGCGATCGATACCTGAGGCGCCTTCCCTCGACAATCCAACGGTTCGTGGTAAAAGGTGCGATCAAGATGAGACGTTTTCTCTCCTTTGTCGCCGCCGTATTTCTGACCTCGGTCGCCGGAGCCTCCGACGAGGACTGGACCCTCGTGCGCAGCAACAACGGGGTCGAAACCTACCTCAACGACCAGACCAACGACGGCTTTCGCGAATTCCGGGGCGTCACAAAGATGGCTGCGACCTTTGAAGAAGCACGCGATGTCATCAAAGACATCCCGGGCAACATCCACTGGCTCCCGTCGTGCCGGCGATCCGAGCTGATCCGGACGATCAGCGAAACCGAGCTGCTGGTCTACATCGTCAGCACCGCGCCGTGGCCCGTCCATGACCGGGACTGCGTTTGGAAACGGCACTATGTGGTCGACACCGGCGATCATTTCCGGCTCGTCTTCACCGCATCCGACGAGGAGTACGAAGGTGAGGCGGGGTTGGTGCGGATCCTCAATGCGCGCGGCGTCTGGGAGGTCAAACGGCTCGCCGATAACACCGCCGAAGTTTCCTTCCAGTACCTCGGCGACGGCGGGGGGACGGTGCCGCGGAGTTTTGTCAACAGCGCCACGAAGAGAATCCCCGAAAAGGCCCTCAAAGCCCTTTTCGAACGGATTGAGGAGTTGCGGTCCGAGTAAGCCTTCCTCCTGAGAACCACATCAAAAAAGACGCCCACCCGGCTCACGGCCGGATGGGCGCTGTATGGTCCTTCCCGAGGAAGATTTCAGTCGGTCACGGCTATGGTCCAATGATCGGTCGCGCCGATCTCGACTCCGTCGGTGAACATGCATCCGTTGACGCCGAGACCGAAGGCACGGTAGACGATGGCGTCGCGTCGCGAGCTGCCGCAGTTCGGAATCGCGGCGTCGGTCACCCGCAGCCGAAGCACGTAGCCGCACTCGGGCAGTCCGCTGGTGTCCCAGGTTGTGAGGAGACCGTCGACCACCGAGCTGTTTCCAGAGGCCAGGGTATGCCACGTGGTGTGCGGTCCGCCGATGATGGAGAGACTCCAGCTCACCAGATTCGCATCGGACGCGGTACCGCGGATCTCGACCAGGTCATCAGGGTGGAAGACCGTGCAGCTCACCGGGGCGGTCAGGGCCGCCACCGGAGGGGTGTTGTCCACCGTGACCGAGCGGAGTGCGGATTGCTGCTGACCGCAAGCGTTGGTGCCGATAACCTGGACGTTATAGGTCCCATCGGGCACCGCGGTGGCGATGGTGTCCCAGGTGCCGAGCAGACTGTTACTCGCGCCGCCGGCGTAGATCGGCATGGTTGGGTCGATGGGGGTGAACGCGCCGCCCCCCGACGGCGCAAAATCAACCGTATAGGACACCCCGCCACAGCCGCCGTCACCCACGGAGCCGATGGGACATGCATTCCCGGCGACGAAATCGGCCACCGACGGCATTCCCACGTTGCCCCAGAGAAAGTTGAATCCCACGCCATCGAAGTCCCGCGACACCCAGACCACGACCTCGTCGGTGGCGCTCAGCCCGCTGAGGCTGTGGACGGTGAGCTTGAGCAGATAGCGGCCTTCGGCGAGTCCGGAGCTGTCCCAGACCGTCAAGGAACCACCGGGCTCGGGCACATCGATATCGGATTCGGCCAGAAGCGTCCACGAGTCGACCGCTGTCGACCGGTATTCCAGGGCCCAATGATCGAGGAGGCCGAGATCGACATGTGCAACTCCTGTGACACCATCGGAGCCGCAGAGGCATTCGTTGGCAGTCGGCGCATCGATGCGCGCCACCGGTGGGGGACCAAAAACGATGTTGAACCGATTGAGGAGGATGGAAACCGAGTTTCCCTGGTTGTTGGCCGTTGCGACATCCAGGTCGCCGTCACGATCGAGATCGGCAGCGGCCACCGAAGAGGGCCAGTCACCGACCGGGAATGAGGCGGCGGGTGTGAAGCCGCCGGATCCGTTCCCGAGAAGAAGCTGGAGGGTGTCCACCGACGGCAAACCCACCATGAGATCCACATTCCCATCGAGGTCGTGGTCGCCGAGAGCAAAGCCGGCCGGCGAGGCGGTGGCGGCGGTTGCTGCGCCCGGACCGAAGGAGGGAAACGCCGACCCGCCGTCGTTGAGATGAACAAGAAGACTGTTGGTACCGGCGCTCCCGACGATGACATCAAGCCATCCATCGGCGTCGAAATCGTGAGCGCGGATTGCCACAGGCGTGGCGCCGGTCGCGACATAGTAGGCGAACTCCCCGGTGAAGAACGATCCGGATCCGCTGTTGTACATCAGGACGATCTCATCGTCAGCGCAGGTGAAGGCGATGTCCGGAAGACCATCCTTGTTGAAGTCGGTCAGGACGAGACCGTTCGGTCCCCTCCCGTGGCTGCCGTCAAAGCTGGTGTTTAACACCGCAGAGGAGTAGTTCACACCGGTGCCGTCGTTGGTGAACACTGTGATCGAATCGGAATCGCGGTTGACCGTCACGATATCGAGGAAACCATCGGCATCGACATCGGCGACCGCGCAGTTGATGGGGCCGGTGTTGGAGGTGGTGTCAAAGAAGACCTCGACTGCAAAAGTTCCATCGCCGTTGTTGATCAGTACCGAGACGTCGTTCGAGACGAGATTCGAGGTGATGAGATCGGGATGGCCGTCACGGTTCATATCGCCCACCACGAGATCCGTGGGGTTGGACCCGACGCCATATGACGCAAACGGTGCGAACGTCCCATCTCCGACACCGAACGCCACATCGACCTGGTCGAATGTGCTCGAGGTTTCGACGCTGACGGCCAGATCGGGGATACCGTCACCGCTGAGATCCCGGAGAACCACGGACGAGGGGGCTCGCCCGGCGCCGGTTGAGATCTCCTGATGGGGAAGGAACCCGGGTGGCACGACCCCGTCCACTCCCTTGCTTGCGGTTTCTCCCGCCGCGTCAGGGATCATCGTTGCTCCGATGACGACAATCGCGACCACCCAAAGACACGTACGACGTCGTGGAGAGACTCCTGTTGAAAATCGGTCTCGTTCGAGTTTCAGTTTCAGACCACACATATCTGACCTCCAGATCGAGTTCAATCGACTCGTGACACCCGGACCCTCGTCAAATCTGCAGAAAACCGGACATGAATCCAGTTCGGGCGGATGCTGTTCCGCCATGTCCGGTTTTTCTCCAGTCGTCGTTGTTGAAGACAGAGGTGCACCAGATGCAGCACGATCGCTTGCCTCGTCTTACTTTGATCCACGATTCACCTGCGGGCATGAATTCTCGCAAACGATCGTTAGCTCTAGTGAAGACATGACCAGACCCCCATCCTGGAACCGCCTCGAGAGCTTGCTCGACGAGTATTTGGACCTTTCCGACGAGTCGCGAAGGGAGCGACTGCGCGAACTCGATCGGCACGACCCCGAAACCGCCCGCAGCATTCGCGACGCCCTGGATCTCGAGACTGACAGCCCCGGAATCGAACACATCGGTGCGTTGCTCGAGTCGGTCGGCAACGAATCCGAAACCCGAAGTTCATCATCAGCCACACCACAACCCGACACCATCGGTCCGTGGAAGCTCACCGAACTCATCGCCAGCGGCGGAATGGGCGATGTCTATCGCGCCACTCGGGCTGACGGCGAGTTCGAGGCGACCGCGGCGCTCAAGCGACTTCGCGTCCACGTCACATCCGCCACCGCCCACGACCGCTTTCTCCGAGAACGGCAGGTTCTCTCCGATCTCCGTCACCCCCACATCGCCGGCCTCCTCGACGGCGGGGTCGACACCCGGGGCGCACCGTACTTCGTCATGGAGTTTGTCGACGGCCGGCCCATCACGACGCACTGTGACGAAGCCCGGCTTTCCCTGCGCGATCGTTTGAGGGTCTTCAACCAGGTCACCCAGGCCGTAGCCGCGGCCCACAGCCAGCTGGTTGTCCACCGCGATCTCAAACCGCCCAACATCCTAGTGACGACCGACGGCAACGCCAAACTAGTGGACTTCGGCATCGCCAAGCTCCTCGACGACTCCACCGACGTGACCGTGACCGCGAGCCACGAACGGGTTCTCACTCCCCGCTACGCCGCACCCGAGCAGCTGCTCGGAGGCGAGATCACCACCGCCACCGATGTCTACGGCCTCGGCGTCGTGCTCTACGAACTCCTCAGCGGCTGTCGGTCGCTGTCCGATGAAGAGCTGCAACGGGCCCTCCTGGTCGGCGCCGCGGTTCCCGATCCACCGAAGATGAGCGCCGCCATCGTCCGGCTCGATCCGACGGAGATCGCCACGATCGCGGACCAACGCAGGACCACTCCCCGCGGCCTCGTTCGCGAACTCCGCGGCGACCTCGACGAGATCGTCGCCAAGGCCCTGCGACCCGATCCCACCGACCGCTACCCGACGGTTGCCGCCCTCGCCGAGGACCTGCATCGAGCTCAAAACTCGGAGCCCGTCGAGGCTCACCGCGGTTCCTGGCCCTACCGCATTCGCAAGCAGTGGGTTCGTCACCGGGTGGCGGCAACCGCGCTCATTCTGGTTCTGGTATCGCTCTCGGTCGGGTTGGGGGTCGCCCTGGCACAGGCGCGCGAAGCGCGAACCGCCCATCGCCAGGCGGCGGCCATCAATCGATTCCTCACCGAGGAGCTGCTGGGATCGGCGGATCCCCGCGCCGCGGGCGGCCGCGAGCTCACCGTGCGTGACGTCGTCAACCGCACGAGCCGCGAACTCGGCGCCACAGTGAGAAACGAGCCCGAGGTCGAGGCGTCGATCCGAAAGACCCTCGGTGAGGTCTGGACGCGACTCGGTTCCTTCGAGCAGGCGCGGTTCGAGCTCGACACCGCCCGGGCCCTTGCGGGTGGGAATCCGGCGCAGATGGCTCAACTGTCGCCGGCCTACGCCGAGCTGCTCTATGCGGAAGGGCGATTCGCGGAAGCCCGAGCCGAGGCTGAGTCGGCCGTGGTGAGCCTGATGAAGACAACCGGTCACGAGAGCCTCGACACCATCAAGGCCAAAGTCATGATGGGCCGGCTGATCGACGGCGATGGCGACCCCATCGAAGCCGAGGTCGCCCTCCGTGATGCCATCGAACTGCTCGACCGACACCACCCCGAAGAAAGCGCGGCACGGGCGGCAGCAAGATACGAACTCGCCGCCGTGCTGCGTCATCAGGGGCGACGCATCGAGGCCCTCGAGATCCTCCAGGCGGCGCTGCGCGTACAACGGCAGCACCTTGGCCCGGATCACCCCGATGTGGCGCGGACCCTCGAGACCCTGGCGGAGAGTCTGTCGTTCATGGAGTGGCACGACGAGGCGGAGGACGCGGCCCGGGAGTCCCAGCACATTGTCCACGACGTCTACGGCGCCACCCACTGGCGGTCATCACGAGGCGCCTACGTCCTCGCAAAAGTGCTGATTCGCGCCAATCGCATCGAGGAGGCGACCCGGATTGCGGAATCTACCCTTGCCTGGATCGTTCCCGAGTTTGGGGATGACCACATCGAAACCGTGATTCTGCGCAACGTCCTTGCCTCCCTCGCACGAAGGGCCGGAGATGATGAAAAGGCCACGATGTTCTACAGAGCCTCCCTGGAAGGGGCCGATCGGGGCCTCGGCTCCGCACACGACACGACCATGATGGTTCGACGCAACCTCAGCGATCACCTCGCCAGGCTGGGTCACGGCGAGGAGAGCCTCCAGCTCGCCCGCATTGTTACGAACCACGGCCTCGAAGCCGCGAAGGCCGATCAACCGGATCCCATGTATCTCGCCAAGGTCTCCTACTTTCTCTCTGACTCACGCTTCGATGAGGGTCGGGATTTCGACGCGGCGCTCGCCCTCGCTGAACGAGCGGTCGAGGTCTCCAACGGCCGCTGGTACTACCCCTGGGTGACGCTCTCCAAAGCGAACTCTCGTCTCGGCAAACTCGATGAAGCCATCACGGCCGAGCGCCGTGCGGTTTCACTCCCCGATGGTCTTCATTTCGCCGGTCAGGAGCGCTACCTGATCGAACTCTATTCCGAGAAGGGGGACTTCTCGACCGCCGAAGGGTTCCTTCGCGAGCACCTTCAACGGCGGGAGGCCGTCCGCGCCGCAGACGACCCGCTTCTCGGCCCCC
>CBESWV010000065.1:0-16549 GCA_965533305.1 uncultured bacterium | reverse complement strand
AACTGGTGGTATGGGCCAAGAATACGCCGGAAATCGGGCCAAACGACACCCGAAAGGCGCCGCCAATTCTATTCACTACACGCTCCTAGGCGTTACTTTCTCTCGATGAACTCGATAGCGTAGCCGTCGGGATCCTTGGCGAAGGCGATGACGGTGGTCCCGTGTTTCATGGGCCCCGGCTCCCGGGTCACCTCTCCGCCATACTCACGTACCCGGTCACAGGCGCCGGTGATGTCCTCGCTGCCGATGGCGATGTGACCAAAACCGTTGCCCAGATCGTACCCCGAGGTATCCCAGTTGTGGGTCAGCTCGATGACCGCGGATGACCCCTCGTCGCCGTAGCCGAGAAAGGCGAGGGTGAATCTGCCCTCGGGATAGTCGTGTTTGCGCATCAGGGTCATCCCCAGCGCCTCGGTGTAGAACGCAATTGATCTATCGAGGTCGCCGACCCGGATCATGGTATGAAGAACTCTCATCACTCTCGCTCCCCTCAGCCACAAGATAATTATGAATTATGAATTATGAATGACCGTCGCAGAGCACCCGGTGCGATGGTGCGATGGTGCGATGAAATTCATAATTAAAAATTCATAATTCATAATTGATGATCAGTAGTCGCTCGTCATGATAAAGACTGGAGCGCCCTCAAACTTCTCGTAGGTTGGGCGCAGCCGGTCCTTGTTGTAGAACTTCTTGACATCGAGGGTCTTCTTACGACTGGTGACGACCTCGATGGGGACGTTGTCATAGCGGCCGTTGCGGATGTTGACGAGTCGACCCGAGGTCCCATCGAGGATGAGATCCATGGCCAGATTGCCGAAGGCCATGGGTACGATGGAGTCCATGGCGTCAGGGTCTCCGCAGCGAACGAGATACCCGAGCCGCTGGTTGATCACGTTGACCCGGTGACCGTTGTTGTAATTGGGTGAGATCTCTTTGAGGGCCCGGGCCACGCGGTCACCGACTCCACCGAGCTTCTTGTGGCCGAACATGTCCATTTCCTGGTCTTCGAAGACCATCTCGTCGGCGCCGGTGAAGGTCGCACCTTCGGAGACGAGCACCACGCTGTATTTCGACGGGTTCTTGTCGCGGTCGAAGGTGAGCAACTCGCAAAGATTGTCAATGTCGAACTGGTGCTCCGGGATGACGCAGCGGTTGGCGGCGCCGGCCAGGGTCGGCAGCAGGGCGGTGAACCCCGCGTAGCGGCCGAAAACCTCGAGCACGAGGAAGCGCTCGTGGCTTCCCGCCGAGGTTCGCAGAGCGTGGGTCATGGCGATGGTCCGCGTGACACAGGTCGAGAACCCGATGCAGTAGTCGGTGCCCGGGACATCGTTGTCCATGGTCTTGGGGATGGCGATGACCGGCACTCCCTTGCTGTGAAGGTGGACACCGTAGGACAGCGTGTCGTCACCGCCGATGGGAATGAGGATGTCGATCCCGAGGTGTTCGAGGTTGGCGAGCACTTCTTTTGTCAGATCGTTCGCTTCATCGGTATAGGTGTCCCGAAGGTGGACCGGAACCGAGGTCGGCGGGACGTGGCTCGGGCGGGTCCGCGAGGTGTGGAGGAAGGTGCCGCCGGTTCGACCGACCTTGTTGACCACGTTTTCGGTGAGATCCACGACGAAATCCGTTGACAGGGCTTCGTCACGGTTCATCTCGATGAGCCCGGCCCACCCACGACGGATGCCGAGTACCCGATAGCCCTCACGGAGGGCGCGGACGGTGACTCCGCGGATCGCGGGGTTCAACCCCGGAACATCGCCGCCACCCGTCAAGATCCCAATGGTTCCCTTGTGCTTCTTCACGTTCGCCATTCAATACCCCCAACACATCACATCACATCGAATTTTGAATTATGAATTATGAATGGCCATCGCAATGCATCCGGTGCGATGGTGCGACGAAATTCAAAATTCAAAATTCATAATTTATTCTATTCTTCAACCCGTTCCACCCGCCAGTTGATTTCCTCACCGGCCTTCAAGGGTACGACAACGTCATCGCCGAAAGGGTAGTCCACGGGCACGGTCCACGATTCGTTGATCAGGGCGACGCGGCCATGGTTCCGCGGCAGGCCATAGAAATCGGCGCCGTGGTAGGAGGCAAATGCCTCCAGCCGATCGAGGGCCCCGGCGCCTTCGAAGGCCTCGGCGTAGAGCGCCAAGGCCGCGGCAGCGGTGTAGCACCCCGCACATCCACACTGGTTTTCCTTGGTCGACCGCCCGTGCGGTGCGCTGTCGGTGCCGAGAAAGAACCTGGGGTCGCCGCTGGTGGCTGCCGCCACCAATGCTTGACGGTGGTTTTCCCGCTTGAGCACCGGGAGACAGTAGTTGTGCGGTTTGACTCCCCCGACAAGGATGTCGTTTCGATTGAGTAGCAGGTGTTGCGGCGTGATGGTCGCACCGATCCTCGATGACGACAATCGAACGAAATCCACCGCATCTTCGGTCGTCACGTGTTCGAAGACCACCCTCAGTCCCTCGTGGCGGCGAAGGAGCGGCCCGAGAACACGATCAATGAAGTACTTCTCCCGGTCGAAAATATCGACCTCGGGGTCGGTGACCTCGCCGTGAACCAGCAGTACGAGCCCGTTCTCTTCCATGGCTTCGATGGTCGGCGCGACACGGTCGAAGTCGGTGACTCCCGCATCCGAGTTGGTCGTCGCGCCTGCCGGGTAGAGTTTGAAACCGACAAACCCGGCTTCCCGGGCCTTGGGAACCTCCTCGGATGGTGTGAGGTCGGTGAGATAGAGCGTCATCAACGGCTCGAAACCTGACCCCGCGGGCAGTGCATCGAGTATCCGTCCTCGATACTCCAAAGCCATATCGACGCTGGTCACAGGCGGCTGAAGATTGGGCATGACCACCGCCCGGCCGAACACCGCGGCGGTTGCGCCCACGACATCCGCCATCGCCCGGCCGTCGCGCAGATGAAGATGCCAGTCATCGGGTTGGGTGATGGTGAGATTCATGTTCAGACTCCGCGTCCATGATCGCATGGCGAGGAGAGATGCTGGATCCAGCATCCTGCATCTTCTGATGTCGGTGCCTCGCGTTTCAGCTATGGTGGTTCCTCGGAGAAGCTCATGACCACACCCGATCAACTTCATGCCATCGTCGACTACCTTGAAGACCGGGTGAACCTGATCACCAAAGGCGATCGCGCCATCTCCTTCGATCCGCCCTCTGCCGAGGAGATGGCAACCGCCGGCCTTGACGGGCCGACCGCAATCAGCCTGACCTCAGCTCCCTGGTGGAGAGAGATGGTTGACGACATCATCGAGACGCCCGACTTCGCCGAACCCGATGCAACACCCACGGTGGTTCTCGGCTACGCCAGGGATGTCATCCGGGAATACTTCGGGAAAAGGCTCGAGATCGATTCCTGAAGCCTCCGGGTTCAGCTAGAATCTCTATGAAACTGAAAGGCGCACGCAACTCATGTCGCAGGATCCACTGACCGAAAAGCTCGCCAAGGCCAACGGCAACGTCAAGAAACTGTGTGAGTTCTTCGCCGCCCGAAGCCACTGGACGCTGCCCACCGACGGCGAACCATCGGCACGCGACGCCGCCGCCGCCGCCGACAACCTCGGCGGGCATCTCAAAGACTTGATCCGCGCCGCCGGTTCCGACCCGAGGAGCCCGTTCGAACCGCTGGTGGAAACCCGGGATTCCGGCACCCACGATTGTGCCCGGCTGGATCGGTTCACCGCTTTTCTGCGCGACCTCGACGCCTGGTTGATCGCTCAACCAGGCCCGTCCACCGATCCGGAGGTCATCGCCGCATTCCAAGAGATGGAGAGCTATGTCTTTTCCATCGCCGAGTTGACCGGCGCCCTCACAGACGAATCCGAAGCCCCCGCTGCCGAAACCCCCGCGACCGAGGCCCCTGCGCCGTCGGACGATGGCGCGACTCTGGCGGCCGATCCGGACGGGGCGGCACCCGCAACCATCGCCTCCACCCCCGAGGGTGTTCCTCTGCAACTGGCGCTCGACGACACCGATGAGCATCCCATGGTGCAGGAGTTCCAGGGCATGAACGAGTTGACCGAGGAGTGCAAGAAACTCATCGACGGGTACCTGGCCGCATGGAGTCTCGACTACAGCCATTACAACCGCAAAAAGCTCCTCGAACGGATCCTGCGTTGGATCAACTCCGCGCCGGAGGGGCACGTCCTGGTCATCAAGATGAAGACCGTCGAGGAACCCTACCAGCCATACCCGAGCTATATCTCGCGCGATGTCCTCGCCGGCAACCCTCCGACGAAGGATCCATGATCTTGACATCCCCGATCAGCGGTCTCATCAACAAGCTGATCCCCGGGATCCGCTACCCCTGGCTCTTCGCGATTCTCGCCGGCCTCCTGGCCATCGATCTGGTTGTACCGGACCCGGTCCCTCTGCTCGACGAGGTCGTTTTGGGGGTTCTCACGTTCCTGGCGGCCTCCTGGAGGATTCGCAAGGGCGACGCCAACCCGCCCCCAAAAGACGTGACGCCGGATGACGAGGCTGGAGGCGTTCTTCCTGCGACGGGCGCCGGGTCAAACGACGAAGACGATCCGCAACCGCGCTGAGTTCGGGAGGCGGGGGAAACTCAACTACTCGGTGACGACTTTGGGTTTTGTGATTTCAAAGCCGTTGGCGGCGGCTGCCTTGTTGACCTCGAGAGACAGTTCGACCCATCCCGCATGATCAGCCAGATACTGCCGGAAGACGCCCTTTGCCTTTTTCCGCGCGACCAGCGATTTCCGGCTCATGAAGTCGACCCCGTATCGACTGGCGATTCGAGCCACCGTCAGGTTGCAGCGGGCCGGGCCCCGCCGTTTCTTGAATCGATAGCCGAATTCCATGAACGACCCCGCATTGTGCGTCCGGAATCGCAGCACGAGAGTGCCGGGGGCCAGCACACCGATCCGGCCATCGGCGACTTCCACAAGCGCGGTCTGATCATCCGTGACGATCCTGCAACCGTCAATGACCTCCACCGGCCCATCGGGGACCACCGCGATCAAGGGATTCGCCGGCGTGAAGACCATCTCCACGCCCTCTTCCTCGATGAGATTCCGATAGTTCCCGTAAAGGACGATGACCACGGCGTCGGCCAGAACCACGAGAGCAAAGAGTGAGAAAACGACGGCCGGGAGCCACCTCGTCCGTCGCGGTTCTATCGCATTCGGCTCACCGCTCATCGCTGGTCAATGCCGCCAGAAGCTCGGCAACCCGGTAACCGCTCTCGCCGTCGGCCGCGGTCAGCCGCGCCAAGGCGTCTTTGACCAAAACCGTGGTTTCGAGATCGCTTCGAACATCGAGGATTTCCGCAACTTCGAGCCAAACCCCCAGTCGGCTCAGGGCCTCGGCTTGGTACCAGAGTTCGCCATCCCAACTGTTGACGCCGAGATAGGTCCGACCCGGTTCGTTTGAAAACAGTTCCGACATGACCGATGCCATATCGATGGCCTCATCGCCGCCGGTTGCCCACCAGCCATCCACCGCCAGGAGGAGTCGGACGGAGTCGACAACCTCTTCGGCCTCGGCCGACTCGAAACCCAGATCGCGAGCCTGGCGGGCGATGACCCGCCAGAAGAGCCAATCTTCGAACCGATCGGTCACCCGGCTGGTCGGTTGCGTCCCTTTGTCGGCCAAGACGATTCGGCGAGTCAGCAACCAGAAGAAAACCGTCGCCCACCATTGGAGATCGGTCGAGATCCGTTTCTCTGAATCACCGTCATCGGTGAGAAGCATCGCCCGCTCGAGATCACGGCGGAGCGCCAGCACGGTCCTGTCGGGATCAGGCTCGGTCTGCTCTCGCTCCGCCACCGCCGCCAGAACTTGGTTGAAGGGCTGGAGAATTTCACCCACCGTGGTGGACTCGTCCTCATCACCCGCCCCATCTGATCGGGCCTCGTGCAACGCGATGATGTTCTCCGCCGACACCAACTCGGTAAAGGGCGTCAGGACATCTTGCAGATCGATCTCAGCCAGGGCGAGGTCGATGCTGTCGATCCCACCTCCGCCGAGTTCCGATTCGAGGTGGCGCAGACGACCATCGTCGTCATCCACCATCTCCCTGAAATCGAGGAAGACGTGACAGCGATAAGCATCGAGCTCGACATAGAGCCCCTCTTCGACCAATTGCCGGCACGGTCGCAGATACTCGAGCCCGTCGACGATATCCCGGAAGGCGAGGAAACGGTCCTCACTATCGGTCACTCCGAGACCCTGGGCGAGGGTGAAGTTTTCGAGTTGCTCCGATCCGTCAGCCGCACGCACCACCTTGGCCGTCGACCCCCGGAGTCGGCCGCGGGTCTCGGCAAAGGTGTTGTGGAAGATCACCAGGCTCTTCTCACCGCCAACCTCGTTGGAATAGGCGAAGACGTTCTCATCAACCTTTCCGTGGTCATCCACCAGGTCATAGAGCAGGAATCGATCGACCTCCGCAAAGCTCCCCCGGCGGTGGAGCAGAGGGAAGAGCTGCCGCTCGTGGCGCTGAACCAGCGCCTCGTCGGGTTCCTCCGCCCATCGCGGCCGGCGGAATTCCATGCCGTACTTCTCGGCAAATCCCTCGACCTGTCCGTGGCCGAACATGGGAAGACCCGGCAGGGTCGCCATGAGGGTGGCCACCCCGAAGTACTTGCCATCGGTGCCGAACTGATCGACAGCGGTCCGTTCATCCGGGTTGGACATGAAGTTGACATATCGTTTGAGAATCTGCGGGTCATACTCGAGGGTGCTCTTGATGAGCATGCGGTAGTCAGCGTTCCGTTCGTCCCGCAACATGTTCATGAAGGCCGAGTTATAGACCCGGTGCATGCCCAGGGTCCGAACGAAATAGCCCTCCAGAAGCCAGAATGCCTCGGCGAGGAGTAGCGTGTCCGGCGCCTCGGCGGCCACCCTGTCCACCACCTCGCGCCAGAACTCCTCGGGCATCACCGCATCGAACTCGGCGCGGGTCATGCCGTGCTCGGCGCGGGAGGGGATGTCGCCGCCGGTTCCCGGGGCGGGGAACCACAGACGATGGTAGTGCTGTTTGGCGAGCGTCATGGCCGCGTCGAAGCGAATGATGGGGGACCGTCGAGCGACGTGGAGGATGGTCTGGATAACCGCCTCGCGAACCTCGGGATGGCGGTAGTCGAGCTGGGCGGTGTCGTTCCACGGCATGGTGGTGCCGTCATTGCCGTGGTAGATGAACCGGGTGTCGCCGGTCCAGTGATCCGCGCGTCTGAAAACTACAGCGGCATCGGTGCGGTCCCAATAGCCGTCTTCGAGATAGATGCCGACTCGAGCATCGTCGCTGAGATCCGGGCCGTTGAAGGTGTAGCTGGGGAACGGCGACTGATCGAGACCGATGAACCAATCCGGGTGTTCGACGACCCACCGCGAGTCGATCCCCATGTGGTTGGGAACCATGTCGGTGGAGAGACGAATGCCGCGGTCCCACGCTCGAGCCTTGAGGTTGTCGTAGGCCGCTTCCCCGCCGAGATCATCGGCGATGGCGTAGTCGGCGAGGGAGTAGGCCGATGCCACAGCATCGGTGTCACCCATCATTTTTTTGATCCGCTCCGAAGCCCGGCTTCGCTGCCAGACCCCGATGAGCCACAGGCCGGTGAAGCCCCACGCGGCGAGTCGATCGAGCTCTTCGTCCGGGATCGCGTTCAGGGTGGCGATCTCGCGACCGTATTGCTTCGACAACTGATCGAGCCAGACGTGGACGTTTTTGGCGAGCAGGACCAGCCGCGGCATCCAATCCTGATCCGGAGAGTACCGTTCAGGCGCATCGCCGAGATCGCCGTAGTCAGGTGGCTCCACCGGTCCCGGTCCAAAACCGAAGAACGGTTTCGACTCCTCGGCGACAAAATCGAGGCTCGAGAGGACCCGCACGATGACATCGCCGACAATCTCGGCCCAGCTGACCCGCATGAAAGCCAATTGGCCCTCGAGGCTCGTGGGTGCAGCCCACACCGGCGCCAGCAACAGATCGAGCAGGGTCTGACCACCCTCGGCGAGACCCGGTTCCCCGGCGAAGATCGCCTCAATCTTCTCGACGCAGCGCGAGTAGGCGGTCTCATCCCGAAGACGCCGGTCGTCAAAGAGTTCATGGTACGGCGCAAAGGCGGGATTGGTATTGGCAAGCCGGAGGAGAGTCAACTCTTCGAGAACGATCTCACGATTCGGAGTCCCGTCGGTGACGCCGTCAAGATAGTCCTCGACGGAAATCTCACCGCGGTAGACCGCGACCGGCGGGAACTCGTCGACAAAGGTCTCCAGGAGCTTGGTCAGAGCCTCCGCTCCGAGGTCCTTTTCAAGATCGGCAAGGGACTCGGCCATGATCGCCGGACGCACCCGCTCGCGGTATCGAGCGAAGACGACATGGAGCATTTCGTCGATGAGCCCCATGGCGTTGATCTCGCTCGCCTTGACGGCCTGCTCGGGATCGGCTTCGAGATCGCGGTGCCGGTTCATCCGATCGGCGAATTCCCGTGCAGCGCGGAAGTCGGCAAAAACGACGTTCCCGGTCGAACCGAAGAGCCCGGAATCAAAGTCGTATCGATCACGCGCGAGGCGCGAGACGTGGAATTCACAGCGAGGCGTATGCCGATTCGTATGACAACCCATTCGGCGGTGATGATACCTCGAAACTCGTTGCTCGTGGCTCGTTTCTCGCATCTCGATCGTCGTCCCTCACCAAAAGACGTCGTCCACGGGGAGCGGGCCGGCGATACCTGCTTGTCGGTCTTTCGCCTTCGTATCGGCGGCGTCTTCACCTTTTCTGCTGCCATGGACCTCT
Organism: uncultured bacterium; assembly: GCA_965533305.1. Taxonomy (GTDB): domain Bacteria; phylum Acidobacteriota; class Thermoanaerobaculia; order Thermoanaerobaculales; family Sulfomarinibacteraceae; genus JAHECW01. Next base: position 7,765 of record CBESWV010000065.1, on the reverse strand, counting down.
TCACCAGCGAGCGAAGCGAGCGCTGACCTTCTCACTTCCTGACTTCCTAACCTTCTCACTCCTCACCCATCTGAACCTCGAAGGTCACCGGGCAGTGATCCGAGACATCGAAGAAGGTGGCGTCCTCCTCGCCGACGCGGGACACGAGATCAGCGCACTGAAGGCGTTCGCAATGGAGCCACGAACGAGCCGGGCCGACAACATCGAGACCCCGCACGAAGACGAGATCGAGCAGGGACGAGCGGAAGACTCCGTCACGTTTTCCGGGGCCCTCCCAGTACTGGCTGCAGCCGGTGGCGTTCTCCACTCTCTCGAGCCCCACCTCGCCGACGATGGAATCCACCGTATAGAGTTCGTCCCTCGGACTCAGGCCTTTGCCCCCCATGGTGTTGAAGTCACCGAGGACCACCACATCGGAGTCACCGGTGGACTCCACCCAGCCATCGATCCACGCGGAGAGGAGTCTGATCTGATCCAGCCTGTTGTCGAGATCGTCACGACCCGAATCGAGGTGGACCTCGACCACCGTGAAGTCGAACTCGGCCTGTGCCTTGGATCTCAGACGCACCGCCAGCGCGGGCCGCAAACCCGGTTTGACGATGATGTCGTTGATCTCGATCGGGCCCTCCACCAATTCGTAAATATCGCTGTTCCACGCCACCGCCAGGTGTTGGCCACCCTGTCCGCCGCCTTGAGAAAACAGGATTCGCATGGGACGACCGCCGCTTGCTCGGCGTAGGATCGGTGGAAACCTCCGCCTGTCGCAGACTTCAACAAAGCCCATGATCTGGGCGTCGAGACCGGCGAGGACGTCCTCGACGTCACAGATATTGGTTCTGCGGCTGTAACCGAGGTCCGGCGTCTGCGGTCGCTCGTCCAGTGGGTAGTTCCGCAGATTGAAGTGCGCGATCCGCAACTCTCCGTCGGCGGCCGGTCCCGCGGGCAGATCCGAGGCGGAAACACCAGGGCCGGCGAACCCGACACACCGCATGTCTCGCCGGAGGTTCAGGGCCAGAACAACCACCCCAATGATCACCACCACGACAAACACGACGAACAGCTTGGAACGCTTCATTCCCGCAGTGTCGCGCGCGCCCCTGCGTCTGGCAAGGACCACTTCCGAGATGTGTCTTAACAAAACCCTTATTGAGACTCAAATTCAAAAGAAACGCGATCCAATACCGACAACCAAACCGGCAAGGGGTTTATCATTGAATCGCCATTGATGGATTTGCTCAAATGTGTTGACATCGAAAGGTGAGTAAGAGAGATTTGTCATCGTTGTGTTAATTAAGAGATTCCCATTCTCGTTAGTGTCGATCGCCACCCTCCATGCAGGGCTCTTGGCAGGAACATTGATCTGCTCCCCCGTAGCCGCTCAGGAATGGAGCGGCGATATCGGCGCCGGCTATGTCTGGCAGTCGAGCAACGGCAACGAAGACAGCTTTCTCACTCAGACCAACCTCAGGCCCGGCTTTGTGCTCGAGAGCCTCGATCTGCGGTATCGCGGCGAGGACAGTGGCGTCACCGGCATGGACTTCCAGGCATGGGGATTCGGCGATGCGGAACCGGCCGAAGCCGCACGTTTCAACATTGGCTTCAGCGGTAATTTCACACTCTTTGCCGAGTACGACAAGCGCGATTCCTTCTTCAACCTGGGCGGTAGTGATCTTGCCGACCGGAGCGATGAATGGAGCATCACCCGGTGGAAGGCCGGCGTCTCCCTCGAAGCCTGGCGCCCGGTTCGATTCGAACTCTTCTACCGGTCGGTGTCTCGCAGTGGGACGGTCTATCGACCGATGTACGGGCTCAACGAACTCTATCCCGTCGGGGTCGACCTCGACGACACCATGGACGAGGTCGTTTTCCGCCTGTCGACCCGAACCCTCCCGGTCCGAATCGACTTCGAGCAGGGCTTCGCCAACTACCAGCAGAAGAATCGCCGCTTCGCGGCCGGCAGCGAAGCAATCGACCGTCTCGATCCGGATCTGCTCGATGAAACGACGAGCGACTACACCGATGTCCAGGACAACATCCCGACCAGCCGTCTCACCGTCGGCTACTCCGGCGGGATCTTCGAAGGCGTTGTATCCCTCCTCTATCGCAAGGCCGAACTCGCCTCCAGCGGCACCGGGTCCCAGGCCTTTCTCATCGGCGGCGGCGACACCGGCACCATGACCTTTGTTGACACCCTGCTTGGTTCAGCCGACAGCGAGGCATTCGCGGGGAACATCGCCCTCGGGTTCGCAATCGGCCGCCGATTCTCGATCCGCCTTGCCGGCGACTACCGCGACAGCTCGTCGAACTCGACGCTCCTCGGCGAACGGTTGCTCAGAGTCGCCAATCCGTCCTTGGGCACGAGCCTCGATTACACCGCGCCCATCGATGAAGACGGCATTTTCAACTACACCGACTCCGATGCACGCATCACCCTCGAGTACCGTGCGCCCACGTGGGCTGTCTGGGCCGGCGGACTGACGACGTCCCGCGAGGTTGACTGGCGACTCACAAGCAACGGTGATCAGGTCGCAACCAACCGCGACGGAAACGGGCTCGTGGTCGGCGGCTCCGTCAACCCGGGGCGGTTTCTCAACCTCAGCCTCGAGTACGAGCGCGGAGATTTCACCAAGTTTGTCTTCCGCACCGATCCCGAGAATGTCGATCGCGCGGTGCTCCGGCTCCGCTCGAAGCTCGGCAAGGGATGGCAGCTCAGCGCCAACGGACGCTACGAACAGGCGAGCAACCCCGAAGGAGTATCGACCCTCGATTTCAAATCGACTCCCTACGGCATCGCGATCGGATGGAACTCGAAAGACGGCGCGTCCTCATTCGGACTCGATCTCGAGAAGTACACCATCACCAGCGGCGTGGGCCTTGTCCTCCCGGGAGGCGACCCGGGTCAGTCTGATTACGAACTTGATCTCAGCACCGCGACGCTCTTCGGCGGAACCCGCGCCGGGATCTTCGGGGTGAACGGGACTCTGACCTTTATGAAGGATCGCGGTGGGACCTGGCCGTTGGACGCATGGAACGGCCGCATCCGCCTGACCATCTACGGAGCTTCCGGCCTCGAGTACTCCGCGTTTGCCCAGTACTGGTCCTACGACGAGGGACGCGTCGATCTCGACGACTTCGATGTCATGCGATACGGCCTCGCCATCCACTGGAGATTCGAATGATTGCCCGGTCGATATTCGCCATGGCTCTGATTGCCATGATCTGCACGTTCGCCATGGCTGACGATGATCCTCTGACCATGGAAACCTGCGCCATGTGCCACGAAGATGAGGCCGCGGCATTCGCCACGAGCCCACACGGGCGGGCGATGCTTCAGGTCGACTCCGCCGTGCTCGAGCGCTCGTGCGTTCAGTGCCACGGCGCCACCGCCGAGCACATCGACGATCCTTCTCCCGACAACGTCCGGCGCGTCCCCGACAGCACGGCGTGCATGAGCTGCCACCCCGCAGGTCTGGCCACCATGGAAGTCACAAATCCGGCCCACACCCGCTTTGGTGTGGCATGCGTCGACTGCCACGCGGCCGGCCACTCCGATCCCGGCACCCGGCATCTCCTCGCCAAGGAACCGTTTGAACTCTGCGCGGATTGCCACCAGTCGGTGGCCGGCGAGTTCAAGATGCCCTTCGCCCACCGCGACGGCACCAGGAATTTCGCCTGCACCAACTGCCACTCAATGCACGGCCAAAACCGGCAGGGCCGCCTCAACCTACTCTCGAAGAGCGGTGCGTGCGTCGACTGCCACATCGAGAAGACCGGGCCGTTTGTCTTTCCGCACCCACTCCGGGAGCTCGACGGTTGCGTGGCCTGCCATCATCCTCACGGCACCACCAACCCCAGGCAGCTGAGGCGGCGGAGTGTCGCACAGCTCTGCCTTGAGTGCCACGCCGGTGTTCCGGCTTTTCACAACCTGTCGCAGCCCAGATACCAAACATGTCAGAACTGTCATGTTGCGGTCCACGGTTCCAACCGCGACCCGCGACTTTTTGAATAAACTAAGGAGGATTCGTCCTATGAGGAAATCGCTGCTCATTACCGTGGTCCTGGGTCTCGCCGTGGTTCCGGTTTTAGCCTACGATATGCCGGATATGCACTCGAGTCATCGCTCGGGCGCCGCCGGCCGAGCCGTATCCCATCCCGATGTGGATGCTGTTGTCGTCTGGCTCCAGCAGAATTACAGCACCAAACAATTGCAGGATGACCTGGTGGTCGTCGGCGACCCGACCTGTGTCGCCTGCCATGGCTGGGGCTCCATCACCTATGGCGTCAAGCACAAGCAGGCGCTCCGGTCGCCGTTCGGCGCCAATTCGCTTGTCGCCGGCAAGGGCGTTGTGGCTGACTACGATCAGAACGGGGTCGACGACTTCATGCAGGGTCTCGACTTCAACACGATCAGCACCGCCTTCGATCAATTCAAACCCAACGCACCTGTTCTGTCGTACATTGCCGGCAACGACTCCTACTGGATCACCATCGGCGATCTCACCGTTCGGGTGGTCATCACCCAGGGTGGCACCGGCGATTGGAAGCAGCGCTATCTGGTGCGTGTCCCGGTCACCGGAACCGGTACCGGCTGGACTCGTGATAACTATGTCTCGCCGGTCCAGTACAACGAGAAGACCCACGAATACGTTAGGTACCACCCCGAGCACTGGTGGGACAGCAACGGCGAACCGATCTTCGGTGCCAATCCGCCCGTTCAGGACGTTGCCGATGTCGGCCGCAGCTATTCCAAACGCTGCATCGGCTGCCACACCACCAACTTCCGTCTGCCCATGAGCCAGGCATCCACCGGTGAGTGGATCTACCGGCCCTTCCCAACCTCCCTGGTGCCTCCCGGGTATGAAGAGCAGTATCCGGATTATGACCACGACGGTCTGCCGGACAACGTCAACGTCGGCTGTGAAGCCTGCCATGGTCCGGGTTCGGCCCACGTGATTTCAGGCGGCAATCCCGACTACATCCTGGCGCCCAGCAGCCTCGACACGCCTGAGTCGAACCAGATCTGCCAGCAGTGCCACATCCGGACAGCGTCGGTTCCCGACGGCACCTACGGCTATCCCTACAACGACGCCACCGGTGAGAACTGGATCCCCGGTGTCAACGAAGATCCTCTCACCGACTATTACGAGGACCACTCCGGACTCTGGCCCGATGGTGTGACTTCAAAGCAGCATCACCAGCAGTATGAGGACTTCTACCAGTCGTCCAAGCCTGAGTTCGAGTTCCACATGATCAAGTGCGTCGAGTGCCACAGCCCGCACAAGGGCGGCAAACACATGATCGTGACCAGCATCGAGGAGGACGGCCTCGAGATCCCGACCGCGAATGACAACAACACGCTGTGCCTCGCCTGCCACGCGACCCACGGTGCATTTGAAGACATCACCCCCGAGCAGGTCGCCGAGTACGACGACAACGTCGAACACATCGGCGGCGTGGTTGCGGCCCACAGTAACCATCCCTACGCACCCGAGCGTTCCATGGGTCTGTCGCGCTGTTCCAAGTGCCACATGCCGAAAACCGCCAAGTCGGCCATCAACTACGACATCCACGGTCATACCTTCGAACCCATCGCGCCGGAGAAGACGCTCATGTACCAAGCCGACGGCGGCATGCCCAACGCCTGCGCCGTCGCCTGCCACTCCCAGAAGGTCAACTCCTTTGGCAATGGCTATGATCCGGACATCGGCGTCTGGAACGAGCAGTTCGATGTCGATCTCGCCAACGCCCTTGCCGTCTACTACGGCCCGGGTGGCATGTGGTGGGACACCGACATGATGAAGTCCATGACCAAGCGATTCCTCGATCACGCCAATCCGCCGGGAATGTACGATCCCAGCGAGTCCGAAGCCAACGTACACGAGTTCGACTGAGAACTCTCAAGCTCAACTTCAAGGGGGCCTTCGGGCCCCCTTTTTTTTCGCTCGATGCAGGATAGGAACATCGCATCGAACAACCCACAGATCACACAGATGGACACAGATTCCGTCGCACGGGTACCGGGAGGCTGAGCGACGTCGTGGCAGCGAGGTACCCGCGACTGAGTCAGGACGGGTTGCTGTCACGGTCCGATCAAGGAACGCCCGTGACGAGTTCTCCGGTGCCACCCGTAGCATTGATCGGCACCGACGCTCTACCTTCGCCGGAAAGGCTCACCGCCGAACAATGCAACAAATGGCACCACGCCACACGGCCCCGGTACGCGCCGTCTCCTCCACCCGAGACCGCGACAGGACACGCGGACAACGCGTTCCACACGCCATTGTCGTCACAATGCAACAATTGAGGCAGATATTCAGATCTCGCTCTCGATTGAAACGATTGATCTCAGATGCGGACATTCCATCGGGTGCTATCCTCACCGCCGCACCGGGTTCGGTGCGTTGCATATGACCCAAACATCAGACCTGACCCAACGCCGGATCTTCCTCTTCTGGCTGCCCCTGGCGGCCACCTGGCTGATGATGTCGGTGGAAGGTCCCTTTCTGACGGCGATCATCGCCCGGCTCGGCTCGCCGGAGTACAACCTGGCCGCATTCGGAGTGGCCTTCAGCTTCGCCCTGCTCGCCGAAGCGCCGGTGATCATGATGATGAGCGCCGCAACCGCCCTGGTCACCGATCGCCCGTCCTATCTGCGCCTCCGCACCTTCACCCATGCCCTGAATGCGGCGGTCACCCTGGCGCTGGGCATCCTATTGCTCCCACCGGTCTTCAGCTTCATCGGTCGCACTCTCATGGGCCTTCCCGAGGAGATTGCGGGCCGAACCTGGATGGCGTTGCTCGTTCTCCTGCCGTGGCCTGGAACCATCGGCTTTCGCCGTTTCTATCAGGGCGTCCTGATCCGTCACGGCCAGACCCGCAGAGTCGCCTACGGAACCATCGTCCGTCTGTTCACCATGTCCGCCGTGGCGCTGCTGCTGGTCCGCTTCACCGATCTTGAAGGGGCCATCATCGGCGCGGCAGCGCTTTCGGCCGGTGTCACCGCCGAGGCGTTGGCGAGCCGGGTGATGGCCGACCGGGCGGTCCGATCGCTCATGGCGGAAACCGGCGAAGACACGGGCACATCACTCAAGTACTCGCAAATCATCAGTTTCTACGTACCGTTGGCGTTGACGACCGTCCTTGCCCTCGGCGTCCACCCCCTCGTGACGTTCTTTGTCGGTCACGGCCGTTTCGCCATCGAGTCGCTGGCGGTTCTTCCCGTGGTCAACTCGCTGATTTTCGTTTTCCGCAGCCTGGGTCTTGCTTATCAGGAGGTCGGCATCGCTCTCATGGGCAAGAACGGCGTCAACTATCTGCCCCTGCGCCGGTTCGCCTGGACTCTGGGCCTGATCGTTGTGGCCGGCCTCGGTCTCATCGCCTGGACACCGCTCGGCCGGATCTGGTTCGAACTTGTCTCCGGGCTCTCGCCCGAGCTCGCCGGTTTCGCCCTCATCCCCAGCAGGATTCTCGTTCTCATCCCCGGGCTGGCGGTTCTCTTGAGCTTTCAACGAGCGGTCCTGGTCCACGCGAAGCGCACCATGCCGGTCACCGCAGCCACCGTCATCGAGGTCGTCGGAATCGTCTCGGTCCTCAGCATCGGAATCTTCTTTCTCGACGCTATCGGCATCATCGCCGCCGCCTTCGCCCTGCTCCTGGGCAGGATCGGGGCCAATCTCTATCTCATGCCGATTCTGAGGTCCCCCCTCGCTGAAAGAGACTCTACCTAAATTGAGCGATTCTCACCGGCGATCTGCACCAACTCCTT
>CBESWV010000064.1:0-16919 GCA_965533305.1 uncultured bacterium | reverse complement strand
GGCCCGGATCACGTGATCCAGCAGATACGCCCGGTGCCAGTACTCGCTGGTCAGGATGGCGGCATCGGCGATGGAGAAGACATACACGAGCTTGCGCCAGGCCCGGCGCAGGATGTAACGAAGGATCCCCAGCGGCAGCCGCAGACAGCCCTGCATAGAGAGCAGTTGGCCCGTCCCATGTGAAAATGACGCACGCGCCCCTGCGGCGAGAACCCGACCGCGAGCCCTGGCCGTGTTGCCGGGCATCCGACGCCGAAAAACGGCCTCGAAGGCGAGATCGACAAAGGGCAAGGGCAGCAGCGGCGTCAGACCCGCGCAGGTCGCTTCCGCGTAGATCCTCCAATCAAAATCCGACATCAGAACTGGAAGTAGATGAACGGTTGAGCCGTTGGGTGGATCAATGCCAACGCCAGGGCCACCAGAACCCCATAACCGGCCGCAAAAGCCCAACCCGGAAGATCCCTCCACCAGTGACTTCGCTGGCTCAGAAAGCCCGCAAGATGAAGGCCGGCGAGCACAACCAGCAGCCATGGAAGACCAACCCCGAGCATGCGAGACCCGTTGTCGGTAAAAAATACAAACGATCGCGAAATCGATGCCGCCTCGGCAAGATCCGGAGCGCGAAAGAAAATCCACGCCAGATTCACCCACCAGAACGTCAGCGCGAATCCGACGGACTGGCCGATGAACCCTGGCACCTTCCTGCCGATTGGTTCCCAGAGGCGATGCACAATGAGAGCGAGCCCGTGGAGACCGCCCCAGATAACGAAATTCCACGACGCACCGTGCCAGAGCCCGCCGAGGAGCATGGTGATCATCAGATTTCTGAGCGTGAAGAGCTCCGAACCACGGCTGCCGCCGAGCGAGATGTAGAGATAGTCCCTGAGCCAACTCGAGAGCGAGATATGCCACCGCCTCCAGAAATCTCGGATGCTGGTCGCGAAGTAGGGGAAGTTGAAATTGTCGCCGAGCTCGAATCCGAGCATCCGTGCGGTGGCGATCGCCATTTCGGAGTAACCGGAAAAATCGCAGTAGATCTGGGCGGCGTAGAGCAGGGTTGCGATCCACGCCGACGCAGCGGTGAAGTCATCGGGAGCCGCAAAGAACTGATCGACAAAAGGCGCGATGTTGTCCGAAACGCAGGCCTTCTTGAAGTAACCCGAGAGGAAGAGAACCAACGCCGATCGGAAATCCACATCTCCAAAGCGCGCCTTTTTTACGAGCTGCGGCAGGAAAGCGCTGGCGCGAACGATGGGTCCGGCCACGAGCTGTGGGAAGAACCCGACAAAAAGGGCCAGGTCCAGGAGTCTTCGGGTGGGTTCGAGACGCCCTCGGTAGACGTCGAGGGAGTAGCTCATGGTTTGGAATGTGTAGAACGAGATCCCAACCGGAAGAATGATCTTGATCACGTGGTATGAGACCGGCAGCCCGATGAAGTCAAGGACCGACGCCAGAGACTCGGCAAAGAAGTTGAAATACTTGAAGATGCCGAGAATCCCCAGATTGGTGACCACGCTCAGAGTGATCCAACGCTTTCTATTCTTCGGATCAACCTCGTCCCCGAGACGGATGCCGACGACATAGTCCACCACCGTCGAGATCCAGATGAGGGAAAGAAACCGCCAGTCCCACGCCGCATAAAAGGCATAACTGCACACCAGCAGCCACAACTTCTGCTTTGTCAGATCCTTGAGAAACCACCGAACGATGAAGACCATGGCAAAGAAGATGAGAAAACGAAACTCGGTGAAGATCATTCGCCCTCCCCCCCTTCGCTTAGGAGCCGGGCGAATCGATCCGCCAGAAGACGGCTGTAAATCATGGTGCCCTGGGTATTCAGGTGCTCGGCGTCGTGCCGGTTCTCGACTGCATAGAGATCCGGAAAACTCGAGGCATCGTCAAACGCCATGAGATTCGGCAACAACCCCTCTCGAAAGGCCTGATGGACCTCGCAACGAGGCTGCGTCGCCGGAGAAAGAACAACAACCGGCTGCGCGCCCAACGCCTCAATGGCGGTCATGAGTTTGGCCAACACCTCGCGGTGGTAGACCGTTAGGCAATCCTGACGTGAGTGCCCATCGGACTGCCGGGCCAACATCTTGCGGTAACGGGGAAGATGATTGAGGAAGTCCTGCCTCCGCGTGAACTCGGTAGTGGTGTCGGCCTTGGCATAGGGCACCCAACCGTCGCCATCGGGTCCGAGACCTTCCTTGTCCAGCCAGCGCAGTCGCTTGGACTCTCCTAGTTGCGAAAGGAGAAGCCGCAATCGGCCCACTCCGATGCAATCCAGGAAGCACGCTCCAGTATGAAGCGCCGTCATCTTCAATCGGTTTTTGGTGTTCAGACTCCTGAGAGAGCGGATCGCCAACGCCGTTTCTATGCGGCCGTGCCAGTAGATCTCCCTTTCGGTGCCTAGATTCTCTCTCGCAATCCCGACGAGGAGTCCATCAGGCTCGATGAACACATATCGGGTTCGAACCTTCTGGTCATCGGCGAAACTCCGAAGGAGGTGCCAGACCTCGACCGACTTCGCCGCCGGCACCCCGGCGTTGAACGAGCGCAGGTCATGCCCCCGAGTCTGAAGCCGTTCGTCGAAGACCTTCGGAGAAATCTGTCTAAAGACCCGACTCGATCCGACGAACAGGATGTCGTATGCGTCGGGATTCTCCTCCAGGTGGACGACTTTGGGCGTAAGATAGCGGATGAACGGTGTCGGCGTGACTCCGCGAATCGCCATCGCGCCGGCAAGAACGCCCAATACGAGGATGAACAGGTTGCGAAGTCGGTGAGGCCAGAGTCCCATCATAAAACCGGCGCCCATTCTAGCCTGCTCTTCTCATCATCTCTTTGCTCTCCTCACCAGTCATCTGGTTACGGTCGTCGCCCACCTCTCAGTTGAGTCACCGTACGGTACACTTGCCCTGCCTTGGAGGTCCGATGTACGAAACCGAAACCGAATTCGCGCGCTCCCTCGTCGCCGAGGCCTGCACTCTCACCCGCCGTGTTCAGAAAGAAATCGTCGCCAACGCCGACTCGCTGACCAAGGGCGATCGTTCTCCGGTCACGTTGGCCGATCTGACGGTCCAGGCCGTGATGGGTCACCGCCTCGCCGAACGCTATCCGGGCGACGCGTTTCTCGCCGAGGAGGAATCGAGTTCGCTCGACGCCTCCCCCACCATGGCCGATAAGGTCGGAGCGCTTGTCCGATCCGTCGCCCCGAACCTCGACGAAGGCGCCATCGCTGCGGCCCTCGATCGCGGCAATCACCCGGGCGGACCTGAGGGACGGCACTGGGTCCTCGACCCCGTCGACGGGACCAAGGGCTTTCTCCGCGGCCAGCAGTACGCCATTGCCCTCGCCCTGGTTGACTGCGGAAACGTGGTCGTCGGCGCTCTCGGTTGCCCGAATCTCCCGGCGCCCGGCGAGCGCGGGAACGGAGATGGCTGGATCTTTCACGCAACCCACTCGGCCGGAGCCTGGGCTACACCCGTCGCCAGCGGCGACGCCTTTCCCGCACGGGTCGACTCGATCGACGACTCGAGCCGGGCCATCGTCTGCGAGTCGGTGGAAGCGGCCCACGCCGCGCACTCCGTCCAGGCGGGGATCGCCCGTCGCCTCGGCATCACCGCCGCGCCCTACCGCATCGACTCGCAGTGCAAGTACGCGGTCCTCGCCCGCGGTGAGGCCTCGATCTACCTCCGGTTGCCTCGCGACGAAAGCTATCGCGAGAAGGTCTGGGACCACGCAGCCGGCGCTATCGTCATCGAAGAGGCCGGCGGACGGGTGAGTGATCTCGACGGCAACCCGTTGGATTTCTCAAAGGGTCGAAAACTCGCAACCGGTCGAGGCATCATCGCCACCAACGGTCTGTTGCATGAGCAGGTGCTCGATGCATGTCGGGATGAACTCGCCGGTTAGGTCTACCGGCCCGCGCGGTCAACACGTCACAACCACGAAGACTCGAAGACACCAAGAAATCACTAAGCAAACCTTTGTGCGTCCTTCGCGTCTTTGTGTCTTGGTGGTTGCGACGATCCATACGCCGGAGGCAGGACCGCCCCGGCATGCTCGAACTTGACCGCCCGCTGCCCGGTGGTGCACGCCATGCATGCGGGTGCGTTCTTGATCACCTTCTCCTGGAAGACCTCGATGGGCAGGTAGAAGAGCGCATCGACGCCGAGTTCGGTCTGGACCTCATCAATATCACGGGCAAAACGCGCACCGATGAGTTCAGATTGAGTCGGAGTGTTGATCCCCTGGAAGCAGGAGTCGATGACCATGGGCCAGAGGGTGCCAAACCAGATGGCCTTGGCGCCCGCTGCTCGAAACGCCCGGACGATCCGCTTGGCATTGGTGCCGCGAACGATACTGTCGTCAACGATAAAGACGTTCTTATCCTTGACCGAGATGGTATCCACCCGGAAATCGAGCATGGCCGCCTCGTCGCGCGCCTCCTGGGTCTCCTCCATGAAAATTCGGCCACCGTAGCGGTACTTGGAGATCGGTGTCGCGTACTGGATCACGCCGTTGTCGAGATCCTTCTCGAGCTTCTGGGCGAAGGCTTCGGCGCCGGGGATCGGCGAGTGCGGAATCGGCACGACAAGATCAATTTCCTTGACCAGTTCAGGCGCCTTTTCCATGAGATCCAACGCAAGGGCACGCCCCGCGCGCCATCTGAAGGTGCGGATGGGATCACCCATCATCTTCGATTCGACATCGGCAAAATAGATGAGCTCGAAGGCGCAGGGACGCGCATCCTTCTGGACCAGCACCCGCTCGTCGATCTCGAGGTTTCGATCGATGAAAAGTGCTGTCCCGTGCGGCACCTCTTCATCCACCGTGAATCCGTTCTGTTCGAGAGCCAGGGTCTCCGACGCGATCATCACCGTTGTCTCGCCGTCGCGGACCCGTGACCCTCGGACCATCGGCCGGAAGCCGTGCGGGTCGCGGAAGGCATAGAGACCTGACGGTGTCACCGCCACCGCCGAATACGCACCGGTGACCCGCTGTTGGATCTCGGCGACGGCCTTGAAGAAGATCTCTTTCTCCTCGGCCCTCGGATCCTCGCGCCGGAAGTGCTCGATCCACAGAGCCAGCACCCGCAGCAGCGGCTCGGCGTCGCAATTGGCCGCCAGCGACTGTCCTCGTTGGCCGAGTTCGGTGTCGATCTGCCGGACGTTGGTGATGTGGCCGTTGTGCGCCAGAGACAGCCCGAGAAAGGCGTCGAAAAACGGCTGTGCGTTGATCGTACCGCCGCCGCCGAAGGTCTTGTACCGGGTGTGGGCGATCCCGAGATCACCGTGGAGGTCGCCCAGGGGTTTGAAGATGTCGTCGGCGAGGCCCTCTCCCCGCTCGAGGGCGTACCTGCGCCGCGCCGGGTCGAAGAGAAAAAGCCCGGCAGAGGCCGCGCCCCGGTGTTGGAGGAAGTGCGCCCCGTTGCCGAGGTCGCCCACCACCGATCGTCCTTTGTTGTTGATGACCCCGACGATTCCGCACATAGGCAATGACCCCCTGGCGAGGACACTATAACTCGAGTTTTGAATTATGAATTTTGAATTATGAATTCCATCGCAGGGAGAACCCATCGCTTCGGGTCCCGATGCGATGCAGTGAATTACCGATCACCATAGCCATTGCTCCTCGAAGCGATGCGATGGTGCGATGGTGCAATGAAATTCATAATTCATAATTCATAATTCATAATTCAGAATTATTGTCCGTCCTCCAACTGTCGCTCGATCTCGCCGGTCATGGGGACAAAACGCACCGGAATCACCGAGCGCTCCTCGACCCCGTCGTCGGTCTTCTTGATGACCATGAGCTGCTGGTAGAAGTCTCCCAACGGGATGACCATCCGAGCACCCGGTGCGAGCTGGTCGACCAGAGGTTCGGGGATTCGCTCAGGAGCGGCTGTCACGATGATTCCTGCGAAGGGCGCTTCCTCGGGCCATCCGCCATATCCGTCGCCACACCTCACGTGAGCATTTTCGTAGCCGAGTTCACCGAGGATACCCTCGGCGCGTTCGCAAAGCCCCCGGCGAATCTCCACGGTGAAGACCTCCACCCCCATTTCGGCCAGGACCGCAGCCTGATAGCCCGATCCGGTGCCGATCTCGAGGACCTTGTCGCCTGCCCTGACCTCGAGGAGCTCGGACATGAGGGCGACGATATAGGGTTGCGAGATGGTCTGACTCTCACCGATCGGCAGAGGTGAGTCATTGTATGCGGCCTCGCGGTAGTCTTCGGGAACGAACTGATGCCGCGGCACCGTGCGCATGGCGGCGAGCACCGCAGGGTCTTTGACGCCGCGGGTTTCGATCTGCTGCAGGACCATTCGTTCTCGAAGATCAGCCCACCCTTGCGGGCTACAACTCACCATGATCACCCCGAGGAACACTGCCAAAACGGCGCGCAGTACTCCACTCACTCTGTCGTGAACTGCCATCATGGTTCTCCACATTCTGCTGATCCATCCATGGCTATCCGATGCAACACCGCACTGTCTCGATGTGACCTATCAAGTTCTGAAACGGTCTTTCCGCCTTCATGGTAGACCACACCGAGCCGAACTGCCATTGCGACCACGAGCAAGGTGAATGCAATTCCCCTGCCGCTTGACACCCGACGCGTGTGTGCTCACGATGAAGCCATGAATGACAACCCCCCCCCCACGTCTCAGTCGTCCGATCAACCTCAAGGCGTTTCCCGTCGTGAACTCGTCATCGGCGGCTCCCTGGCGGCCGCGGCTCTCGCAACGTCCGGATCGACCCGAGTCCACGCCTCGAGTGGATCATCGGTGTCCGTGGCCTCGGCCAATGGGCTTGAGGCGGTCGGTCGAGCGGTGGCGAAGATGGACGCGGGGGTCTCTCCCGTCGAGGCCGCCGTCCACGGCGTCGCCGTGGTCGAGGATGATCCCGATGATGTCACCGTGGGCTACGGCGGACTGCCGAACTCCGAGGGAGTCGTCCAGCTCGACTCATGCTGTATGGATGGCCCCACCATGCGCGCCGGTGCGGTTGCCGCCATTGAAGGGTTCCGCCACCCGGCACAGGTGGCGCTCCAGGTCCTTCAACGGACAACCCGGGTTCTCCTGGTCGGTGACGGCGCCGCCCGCTTCGCCCGGACCATCGGTTTCGAAGAGGAGAACCTCCTCACCGAAAAGGCGCGCAAGATCTGGCTCTACTGGAAGGCCAACATGTCCGACCGCGACGATTGGCTCCCGGCCCCCGGCCAGACCGAGGATCCCGATGTCCGGTGGTTCATCGAGAAGTACGGCGCGGTTCGCCCGACAGGAACCATCAACCTTTGCGCCGTCGATAGAAACGGTGACGTGGGTGGCACCACCACCACCTCCGGCCTGTTCTTCAAGATCCCCGGCCGGGTCGGTGACTCGCCCCTCATCGGGGCCGGTCTATTTGTCGACAATGAGGTCGGGGCAGCGGGATCCACAGGCCGGGGCGAGTCGGTGATCCAGATCGCCGGCGGCCACACGGTAGTGGAGTTCATGCGCTCCGGAAAGAGCCCCGAAGCCGCCTGTCTCGCCGCGATGGAACGACTCGTTCAGGCGACTCGTGTGCCCTATCTCCTTGATGACAAGGGCCGGCCCTCCTTTGACGTCAAGTTCTACGCCGTCAACAAGAAAGGCGAGACCGGATCGGCCGCCATCTGGTCCGGAGCACAACACGCCGTCTGCCGGTCGGGATCCGATCCGGTGCACATGGATTGCGCGTATCTGTACAAGAGGGATCCGAAATAGCGCTACCGCTTCCGGGGTATCCGATCCAGGAAGAGTCTCCGAACGTGGTGTCCTCGTCGCTGTGGGTCGTGCAATAATGTCCTCTAAAGGGGACACCAGGCAACCTCTCCTCTCCACCCCACGACTGAGATCGAAGTCCTTACTGCGCAATGACTTCCCCTGCACTGCAGAGCTCACCACACCACCTGGCACAACCGTTGCTCAGGTCACTGGTGAAAGGAGGCCGTCATGACCAGAAAATCCATCCTCCCGCTCGCCGCCGTCATCGTCCTCACCACCGCAGCAATTCCGGCAGGTGCCGGAGGCTATGTGGGGCTCGAGGTCTCCAACCACGGGGTCAGTCTGGGCTTCGGCGCTTCGAACTGGGGCATTTGGGGTTCGTCCTGGAACTCGGGGGGTGCCTCCATCGGATTCTCTGCCACCCTGGCAGGCTACGGTGACTGGGTCCACGTCAACGGCCTCGGTCAAGTCTGGCGCCCCTGGGTCTCCACCGGATGGCAGCCCTACACTCACGGCCGATGGATGTGGACATCGCAGGGCTGGACATGGATCGCCTATGAGCCCTGGGGTTGGGTCCCACACCACTACGGCAACTGGGCCTTCTCCACCATCGGTTGGGTGTGGACCCCCGGATACGCCTACCATCCGGGAAACGTCGTCTGGGTGAGCACGGGTGTCCACCTCGGTTGGTATCCCTATGCCCCGGTTGGTTGGAGCCACGCCTCACGTGGATACCACCACGGCTGGCGCGACGGCTATGCCTCGGGCCATTGGAACGGCTATTCCCAGGGGTACGCAGATGGTTGGCGGGATGCACGGTACGCCACGTGGGTCCCACGATCGCAGGTCACCGCCGAGAACATCGCGCACCACAGGGTCGGGCACGAAGCGGCCACCTACGCGGTCGCCAGATCCAGGGTCACGGTTATGGACGGCTCACCGACCCGTAGCCAGGTCGAGGGATATGCCGGTCGCCCGGTCCCCGAAGCCCGCATCATCGAGCGGAAGGCGACGGTCGATGGCCGCGAGGTTCGGATGGTCCGTCCTGAGGGGCAAGAGCAGACCGTGCGACGCCATGGAGCATCCACGGTTGAACGTGCGCTGAACCCCAAGGCCAGGCGGATGGTCGCCACTTCGGAAACCACCCCCGTCCGACGACAGAACACCGCCCAGGTGAAGACCGATCGACCGATCCGGTCCGGCTCCGGACGAACCGAGACCCGTCGATCCATCGCCGATGAGCGCCATGAATCCACCTCTCGCTCGGTGGCCCGATCGCCGGGAACGGTGTCGAAACCGTCCGTCCCGTCGCGCCGCACCAGATCCGGATCCGAGTCGAGCCCGCAGCATCGAACGGCGTCCGCCTCGACCGGCTCACAGCGTTCGGCCGGCCGGGCACCATCAACCACGGGAACCGCCCGGCAGGCGGAAAGACCTCAGGTCTCCACCAACCGTACGAAGTCGGCCACCCACGCGGCTCCCCCTCAAAAGCGCGAATCCACTGGGCGGCGACCCAGCGCCCGGGAAGAACCCGAAACGAAGACCTCGCCCGATCTTCAGCGCCGCACCCGGCGGGAGAAGATCGAGCCGACCAAGAAAGAGAAACCGAAAAGGAGCCGACCACGGACCTGATCGATCGTCGACATCAGGCATTCGGGGCGGGGACGGATCATGCCCCCGCCCCATGTTTGATAGGATCAGAATCGTGGATCATCGAGACGGCACTGATTCGGGATCAGAGATCCCGCGAATCGAACGCGCATTGCGCCGCTGTCTCGAGTGGAGTCGCAGCGGGCGCCACCTCAAAATCATCAACGAAGTCGACCGTGCATTGCCGGCGATCGGCAATCAACCCCAGCTCGAAGCCCAACTCCTGATCTGGAAGGCGCAGGCCCATCTCGCCATGGGCGACCCGGACAACGCCCACCCCGCAGCCTCCCGCTCGTGGCACCTGGATCCCTCGTCCTACGCCTGCCACCTGCTGTCCAATGCGCTCATTGCCGTGGGACAGGCCGACGATGCGGAGGAACTGCTCAGGAGCGGCTGGGATCTCTTCCCCGATGCGTACCACCTTCCGGTTCAGTTGGCGATCCTCCTGTCCGACCAGGGACGCCACCCTGAAGCCCTCGACACCATCGATTCACTGCCCCGGGGCGCCCCGGTTCCCGATGACCTCCAGGTCTTTCTTCTCGGGTTGCACGCCAACCTCCTGGCAGCCGTTGGTCGTTGGGGCGAGGCCGATGGCATTCTCAAAGAAGGACGGTATCGTCACCCCGATTCCGATCTTTTGGAAGATGCCCACCACAGCCTTGGAGATGCCTGGGATCGCTACCGGACAATGGAGGCCCTCGCGGATTCGTGGTTCGCGGGTCTCGCACCTCTCGACGGTGTCGCATCCGAGGTCGACAACGCCATTGTCGACCAGGGTTCTTTGAATGAGCTGCCCACGCTCGTCATTCTCGGCGCCCGCCGTTTGTGGCGGGCCTATTTCGAAGCCCACAAGCCACGTGTACAGACCCCTCAACCCTGGGCCGCCGCGCTCCTGGCGGCGATTCTCGAACTCGACGGCGTCACCCCCCCTATTGCGGCCATGGCGCGTCTCACCCGGTCATCGGTCTCGACAACCCGTTCCGCCTTGACCCGAATTCGGCGGTTTCTCGATGATCTCGACACCAATCTCGCGCATCGCGCGTTTGCGGCCATGACCAATCCACAGCTCAAGAAAGCCTCGACGTCATCGTCCGAAACCGACGGCGGGACGGTGGTCCCATTTCCACCCCGGTGACAGGAGTTCAGACCATGTTCACCCGTTTCACATCCACGTGCGGCGCTCGGATCATCGCGGTTGTTCTCCTGTTTCTCGTTGCCGGCTCATCGCGGGCCGCACAACGTGAGTACTCGGGCACCGAAAAACTCGCGGCTCCCGACAGCATACGGGTCGTCATCGATACCGCCACCGTCGACATCCGGATCCGTGCCGCCGATGTCAACGAGGTCGAGGTCGCCACCGAACTCCGCATTTCGGGGGTCGGCGAAGAACGAGCGGAGAGATTCATTTCGAGCCACATGCCCACCACCGAGGTCGCGGACGGGCGCATCAGCGTCACCGTCAAGCCAGGGCGTTCGGGTTTCCTCGGTTTCGGCACCCTGACCGCGCGCACTCGAATCGGCTTTCTCTTGCCGGGCCACGTCATCCCCGATATCACGACCACGGGCGGATCCATCTCAGTCCGAGGGGATTTCGCAAATGCACGACCGCTCTATCTTCGCACCGCAACCGGAGATATGGACCTTGTCGGCGCCGCCGCTGCGGTGGATATCCGAACCGCCTCCGGCGACGCCAGGCTGGAACTCATCCGCCCCCTCGATCGATTCTTCGCGCGAACCTCATCGGGCAACCTCAACCTCTCGGGGGGAGCCCGCGAACTCCATGCCGACACCGCATCCGGGAGCGTCTGGATGGACAATCTTTCCGGCGACGCCGAAGTGATCACCTCGACCGGGAAGATCACGCTGACATGGGACCGCATCGAGACCGAGAATCGGGTCGTCGTCCGCAGCGACTCCAGCCGCATCCGGCTCACCCTCCCGGAAGGAACCGCCCCTCGAGGGACCTTGCGGACCATCGGCGGCAGCGTCCGGTCCGACTTCCCTGGAGTCGTGAATGAAGCGGGCGACACCGTCACCTTGAGCGGCGATGGCCCGGAAATCCTGGTGGAGTCCGCCTCAGGTGATGTCACTCTCGAGGCCGGCACATGGTGGGGCGGCACAAAAGAAGAAGATGGGGACTGACGATCGAGGTCGAGCGCGAGAACCATTTGTCCCGATTTTCGTTTCACCTTTCGAGTCATGGCGACATGCCGTGATCATCGACTGGAGAAAACCAATGAAGAGAAGCTGGATTGTCCTGGCCATCGCCCTTGCCATCGCCACACCGCTCTCGGCAGCCGCTCCCCGCATCCTCGATGGGCGCGTTCCCGCCGCTGACCTCGAGACCGTCCGGATCGACGCCGGGGTCGGCGATATCGATATCACCGTTGTGGGCGGCACCGACGAGGTGGCCGTCACGGTCGAACTCAAGGCCCGCCGCGGCGGTTTCTTCTCGTCCCTCAAGAAGGCACAGGCCGAGGTCGATGAAGCGGAGCTCCGACTGGATGTCTCCCGCGGAGTACTGCGGCTCAAGATTTCGACCGAGAGCGACGATCGTCACTTCGAAGAGCGGTGGACAGTAGAACTCCCGGCCCGACTCGGTTGCGACCTCGATCTCGGTGTCGGCGACATCGATGTTCGCGGTCTTTCCGGAGATCTCACCGTCGATCTCGGTGTCGGCGATGTTGAAGCCGTCACTGTATCCGGCGACGTCAACATCGATATCGGGGTCGGTGAAGCCTCGGTCGAAGCCGCCGCCGCCGACTACGGCAGGGTTGACGGATCGGGCGGGGTCGGAAATGCCCAGCTCACCGTTCGCGGCGAGAAGATCTCCTCGTCCGGTTTTGTCGGCAAATCAGCCAAGTGGACCGGTCCCGGCGACCGCGTCATCGAAATCTCGGTTGGTGTCGGCGACGCGAAGGTGACCCTGGAGTGAGACGCAAGACGTTAGACATCAGAAGTTAAACGTGAGAGGTGAGACCATCTCACCCCTAACTCCTAACGTCTTACGACCAACGTCTTACGACTCTTCGCCCTCCGATTCAAGCGTCCACTTCGCGCCGAGCCGCGCAAGAAGGAAGCAGACGAGTGCCAGCGTTATCAGCATCACGAGTCCGATCATCTGTCCCTGGAATCCCTCGTACCAATGGGCGGCCGTCTGGTTGAGAGTCTGGATTCCCTCGACACCTGCCAGGTCCTCAAGCGAGAAATCAACACCAACGCTCAGAAACCGGATCGGGGCACCGATCTTCGGCAACCGCAGTACCGCCGTGATGACCGAGAAGATCGCCGCACCGGCCATGAGGCCCGAGGCGATGAGAATCCCCTGCTCGGCCCTCGCCTCACGAACCTTCTCGCTCCCCCCGGTCCTGGAGATCAGCCAGGCGACCGCCGCCCCGGCAAGGACCGCGGCATTGATCGAGATCGGCAGATACATCCCGAGTGCAAACGCCAACATGGGGACGCCCGACATGAGCAGCATCAACGCCACACCGGCGCCGAGACCGTAGAGCAGCCAGGGTTGGTTCGCAGGATCGTCCATGAGACCCCGCGACACCGCGGCTATCATGTTCGCCTGGGGCGCCGGCAGAACCTGCTCGTTGGAAACCATTGCCCCGGTTGCGGGGTCTTCCACAACGAAGTGGTACGAAGCATCCATCAACGGGATCACCGCGGCCACAACGAGGGCCGCAACCACCATGCCGAGGAACTTCCAACGCTCCTGATTCCGGGGTGTCGACCCCAGCCAGTAGCCGATCTTAAAATCGGTAATCAGAGCACCCGAGGTCGAAAGGGCCGTACAGACAGCGGTGCCGATGATGAGGGCGATGATCATTCCGGCGGTCCCCTTCAACCCGATCATGATCATGCAACCGATGGCCAACACCACCGTGATGAGCGTCATCCCCGAGACCGGATTGACACCGACGATGGCGATGGCCTGGGCAGCCACAGGGGTGAAGAGGAAGCTCAGGAAAAACCCAACGATCATACCCACGAGCCCGAACTTGAGGCTTGCACCGAGACCAAACGCGGCAGCTCCGCCATCGCCCGGCGTCACCAGGGCGACCACAGTGAAGAGCAGACCGAAACCCAGGGTCGAGACGAGTTGGATCAAGAGCACGTTCTTTGCCGCCATGTCGAGCTGGGTCCGCTCGTCGGCATTGCCCCCACCGCTGGCAGCCTTCGACAGGCTCTTGAATCCAAGAGTGACCGAGGAGGCGACGATCTTCCACATCCGCAGGATTCCGATGAGACCGGAGAGCGCGATGGCGCCGATGCCGATGGGTTTGACAAAAGCACCGAAGATCCCAGTCGCATCCATCTCAGAGAGGGTGTAGGTGGTGCCCGCAAAGTCGAAGGCGCCCACCTGGCTTCCGAAGACATAGATGACCGGAACCATCACCAGCATGGCGAGAACCGAACCCGAGGCGATGATCGATGCGTAGCGGACCCCGATGATGTAGCCGAGTCCGAAAAGCGCGGCAATAGCGGTGAGCTGAACCTCGATCCGGAGATCGGAGCCGAGCCCACCCAGAAGCACCGAACTGGAAAGCTCGGCGTTCCAAAGATGGAACGCCTCGATACAGAAATCGAAAAGCGCACCGACCGCAAACGAAATCAACAGGATCTTGCCGGCCCCACCGCCCGAACTCTCACCCGTCACCAGGATGTTGTTGATCGCCGTGGCCTCTGGGAAGGGCAACTCGCCATGGAGATCCTTGACGAAGTACTTTCGCAACGGAATGATGAGCACGATACCAAGAGAACCGCCGATGAAACAGGCGAAAAACACCTGCCACCAGGCGACGGGCACCTGATTGATGTACATTGCGGGAACCACGAAAGTCGCCCCCGCCGCAACCACTCCGGCCGCCTGCCCAACCGATTGGACCATGACATTCTCGAGAATCGTGCTTCGCACGGCCTTGAGACGTCCCAGGAAAATCGCCATGATGGCGATGGGAATCGAAACCTCGATGGCGTTGCCCGCACGCAGCGCCATGTAGGCCCCGGCCACGGTGAAGAGCACCACCATGCCGACACCGACGCCGATGGACCAGAGAGTGACCTCGGGTCGCAGATCGTCGGCAGGAACAACGGGATCGTAGACTTCGCCCGGTTCGAGTTTGCGGTACGCGTTGGCGGGCAGCAGCTTCGAGTTGATCGGCTTCGATTCTTGCATCATTCCTCCATCCAAGACTGCGGGAAATAGTAGCGCAGTTGCGTTGTTCGGGACAGGGTCAGCCCTGAAACCAGACCGGGGGGAGAACTCTCAGAACAGGGTATCCTCGAGGATCGAGCACAAAAAACCCGGGCCGAAGCCCGGGTTTGAGTTCTCGAAGAGAGATCTCTTACTTCATGAGCACGAGGCCGACGCGACGATTCTGGGCGCGGCCTTCGCGGGTGCTGTTGTCGGCGATGGGCTTGTACTCACCGTACGACGTCACGTTCATGCGGTGAAGGGGGAAACCCTTCTCACTGGAGAGATACTTCATGACCATCTCGGCACGCTTGTAGCCGAGGCTCAGGTTGTAGCTCTCGCTTCCGATGTTGTCGGTGTAGCCCTGGATCTCGAGATAAGCGCCGACATTCTTCGCGACAACCTTCGAGGCGAAGGCGTCGAGAGCGGCCTTGGCCTCATCCGACAACTCATAGTTGTTGAAACCAAAGCGAACGTCCTGATCGGTCAGGATGGTCTCTGCGATGAAGGTACCCTCGGCGAGCTTGCCGGCCTTCGTGGCGCGATCGAGAGCCTCTTTGGCCGTTGCGCTGAGCTTGTCGAGCTGCTTCTTCATCTGGGCGTCGGTCTGGTGAAGGGATGTGATCTCCTTCTGGTTGCCCTCGACCGAAGTCTGGACCTCACCAATTTTGCCGTTGGTGACGGACTCACTGTTGGCTACCTGCTCTTGCACATACTTCTTCGACGCGCAGCCGGTCACGGTGAGCCCAGCCACAAGCAAAATGACGATCGCCGGGGAAACGAACTTCCGCATCATCCACCTCCTGTGATTTCGTTACTAATGTTATTCGATACCCTCAACGAGCATCGCGGGACGAACTATAACATAGCCTACGCTCTTGCGAACTCCTCGTCAATTCTTTGTTAGTCGGACGACCGAAGTCGGTGATCCAGTACCGCCCGGCCCGTGAATTTCAGTGTTATCAGTAGATATCCAGACATATCGGGTTGTCTGCAGTGACCTCGGCGGCACATTCCACCACCCCATCCACCAGTTTGACCAGCACCGGCGTCTGCAGGAACCAGTCGACTCCAGCGGGAAGTTCGGCGAGTCGGCACCCGGCGCAGACAAAGGGCTGAACCCCGAGGGTCGGATAGCCGGCTCGATCGGGGACCGCCACCGCCGTCGTCGGAAGCGGGAGTTCATCGGCAAAGAAGATCTCCATGAGTTCATGGCAGTGTTCGCAGTCTTTTCGGTAGAACAGAATGTACTGTTGGCCCTCATCGAGATCATCGGGAAGGCCACGAATCCAACCTGCCACATCGAGTTGGGAAAACGGCTGCCCCATCCAGCTGGTGTAGTCCGGAAGGTAGTAGCCTTCGGTTGGTCCCGAGGATGCAGTCTCGGGCCTATTGGACGGCGTCTCCGCGGTCATCCCCGATGGCGTCAGACCGAACGCCGCCGCGACGCTGAGCACCGACCAGAGTCCGGCGGACACAACCTGCAATGTCGGCAACGAGCGAGGCGTCTTCAATGCCGGGACACCTCGTGCGACGAAGAGAAGTGAAATGAGGAAAAAGAGATCAGTCACGAGGGTGACCCACGGCGGGATTTCGACGGCGCCGAAACACCCGCAACTCGAGGCGCCGAGCGCGACATCACCGATGAGCACCGGCATAAACGAAGCCAGCATCAGGATCCCGACCAGGCGCGCGAGGCCGGGCACCAGGATCATCACACCCACCACGATGAGTTCAACCGCGATGGTGAACTCGAGAACGAACCGCAGATCCACCCCAAAACCCCCGAGCCACTTGACCAATGCAGCAGGCAGATTGCTCGGGCTGCCGTCCAGGATCTTCAGGATTGCGCCGATCCCGAGCCAAAGGGGAATGATCGCTCGGGCGAGGAGAATCGCCACGGAGCTTCGCAGGTTTCCAGGTCTGTCTTCTTCGATCAGAGTCATACGGTAATTCATCTCCTTGCGGCACTCAGGTTAACGCGGATTTTTGAGGTGAAAACGAAACTGTCGGGCGCTTTTTACCGCTTTCTGACGGCAGAATTCCTCGCGATGGCTATGACCGGAGGTGGACGACGCTCGTTTCCACCATGCATCTCCGACGAGACGTCGAGAAACGCACGAGACGAGTTCTCCGGTGCCACCCGTCGCATTGATCGGAATCGGCAATTCACCTTCGCCGGAGAGGCTCACCGCCGAACAATGCGACCAATGGCACCACGCCACGGGGTGTGTGCTGGGAACCGAGAACCGAGCCTACGGGAGTTCACCACCCCCAAGGGAAGCCCAAACCTCGGCTTCGAGCTCAGCC
>CBESWV010000063.1:0-17118 GCA_965533305.1 uncultured bacterium | reverse complement strand
GGGAAGCCATCACAGATGGGAGACGTCGAGTGGAAAACGGTAGCCGGCCTCTGCATAGAGTCTTTGAATGCGAAGCAGGTCGTCCTTCTTGCTTTCACCTGGAATCACCTCGCCGAGCCACCGCGCGCATCGGTTTTCATTGTCGAGGTACCAGCAGATGATCGAGACCCCGGCCGCCTGGGCGATGTACCAGAAGCCGGTCTTGACGGTGCTCACTCCTTTGCGGGTTCCCTCGGGTACGATCGCCAACAAAAACTCATCGCGATCGCGAAACTCCGCAACCATCTGGCGAACCACGCCGGTCGACGCACTGCGATCGACGGGAACGCCCCCGAGCCACCTCAGTACAACGCTCATGGGCCAGAAGAACCACTCACTTTTGATCATGACGTGGCCGGTCTTCTCAACGATTCGAAAACCCGTGAAAGCTCGGACCGTGTCCATGTTCGAAGTGTGCGGAAAGCCGATGATGACGTGTTTGTCGCCGAAATACGCGGGCAGCGGTTCAAAACGCCAACCCATGATCCGATACATGACTCTGCCCACGAGACTCAGCACATGTTTCATGACGGCAAATATAGCCGAAGTTTCCCAATGGGTGCGGCGCGCCCATCATCCAGGGAAATCAATCATGAACCCCGGTATTTGGACAGCCCAAGGCTTTCCAACAGAACTTCTACGGTCGCCGCAGCACCGTCAGCGGTGTTCATCAACATGTCTGGAGGCGTGTCCTGGCACCCGTCCAATCCGTGGCACCCGTCCCATCCGGTTGATTCCCGGGCGCGACCCGGATATGGTCCGAGACATCAAAAGCATCGTCGAGCGGGTCCACCAACCGGGGAGGTTAGTCATGATGAGCGGTAAGAAGCTACGAATCTGGGGAACGATCGGGGTCGCGCTCGCGGTCACGGTTTCTGCGGCGGCCATCACGGCAACCGACGCGATCAAACAACGGCAGCAAGCGATGGAAGGCGTTCGCGACGGATTGATGACCCTCGGCGCCATCGCCAAGAAGGAACAGGCGTTCGATGCAGGTGTGGTCAAAGCCAGCGCCGCGAAGATCGCCGACCATCTGGCGGAGGCGGCCGAGTTGTTCCCGGCGGGCAGCGACAAGGGTGAGGTTCAGACCTGGTCCAAACCGGAGATCTGGACCGACCGTGAAAACTTCGACGAGATCTTCAAAACGACGGTCCAAGCGGCGGTCGACATGCAATCTGTATCGGAGGCCGAGGCGTTCCCACCCGCGCTCGGCAAGCTCGGATCCGGCTGCAAGAGCTGTCACGATCTGTACCGCATTCCCAAGCAGTGAAGCGGTCCGTTCGCACGAGGCGAATCGCAGCAGCCCTGGTGGTTGGCACCGTCACGGCCGCCGTCGCATTGTCAGTCCTCACCTCGGCCCGTCCGAGCGGAAAAGCCCTGCCGGCGCACAATGCAGACCCGGTCCGCGGCGAGGTGCTGTATCACGCCGGCGGGTGCATCTCGTGCCACAAGACATCGGCGACCGCAGGCGTCACGGGACCACCCGCCGGGGGCGCCGCGTTCCCGACACCGGTGGGCACGTTTTGGCCCGGAAATCTCACGCCCGACCCGGAGACGGGCACCGGGAGCTGGACGGCGGAGCAGTTCCTCGACGCCATGATGCGCGGGGTCTCGCCCGAGGGCCGGCACTACTTTCCCGCCTTCCCCTATTCGTCGTACCGCGACATGCGGGTCGAGGACGTGCTCGACCTCTGGGCGTATCTGAACACGCTCGATCCCGTGCGGGCGCCCGGGCGCGCTCCCGATATACCGATACCCGGCCTCGCCCGGCGTGGCGTCGGTCTTTGGAAGCGGTTGGCCTTTGGCGAGGCGGGGCTCCATCCGGACCCGGAGCGAACCGAGACGTGGAACCTCGGCGCCTATCTGGTCAACGGCCCCGGACACTGCGACGAGTGCCACACGCCGCGCAACGCTTTGATGATTCTCGATGAGAACCGGGCGTTTGCCGGCGGTCCACATCCGCGCGGCGAGGGAGAGGTCCCCGGCCTACTCGATCTCGAAGGCCGCGGACGTTACTCCGATGTCTCGGATCTGACGTTGGCGCTCCAGTTCGGCGAAACGCTCGGCTACGACAAGCTGTCGAGCGGCGGCATGGCCGATGTCCAGATGAACCTCGCCATGCTGCCCGACGACGATCTGCGTGCGATCGCCGAGTACCTGTTCAGTCTCGAGTCATCGGAGAATGCTCCATGACCCGGCGAAGGATGATCGGATTGATCGGCGCCACGTAGCGCACCATGGCTTCAGGCCCGGACGATCCGCAACCTGTGAACGAGTTCAGAATGGGAACACCCAGAGCGGTGCTAAACTCCCCGACCAATTCCGGAAGAATCAGGCCGTACTCTCTTGTTACGGCAATCCAGGGGGCCATCTCCAGTGAGTGACACGAAAAAGACACACAGGCTTTCAGACCTGTCCATCGACGACGGAGCCCGCGACCTCGACTCGGGCCGCCGCTGGCTCCCGATCGTTCTCGCAGTCGCGGTTATCGTCATCGCCGTTGCCGCGTTCGTCTTCTCGCGCGGCTCGAAGTCGGTCACGGTCGCGACCGCCACAGCGCGTGCCGCCGAGACCGGCGCCGCGGCCACGGTGCTCAACGCTTCGGGTTATGTCGAACCCCGCCGGAGGGCCACGGTGGCCTCCAAGATCACCGGCCGGGTGACCGAGATCCTGGTCGACGAGGGGATGCGGGTTGAAGCCGGTCAGGTTCTCGCTCGCCTCGACGACGCCGATGCGCGCCGAAGAACCGACGCCACCCGAGCCGGCCGCGATGTCGCTCTTGCCTCCCTCGAGGAGATCAAGGTCAATCTTGCAGACGCCAAGAGACGGTTCAGGCGGGCCCAGGAGCTTCATGAGGACGGCGTCGCCTCGGAACAGGATCTCGATTCGGCGACGGCCGCTGTAGATGCGTTCGGCGCCCAGCTGACGGTGGCGCAGCGCAACGTCGATGCCGCCGAGGCGCAGCTCGCAGTGGCCATACAGGATCTCGAGAACTACACCATCCGGGCGCCTTTCGCCGGAATTGCGATCTCCAAGGAAGCTCAACCCGGTGAGATGGTCGCCCCGGTCTTCGCAGGTGGCGGCGGCATTTCGACCATCGTCGACATGACGTCTCTGGAGATCGAAGTCGATGTCAACGAGAGCTATATCGCGAGGGTGGCTCCCGGCCAGCCGGCCGAAGCCATTCTCGATGCCTACCCGGGGTGGAAGATCCCGGCCACGGTGAGAACCATCATCCCCACCGCCGATCGCCAGAAAGCCACGGTCAAGGTACGGCTCACCTTTGACAAACTCGATCCCAGGATTCTCCCCGATATGGGAGTCAAAGTGGCGTTCCGGGAAACCGCAGAGGATATCGATGACGCGCCGCGAGCTCTGTGTCTCGTTCCGCGGGCTGCCGTCACCAACGAAGGCGACCTCCGGGTGGTCTTTGCGGTCAACGGCGAGAAGATCGAGCGACGAGCGGTCAGCGTCGGACGCGAATTCGGTGGCGACGTCGAGATCCTCGCCGGTCTCTCGGCGGGCGCCATCGTTGTCATCGAAGCCCCCGCAGGTCTCGAGGACGGACAGAAAATCAAGATCCAGAACTGACGGCATCCGCATCATGCGGAACCGGTATCCGGAGGATGAGCATGGTACGAGTGGATGGAAGCGGCAGCGACAACGCCCTGATTCAGGTACGCAACCTCAACAAGCAGTACAAACGCGGGGCGGAGACCATCGACGTCCTCCAAGGGCTCAACCTCGATGTCGATTCGGAGGAGTTCGTGGCGTTCATGGGCCCGTCGGGCTCGGGAAAGACCACCTTGCTCAACCTGCTCGGTGGTCTCGATGTCCCCACTTCCGGGACGGTGACCGTCGACGGCGACGAGATCACCCACATGTCGGGTCCCAAGCTCGCCAGGTGGCGCGCCCGTCACGTCGGTTTCATCTTCCAGATGTACAATCTCATGCCCGTCCTGACCGCTGCTCAGAACGTCGAGCTTCCCCTCCTGCTGACAAAGCTCTCCAAGAGCCGTCGGCGGCAGCAGGTTGAAACCGCGCTTTCCCTCGTCGGCCTCGCCGATCGCATGGACCACTACCCGCGCCAGCTCTCCGGCGGCCAGGAACAGCGCGTGGCCATCGCCCGCGCCATCGTCACCGACCCCACCTTCCTCCTCGCGGACGAACCCACCGGCGATCTCGATCGGAAATCGGCCGATGAGATCCTCGACCTCATCACCGCCCTTTCCAAAGAGCACGGGAAGACCATTCTCATGGTCACCCACGACCCGCGGGCGGCCGAGCGGGCTGATGTCGAACTCCATCTCGAGAAGGGCGTACTGATCGAAGCCGGCAATTCCAGGATTGCATCGTGAAATATCTGCCGTTTATTCTGCGCAATCTCAAGCGGAAAAAGACCCGCACCATCCTGACCGTGGGCTCCATCGCGGTGGCGCTCTTTCTCTTCGGTCTGCTGATAACGATCGAAACCAGCCTCAACGCAGGCATCGATGTCGCCGGCGCCGACCGCCTTGTGGTCCGCAATCGGACCTCGCTGATCCAACCGCTGCCGATCTCCTACAAACAGCAGCTCAGGCAGATCGAACACGTTTCCGAAGCAACCCATGCCAACTGGTTCGGCGGAATCTATCAGGATGAGCGGAACTTCTTCCCCCAGTTTGCGATCGACACCGAGACCTACCGCGATGTCTTCACCGAGTTCGTCATCCCCGACGACCAGTGGCAGAGCTTCCTGCGCGACCGCGAAGGCGCCGTTGTCGGAAAAACCACGGCCGAACGATTCAAGTGGAAGCTCGGCGACCGTATCCCGATCAAGGGAACCATCTTTCAAGGAAGCTGGGAGTTCAACATCCGAGCCATCTACGAAGGCAAGACCGCCGAGGCGGACGAGACCCAGTTCTGGTTCCACTATGACTCTCTCGACGAGGGACGTGAGTGGGGCACGGGGCTCGTCGGTTGGTACACCGTGAAGATCGACGATCCGGACTCCGCCGTCGAGGTCGCTCGAGCCATCGACGAGCGATTCGCCAACTCACAGTGGGAGACCTCCACCGAGACCGAGAAGGACTTCGCCGCCGGCTTTGCAAAGCAGATCGGCAATATCCGGCTCATCGTTCTCTCCATCGGAGCGGTGGTCCTCTTCACGCTGTTGTTGGTTACGGGCTCCGCCATGGCGACCGCCGTTCGTGAACGGATCCCCGAACTCGGCGTTCTCAAGACCCTCGGCTTCGGCGACGGCACAGTCCTCGGACTCGTGCTCGCCGAATCGGTTCTCATTGCTCTGGTCGGAGGGGGCCTCGGCATCACCATGGCCAAGCTCTATACCTTGAGCGGTGATCCCACCAACGGGATGCTCCCGTTCTTCTACCTCGGCCCCGATTCCATGGCCCTCGGCCTCGTCCTCGCCCTGTTTGTCGGTCTCGTGGCCGGACTCATTCCGGCGGTGACGGCCATGCGTCTGCGAATCGTCGATGCGCTTCGGAGGGTCTAATGGCGATTCCCTTTTCCTACAACATTCGCTCGGTCGGCGCCCGTTGGGCCAACGCAGTTGTCTCGGTGCTCGGCATCGCCGGAACCGTCGGGGTCTTCCTCGCCATGCTCGCCATGGCGCGCGGATTCCAGGCCACTCTCATCGCCTCGGGCTCGCCCGACAACGTCATTGTGCTGCGCGCCGGGGCCGACTCGGAGATGACTTCGGCGGTGAGCCTCGATCAGGTTCGGATCATCGGCGACGCCCCCGAGATCGCCCGTTCAGCCGACGGTTCACCGTTGCTCAGCCCCGAGGTCGTCGTCATCGGCGCCTTTCCGTTGATGACCACGGGCACCGATGCCAACGTTCAAATCCGCGGCCTCAATGACCGGGTCCTCGATGTCCGACCGACGGTGCGTGTCACCGAAGGCCGGTTCTTCAAACCCGGCCTGGCTGAACTCGTGGTCGGCAAGTACGCCGTCACCACTTATCGAGGATTCGAACTTGGAGCGACCGTCGATATCGGCGGCCAGGACTGGCGAGTCGTCGGGATCTTCGACAGCGGCGGCAGCGCTTTCGATTCCGAGATCTGGTGCGATTCCAATCTCCTCAGCCAGACCTTTGGCCGATCGGATAATGTCTACCAGTCGGTGACCGCCAGACTCGACTCGCGGAATGATTTCACCGCCTTGAAGGACACCCTCACCGCCGATCCCAGGATGACCGTGGACATCACCGGAGAGCGGGACTACTACGCCAAGCAGTCCCAGGCTGTCAGTATGCTGATTCGAGTATTGGGATTTCTCGTCGCCTTTGTCATGGCCATCGGCGCGGTCTTCGGCGCCCTCAACACGATGTATTCGGCGGTGGCCGCACGGGCGAGGGAAATCGCGACCCTCCGGGCCCTCGGCTTCGGCGGGACAAGTGTGGTCGTTTCCTTTGTCGCCGAGTCGGTTCTCATCGCTCTGATCGGCGGGGTCCTCGGATGCATCGCCGTGTTGCCCCTCAACGGTTTCACCGCCGGAACCATGAACTGGCAGACCTTCTCGCATCTGGCATTCGCGTTCAAGGTGACCCCGTCGCTCATGCTGTGGGGGCTCGGATTCGCGGCATTGATGGGATTCATCGGCGGTCTGCTCCCGGCCGTGAGAGCTGCGAGGATGCCGGTAGCGACGGCGTTGCGGGAGCTGTGAGGCAGAAGGTATTTGGTCTAATTATGAATTTTGAATTACCATCGCACTCATCGCAAGAATCTTCGGAGCATCTGTGATTAAATTCATAATTCAAAATTCATAATTCAAAATTGATTCAGACCTACTCATCCGCTACGCATCTGAAACCGACCGAGCGGCCGAAATTTTCGGCCCTCCTGCCGCCTCGCCACGACACCCGCTGTCTCGGCGGTGGATCGTCATACCCGCCGCCGCGCACCACCCGTCTTCTTTCACCCGCGAGACCGTTTTCCTGATACCAGGCGCTGCCGTCCCTGGGTGCTCCCCGGTAGGTCTCGTTGTAGACATCCTCGGTCCACTCGGTGGCGTTCCCGATGAAATCGTAGAGTCCCCATCTATTGGGCTCGAAGCTCGCCACAGGTGAGGTTCCGCCCCAGACATCGCCCCGGTAGAGACCGATGGCGTTCGCATTTCCCGACACCCAACTCGCACCCCATGGGAACTCGGTCGCGGTTCCTCCCCGGGCGGCGATCTCCCACTCGACCTCGGTGGGCAAACGCTTTCCGGCCCAGGCGGCGTATCCTTTCGCCTGGAACCAGTCGACCCAAAGGACCGGCTGATTTCCGAGGTTGGGGCTGTCAAAGACCTCTGTCCGATGCGGCGGGGTGCAGGCGCCCGCCCGGACGCAACTCCGATACTCATCGTTGGTAACCTCGGTCCGATCGATCCAGAAACCCTCCACGGAAACCTCATGCTCCGGGTGTTCGTTGCTGTTGGCGCCGAGGTTGCCGGGGCTCGCTCCAACGTGGACTCGACGCCTCCCGACCCAGACCATTCCCTTTCCGTCTTCGGGCCACACGATCGTGGTGCCGGTCTTGCGGGTAAGTCGGCTCACCGCAGCCGCGAAGACCGCATCGTTGGGGGCGAGCACGAGACCGGTTTTCGCCGCCATCTGAGCGGTCTCCCGATTGCCGCGGCGCTCATGCTCGTTAACTGCCTGACGCAGTACCACCAACAACTGTCGCTGAAGGGATGCAAATCGACCCGCCAGCCGTGGATTCCTCATGGCCACCGACCGATACGCATCCAATCGATTCTCGAGACCGGAGATGCCGCTCCCGCTCGCCTGATTGAGCAGTTCGGTCTCGAGTCGGGTGAAGAAATCTCCGGCAACCGGGTCGTTGGGTTCGCTGCTGAGTCTGTGGGAGGCCGGAATCAGGGCCTCTTCCATCCTGCCTTCAATCACGAAGAGGGTGATCGCCCGCCGTTCGAGATAGCGGCGATCTTCGGCTTCGAGATCCGAACCATCGAACTCCAGTCCGGTAGCGACATCAACGGGAAAAGCCCGCTGCGCCGAGCGGACCAATTCCCCGACCGAAGCCGCCCGATTGTGATCCACCACGCAGCGAAATCCAAGATCGTCGGCAAAATATTCAGCATCGAACCACGATCGGGTCGAAACCCGCGCCATGTCGATGGCACGGCGCCAAGAACCACCACGAACGACTCGTCCCCGTCCCTGTCGTGCGGGGGATCCGTCACCCGGCAGCTGCGAAAGCTTTATTTGGTATCGGTCCTGGCACCATTCCCAGACATTGCCGGCCATATCGGCCGTCCCGTAACCCATGGATGGGAAGCTGCCGCCCGCTCGGGTCCCACCGGCGATCGCGCTGCGAGGTTCCAACCACAGATTGGCGAGTTCCCGTCGACGAGTGTTGCCCCAGGGGAATCTCTTGGTGTTGACTTCACCGCGGGCGGCACGTTCCCATTCGGCTTCCGACGGCAGGCGCCGGCCCGTCCACAGCGCATAGGCTCTCGCCTGCCGCCAACTGACACCGACAACGGGATCGTCGACGCGATCGAGGTCGTTGAATTCACTCGGGTCCTCGGGGGGTCTGCAACCGCCCGCCACCACACACAGGCGGTATCGTCGATTGCTCACCTCGTGGGCCTCGACCCAGAGGGCCGGCACATCGACCTGACGAGTGACAAGCTCATTTTTGAGACAGGCACTATCGTCAACCGTACAGCCCACGCGAACAGCCCGGGATGGGTGAAAAACCAGTCTCGCTCCGTCCAGTGGCGCTTTCCACACTTGACCCGGTCGGGCATTGACCGGCGGAAGCAGAACCGTCCGTAACCGGGTGACAGCCTCCGACTCGGGGTCGAGTTCGGCGGCAAGCGCCCACAACGAAGACGCCTGCAGAAGATCCGTTGATCTCACCTGATCTCCGACCCTGAGAAGCTGATCGGCGATCCGACGCTCGATGGAGGAGAGGCGGGCGATCCCGTCGGACAGGTTCGGGACCAGACTCGCGTAGGTGTCGAAGAGCGATCGAGTCACGACCACCCGACCCTGCTGCGCCTCGCGAAGGATCGACGCCTCTGCCAACCGAATTACGCGTTCGGCGTCCGCATCACCCGGGCGCTCCACCAGACGGTCGATGGCATCCGGCAGCTGGCTCCAGGGCCCGGCGTGAACCGCGGGCGCCGACGCCCACACGATCGCGACGAAGAGCAGGAGAATCGGCCTCACTATGACCTGACGATCGGCTCCGCCGCCGGAAGAACAGGCGCCATCGGTTCGCCAACACCGCCCTCGATCGAGGGTTGGGCCGTGCCCGACGCTTCGCCGGAAAGGTGCAGAACCATTGGGACCATCCACATATCAGTCTCTGTATTGTACCCGTATTGTGAGGTGGGGTTACACTGAGCCCATGGATGGTGATGGTCAGGAGCTCAGCTACTACCGCAGCGTCGAGGATCTTTTCTCCTCGCTTCGGGGTACTCCCCATGTTCTCTCGCCCCGCGATTTTCAACTCCTGCGGTCCTGGTGGCGCGAAGGCGTCCCTCTGGCGGCCGTCGCATCCGGGCTCACCGAGGTCTTCGCACAAAACCGTGAACGTGAAGACGGCAATCCGGTCGCCAGCCTTTCCTATTGTCGGCATGCGGTGAAACGGAACGCGAAACGGCTCGCGGAGATGCGAACCGGGCAGTCCGACGCAGACCCCGGCGAAGTGGCGCCTGAGAGTTCCGGAGACTGCGGTTCGTTGGTCAGCGCGCTGAGGGAAGCCGCCGAAACACAGACGAAAGACCGGCCCCCGGTCGCCGCGGTTCTCATTCGAATTGTCGCGCAGGTCGAGACGGCCTGTGACGGCCTTGTCGCGGCGATGCTGGACGAATATTTCTTCGGACTCGAGGCGGAGATGTTCCACGAGTGCTGGGCGGCCCTGCCGGTAAACGATAGGCAGACGATCGAAGGGCATGTCGAGAAAGCGGTGGCCGGCACCTCCGCCACCGACGAGGCCAGGCAGCGAAGCTCCAGGGCGCTTCGTGACCGAGAGCTACGACTCCTGCTCAACCTGCCCCGATTGGAAGTTGGATGATGATGCATATTCCTTCAGGTGCCTCGTGGTGAAAAAGACCCATCCCGAGGCCGGCGGAGCGACCGAGATTCGGGCCGTCAAACTCATCGGTGGCGGGCGCGCCCTGGCCCATGCCGACGGCGCCACCTGGATGATCCGAGGAGGGTTGCCCGGAGAATGGCTGCGGGTTTCGCCAACCCGTCGTCGGGCCCGCATCATCGAAGCCGATGTCGTCGAGGTACTGGACGACCGTCACCCCGCCCGGCTCGAGGTCTCATGTCCCCACGCCGACGACTGTGGCGGGTGCGACTGGCCCGAAGTGGACCCGCGCCAGGGAGCCGATCTGAAGATCGCCGTCGCCGCCGAGGCTGCGGCTCGATTCCCGGAGATCGCAGATCGGATTCGCAGCTCGTCCATCACCGACTCACCGTCGGGCTACCGGCTTCGAAGCCGTCTTCACTGGGATCCTTCCACCCGGGTGCTCGGTTTCTATGGGCCCCGGAGTTGGCGGGTCAGTCCCATCAGCCACTGCGGCATCATCTCCCCCACCCTCGCCGCCGCCTTGCCTTCGCTGACCGAGAATCTCATCAATCACTCCCTCATGCCCGTCGATCTTGAGGTCCTCGAGGGGAGCGACGCCACCGTGGCAGCTCTCCGACCCGGCCGAGGCGGGCCGAAATCCATCCCCGAGCGATGTCTGCCTCCAGCCGCGGAGTGTCCCGGAATCGATGGGTTTCACCGGCTCACGAAATCGTCCCAGATCCTCCCGGGTTGGGGTCCGGAACACGTCTCCATGGATCTCCCGATCCGACTCGAAGTCCCCATCGGTTCTTTCTTTCAGGGCAACCGGCATCTCTTCCCGTGGCTCTTTGAAAGGGTGGCCGGCCTCGTCGGCCCCGGCGACGAGCCGGTGGTGGACCTCCACGCCGGTGTCGGCTTTCTGGCCGCGGCGGCCCGATGGGCCGGTCGCGAGAACCTCATTATGGTCGAACCCCATTCACCGGCGGCGGCGGCCGCTCAGCGCAACCTGCCGGACGCACTGGTGGCAACCGGTTCGGCCGAAGCCTTCCTCGAGCAGAATGCCGATCTCCCGCCGGAAGCCCTCGCCATCACGGATCCACCTCGCGCGGGGTTGACGCCGAATCTCCGTCGACGCCTCATCGACTGGCGACCGAGCCGCCTCTTGATGCTCGGCTGCGACCCGGCCACCTGGAGCCGTGACGCCGCGGAATTCATCGATCACGGTTATGTCCTCTCACACCTCGAACTCGTTGATCTCTTTCCCTTCACCCACCATGTGGAGATCCTCGCCGTCCTGGAATCCGGGTGACCGAAACCGGCAGCGAGTCCCGCGCACTCAAGCCCCTGTGGGGCCTGACCCTGGGTGGGGCCGCCGCAAGCGGACTTGCCCTCGCGTTGGGAGAACACGGTCCGGGTTGGTTCCAGATTCTGATGGTCGCGGCAGGTTTGGGCCTTTTCATCCTTGCCGCCCGCCGCGGGGTCGACGCACCGATCGCACTCTGGCTCGCGGCCGGATTCGCGCTGGTCGGGGGTCACGCTCTTCACACAGCTGAAATTCGACACGACCTCGCCGGTCTCACGGATCTCGAGGATCCGGTTTGGATCCGCGCCCGAATACTGGTCACCGAAGGCTGGACGGAAGGTCGATGGGGATGGCAGGCGCGAGTCCGGGTGTTGGAAGCGCATCACGAATTTCTGACGATACCGAAGCTGCGGCGTTGCCGCCTTGAGATCCGCGGAGGTGCCAACCCCAGAGATCTCCCTCGCCCGGGCGAGATCATCAAGGGTCTGGTTTCCATCCGAGGCTCACCCCAATCCCCGCTTCTGGTGGCGAGCTCCCGGCGACTCGTCGGGGAAACCGCCGCATTTCGCCCATTGCCGGCGCTCCGTGAGCATCTGGCCGATGAGCTGCTGGCCGCAGCTCGGACCGATGTGGATCACATTCGCGCAGCCGAGCTGGCGGCGGCGCTCTCCCTCGGTCGCCGAGATCTTCTGTCGCCGGCCCGAAAAGTCGGCTGGCGGCGATCCGGACTCGCACACCTCCTCGCCGTCAGCGGTCTCCACGTCGGCCTCGTGGCGGGAATGACCTGGTTGCTGCTCGCGCTTGGCGGCGCTTCTCCGACCACCACAAGAATCGCAATCCTCATGGTCCTCCCGACCTACGCCCTCCTCGCGGGGGCTTCTCCATCGGCCGTTCGTGCGGCACTGATGGGCGCAATCTTTGTCGGTGCCGGTCTCCTCGGCCGGGCCATCGTCCCAATGGCGGCGGT
Source organism: uncultured bacterium (assembly GCA_965533305.1). Classification (GTDB taxonomy): domain Bacteria; phylum Acidobacteriota; class Thermoanaerobaculia; order Thermoanaerobaculales; family Sulfomarinibacteraceae; genus JAHECW01. Next base: position 4,778 of record CBESWV010000063.1, on the reverse strand, counting down.
CCTGCTCGCCGCGTTTCTTCTGCTTCTCGTCGACCCATCGCTCATCGCGGAGGTTTCGTTCCAGCTCACCGTTCTTTTGACCGCGGCTCTCGTCCGCTGGGCGCCGGGTTTGACATCGGCGATTCCGCTTCCCCGTTGGTTGGCTGCGGCCATCGCGGTACCGATCGTGGCTCAGCTCGCCGCTGCGCCCCTCGTCGCACACCACTTCGGGTCCGCGATCCCCGGCGCCGCAGCATCGAACCTCCTGGTGCCCTGGCTGCTCGCCCCGGTTGTGCTGGCCTCGGTTGCGGCGACCGCGGTGGCGCCGATAGTTGCGCCTGCGGCCGGGTGGTTGCTCGAACTTGTCGATCTCGGCAGCAAGGCTCTTTGGCTCGCCGGCGCACCGGGCCGATCGGCGGAGCTGATCCCCCCTCCTCTTCCCCCGATCCTGCTCGCCTGGATCGTGGTCCTCGGACTCCTCTCGCTGCTCCCAGGCCGACGCGCCAGGATCGGGGTCATCGCCTACACCGCCACCATTGCAGTCTTCGTCCTCTGGTGGCGGGTGATTCCGCCCTCACAGTCGACCGAGGTGGAACTCCTTCCGGTCTCCGACGGTCTCGCCCTCCGGGTCAGCTCCGATGGCGCCCACCTCGTGATGGATGGCGGTGGGCGCCAACGTGAGGCGGCGCAACTGCTGGCCCCGACGCGCCTTCACCACCTCGACGCGGTCATCGCCTCGCACGGCGATGAGGATCATATCGCCGGGCTGACCACCATTCTCCGGACAACGACTGTCGACAGGCTCATCGTCCCCGCCTGGTTGAAATCGAGCCCGGAGGCCGTGCCGCTCATGCGCACCGCACGACGCCGGGGGGTACCGATCGTTCCGGTCGTACGAGGATCACGGATCGATCTCGGTTCGATGGCGCTCGAGGTTATTTGGCCGCCGGCCGTCGGCGCCCCATCGGCCAAGAACGAACGCTCGATTGTGGCTCGACTTCTCATGGCCGGAGGACCGATTCTCCTCACGGCAGATATCGGCGCCGCCACCGAAAAGCGGCTTGTCGCATCACACAATCTGGAATGCTCCGTCATCATCATTCCGCACCACGGCAGCCGTCACTCGTCGACGCCGGGATTCCTCGATGCCGCCGGCGCACGGCTGGCCCTCATCTCAGCCGGCCCCGAGAATCTCCACCATCATCCCCATCCCGAGGTCATCGAACGCCTCGACCGGCGGGAAATCGAATATCGGATGCCCATCAGGGACGGGCGTTGCGGCGTACGGTGGGAGGATGGCAAGTGGCGGTTGTATCCGTAATTGTCGAAATAATTATGAATTATGAGTTATGAGTTATGAATTACGGACCTCGTTCTCGAGCGCCAAAGGACTATCGTACGAGGTGTGAACTGCTCGAACGGCTCTGAAGGACAGGGTTGGAAGCCCGCCCCTACAACCATCACATCATTGTGTTGAATCAAACGCGATGGTGCGATGTATTTCATAATTCATAATTCAAAATTCATAATTCATCGCGGTCACGTATCCTCTGACGGTGAACCAGCAACCCACCACTGATCAACGCGATCCGCTGCTTCTGGTGATTGGTCCGACGGCGTCGGGCAAGAGTCGGTTGGGGCTCGAAATCGCCGAGGTCGTCGGCGGCGAGATCATTTCCGCCGACGCATTTGCGGTCTACCGGGGACTCGACATCGGCACCGACAAACCCGACGCCGATGCGCGTCGGCGGGTCCGCCATCACCTCGTCGATGTCGCCGACGCCACCGAGGTCTTCTCGGCGGGAGCGTTTGTGGAAGCCGCCACAGCCGCCATCACGGATATCCGGAATCGTGGAATCACCCCAATCGTCGTGGGCGGAACCCACTTCTGGATCCGCGCCCTCCTGCTCGGGCTCTTTCCGTCTCCGCCGCGGGATCCGGCCCTCGTCGCTCGCCTCGCCGCCGACTGGGACCAGGACCCCGTCGCGACCTTTGACCGGCTCGAGGGGATCGACCCGACTGCGGCGGCAAAGATCGGTTCTAGGGACCGGCAGCGCATCCTCCGCGCACTCGAGGTTTTCGAGGCGACCGGCATGCCTATTTCAGAGCACTGGACAGCGCACCGGAGATCAATCGGATTCGACGCTTTCCTCATCGCGCCCGAGCGCCCGAGGGCCGAGCTCTATGCTAAAATCGAGGCTCGCGTAGATATGATGTTTGCGTCAGGATTGAGGGAGGAGGCCCGGCAGATTCTCGCCTCAGGAGTGCCGCACGACGCGCACGCACTCAAGGCGATTGGCTATCGCCAGCTGGTCGATCACCTTAACGGGAAATGCGACCTGGAATCCGCCATTGACAATACGAAGGCGGCGAGCCGAAAGCTCGCAAAGCGCCAGTTGACATGGCTGCGTAGTCTCACGGAGGGCACGCTGCGATGGCTCCCACCCGCCGAAGCCGGCGGCACGGAGTTGGCGGTTCGCCTGTGGTCGGAAGAGCTCAGGGGAAGAGGGCAGAGATGAGCAAACCTGCGAGCAGTACAATCAACATCCAGGATCCATTTTTTTATCAGCTTCGCAAGGAGGCGCGCACGGTTCACATCTACCTGATCAGCGGTAAACGCCTGACCGGCATCCTCCGTCGGTTCGATCGCTACGCCGTGGTTCTCGAAAACCACGGACAGGAACAGCTGGTCTATAAGCACGCCGTGGCAAGCATCGCCCCTGCCGCGGCCGGGGCTGGGACTGGGACTGGGACCGGAGGCTATCCAAACGCCCCCCAGCAGGATGGAAACGACAGCGATTGATCACCACGACCCCACATGGCGGGCGGCCGATCACGATCAGAAACGGTTCGGCGCGATGACGACCCTGCGTCGACCTTCTGCGGTCATCGCGGTCATCCTCGGCGTGGCATTTTCGTGGGCGGTTTCTTCTCCATCGCTCGAGGCCGAGACCAGACTTGATCTTCCATCGCCGCTTTCCGGTCCCGGGGTTCCCAAGGTCAAAAAGTCCCAGCGGAAAAAGATCGACCGAGCATGGCGGGAACTCCTTGCCGGAGACCTGGTCGAGAGCTTCAAACGAGCTCAGCGCGCCGCCAACGCCGCGCCGAGCCAATTGCTGAAGTATCAAATCCAGGTCATCAAAGGCGAGAATGACACCATCGACGAGCTTGTCTCTTTCTGCGAGTCCTACCCAGAATATGCCGCCGCATGGATGACTCTCTCGGTCGCCGCCGAAAACTCCGGGCTCGAGGTCATGGCCCTCGACGCCGCTCGACGTGGCGCCCGGCTCTGGCCCACCCCGCCGTGGGGCGAACGCGCCGCCGTCCTCGAACGACGTTGGGTCGATGATCGAATCGCCAATGCCGAACGCCTATTCGAAGGCGGTGACTCCGGTGCAGCGATGACCGATCTCCAGGCCGCCAAGGCGATCGATCCAGAACGCAGTGACTCCGCCCTTCTCGAGGCGAAGATCTACTTCTCAGGCGGTCAACTCGACAAAGCAGAGGCCCGACTCATCGACATCTCGATGCTGCCTGAGGCCGTGCTCCTGCAGGGACAGATCGGCGAAAATCGCGGTGACTGGCAATCTGCCATGGAGAGCTATTCATCATTACCCGAAGACTACCCCGGGCGGAGCGAATCCCTCGAACGAGCCCAAACACGCTGGCGTATGACCCTGCTCCCGGACTACGCCCGAGTGGCGATGGCTACAGAAAATCTCACGCGTGTCGACCTTGCGGTTGTCCTGGTATCGGTCCTACCCCGGTTGGAAACCATGCCCGGCGGCGCGGTCCCGGTCATGTCGGATATCGTCGATCAGCCGGGCCAACGCGAGATCATCACGGTCGTTCGCTTGGGGATCATGACCGCCGACCGGCGCGGGCACCGATTCAACCCCGATTCGGAGGCCAATCTCGAGACCGTTCGCCAAGCCGTTCACAAATCCAGGTCGCTGCTCGGTCTGCCCACCCCCAAATGGTGTACCGATCGGGACGTGCTAGGCTCGGGTTGTGTTTCGATTCCGTCGCCGCCAAGCGGCGGATCCGTCGTCAACGCGGTACTCGATCCAACGTCGGGAGCAACTCCATGAGCGATCGCATCCGTGAGCTTCTCGCGAGTGTCGAACTCTTCGGCGAGATGAACGAAGAGGAGATCGACGATCTGACGGCCCTCGCCCAAATCAGGAAGCTCGAGAAGGACAACACCATATTCCACGCCGGGGATCCCGCCGATGCGGTCTTCGTGGTGGCAAGCGGCCGGGTCAAGGTCGTGATCACCTCGTCTGACGGCAAAGAGTTCATCCTCACCGTTCTCGGCGCCGGTCAGGTCTTCGGCGAGATGGCCCTGCTCGAGTCCGCACCTCGATCGGCCTCGGTTGTGACCTTGAGCGCGGTCGAGGTCCTGGTGATCAATCGGGCAGATTTTCAACGCCTGCTGGAATCGAGTCCGCGGATTTCGCTCAGACTCATGGCGATTCTGTCCCGTCGTCTCCGTCGCGCCAACTCCAAGATGGAGTCGCTGGCATATATGGATGTGGCCGGGCGGCTCGCCCGCTATCTCCTCGATCTCGCCCGCGACCACGGCCAACGCCTCGGCAACGGCTGGGTGGTGGTCAGGCGACCGACCCATTCGGATATCGCCCACTCCATCGGCACCAGCAGGGAAACCGTCTCCCGCCTCATCAATGAGTTTGAAGAGGGCTTCGGGCTCGTGAACAAGGGTAAATTCACCTATATCCGGGAGAATTTGCTGGAGTAGAGGCTCCTCTACTCCCGCTGCCCGACGGGTCCGTGCGGCG
>CBESWV010000062.1:0-17170 GCA_965533305.1 uncultured bacterium | reverse complement strand
CCCTTCACTGCGGATGGTGCGGGCCACTTCGCGCAGATTCTCCATGAACGACGGCTCGAAAGGGCGATCCGGCATCACCGGCGCCACGAGGCCCATGGTGGAGAGGCGAGATGGTTGAGTCACGGCCGTTTCCAGCGCAACCCCACCGCCGAAGCTGAACCCGATGACGGCGGCGCGCCCGATATCGAGTTCGTCGAGGAGGGCCACCACATCGGCCGAGTGGTGCGAGACGTGGTATCCCGTGTCCGGGCGGCTGCTCCTGCCGTGACCGCGCAGATCCGGTCTGATGACCCGCAGGCCCGCGTCCAGAAGCTGTGGCACCACCGGCAGCCAGACCCTTCGATCAAGGGTGTGGCCGTGCAGGAGAACCACCGCCCGGCCCGCACCTTCATCTGAGAACGAAATCGTGACCCCATCACGGGTGAACTCCGGCATGGACGAAACCTCCAACCCCAATCCTGGGCCGATTGTACCTGTCCGAATGGTCATCGACCGGCCCTGAAGACGATCTTGGAGGCCATTTCTGTCTCCAACGTCGTTTCCGGGAATGGGTTACACTCGCGTGCCGTTTTTCCATCCGAGAAACGCGACGCAAAGGGAGATCCAATGACGTTGACCAATCAGACCGTCCTCGAAACCCTCAACGAGATCGAGGCGCCGGGAAGCACCCAGAGCCTGGTCCAGGCCGGGACCATCCGCGATCTCGCCATCGACGGCTCTTCCGTCCGCCTCGCCCTCGCCGTTCAGGTTGTCCAACCTTCAGATGTGGAGAACCTGCGAATCCGTGTTGAGACCGCTCTCCAGGCCATGGATGAAGTCTCCGAGGTGGAGATCCAGATCCAACCCATGATGCCCATGGCATCGGCTCCGGCCCAGCCCGAGCCCGAGTCCACGACCTGGGCCGACAAGATCCCGGGTATCAAGCGGGTGGTGGCGGTTGCCTCGGGCAAGGGCGGTGTCGGCAAGTCCACGGTATCGGCCAATCTCGCACACGCGCTCGCCATGAGCGGGTTCACGGTGGGATTGCTCGATGGCGATATCTACGGTCCGTCGCAACAGCTCATGATGGGCGCCGAAGGGGAGCCCACGGGCGACGAGAACGGGAAGATCTTTCCCGCGGTGGCCCCGGGCGGCGTCAAGGTCTTGTCTTTTGGTTTCTTTGTCGATCCCGACCAGCCCGTGATCTGGCGCGGACCCATGTTGCAGAAGGCGCTCGAGCAGTTTTTCGGAGATGTCCACTGGGGTGAACTCGACTACCTCATCGTCGATCTCCCGCCGGGCACCGGAGACGTCTCGCTGACCCTCTGTCAGAACGTACCCTTGGCCGGGACCGTGATCGTGACCACGCCGCAGGATGTCGCCCTCATCGATGCCCGCAAGAGTCTCCACATGTTCACCAAGCTCGAGACCCGGGTGCTCGGAATCGTCGAGAATATGAGCGGTTACGAGTGCCCAGAGTGTGGGCATCTCGAGCACATCTTCGGCTCCGGAGGCGGGGCAAGCACGGCCGAGGAGCTCGGTCTGCCTCTCCTCGGTTCGATCCCTCTGGATCCCGCCATCGTCATCGGAGGAGACACCGGCGCCCCGATCGTGATCGAGCGTCCGGACTCGGCGGCTGCAAAGGCCTTTGTGGAGATCGCCGAGAAGGTGGCGAAGGCCACCGCCTAGAGCAATCCACTGAAGATTGGTAGAATCGCCCGCGTCTCGCGAGCGATTCTACGATCCCCGCAATCACCCGAACCTCACCGTGCTGCGGGTGATTCCGCCGGGCGCTGCCATCGGGGCCGGGGAGCCCTATTTCTTCGAGCTGTAGGTCACGTTGACCGTGGTCGACCCGTCATCGCTGCCGATCACGATGATGACGGTCCTGTTCTCGGCTTCCTGGACGCTGTTGATCATGGCGCCCTCGTTGTCGCCGCCCGAGTAGGTGTTGACGGTGACCTGGAAGCCGATGGACTTGAGGTGCTCGCGGTAGAACTCGAGAACATCGGCGACGGCGTCATCGGTGCCCAGAGTGAAGTTGCCGTTGACCGAGTCGTTGGTCTTCATGGTGCCGCGGTTCGCGGGCTCGCTCCCCGGGTAGACGGGAACCCAATCCGGGATCTCCTCGCTCACGGCCGCGCCGGTGGTGATGGCGAAACCGTCACCGTCGCTGCTCTCGATCTTGACCGTGCCGTCCTCGGCATCACTGACATCGACGGTCACTTCCTCGCCATCGGCGGTCCAGCTGAACCGGCCTTCCTTGATGTCGTCGAAATTGACCGTGATGAGCTCGCCGGTCTTGGTGTTGCGGACCGTCATGGTGCCGGCATCCTCGTCGACATCGACTTCTTCAAGATCGGGCGTGGCCTTGACGATGAACTTGGCGGCGGCGAGTCCCGGGTTGTCCTCGAAATCCTCGGCGACGTTCTTGACCGTTCGAGCCAGGAAGAATCCACCGACCATCATGACCGCGATGACGATCACCATCAGCACGCCGCAACCGATGCCGACCCATGCCAATGGATGCAGTCCCTTACGCTCGGGCGCTTGTGCTCCGTTGCTCATTCCGACCTCCTCAGCGTTCTTTGATTTCGTCGGCAGCTTAGCATGCCGCCAGCATGCTAGGATCGAACGAGATGGACAACGACGCTCCGCCGAGGTGCCATGAACGCTGATCTCGTTTGGGTGGCGCTTTGTCTTGTCGGTTCGGGCTTTTTCTCAGCTTCCGAAACTGCGCTTTCGTCGTTGCCCATCACACGCCTCGAGGCCCTCCGCCAGTCGAGTGGACGGCTGACCCGGGCCGGTCTCGACCGCTGGGCAACCGCCCCGCAAGAGTTGCTCATCACCATCCTCGTCGGCAACAACCTCGTCAACGTGCTCGCCTCCGCCCTCGCCACCCGGATTGCCTATCGGGTGACGGATCAGGGTGGACTCGCCTTTGTCGTCGGCATCATGACCCTGGTCATCCTGATCTTCGGCGAAATCACCCCCAAGACTCTGGCTCAACGCCACTCGGCCTGGGTGTCGGCGCGGGTGGCGCCGGTGCTCTACGTTCTCGATGTGGTGCTGAAACCGGTGAACTGGGTGCTCGGTCTGCTGACCCGGCTGCTGTCGGGGGAGGGGAGACCCGAGCTTCCGGTGACCGAGGAGGATCTTCTCTTCATGTTGCGGTTGGCCCACCGCCATGCCGAGCTCGCGAAAGAGGCCAGGATGATGATGGAGTCGGTCCTGCGATTCCACCACGCGGTCGCGCGGGAGGTGATGATCCCCCGGACGATGGTGGTCCCCGTCTCGGTGGAGTGGGGCCCCGACGAGCTCAAGTCATTTGTCGCCACCACTCCGCACAGCCGGTTCCCGGTGGTGGCCGATTCGCCCGACGACATCGTCGGTGTTCTCCACGCGAAACACCTCTTGGACCTCGATCCCACCACCTCCTGGCGCGATCTCGTGATTCCGCCGCTCTATGTCCCCGAGGGTCGATTGCTGCCCGACCTGCTGCAGGACTTTCGCCGCACCGGACAGCACCTCGCGGTGGTTCTCGACGAGTACGGAGGGTTCTCGGGGATCGTCACCCTCGAGGACGCTCTCGAGTTGGTGGTGGGAGAAATCGAGGACGAGTTCGACCAGGATCTTACGACCACAGTCATCGAGGACGTAGAGGGATGGGTCGTGCCCGGTTTCCTTTCATTGAAGCGGCTCGAGGGGCTGGTGGGGCGGGCCATCGAAGAGCCCGAGGACACCGAGTCGGTGGGTGGCCTCATCGCCGCTCTCGAGGATGGCGAGGTGGCGCCGGGGACCGAGGTGGTTTGGGATCGGATCAAGCTGCGGGTCGAGCAGGTCGAGGACGGACGAGCCTCCCGGGTCAGGGTGGTGCGACCGCCAGAACACCGGCGGTAGTTCCCTCGCCCGCGGGGGCGCGGGTGTTACAAGGAGCCGAGCCGGTTTGAAGCGCCGGCGTCTCGCCTGCGATGGTCTTCGTGAAACCTTGGTGTCTTGGTGTCTTCGTGGTTGTGACGAGTGATGGCGATGAGGGGCGGCCACATCGCCCACGAGACGTGGGCGCTCCAAGTCGTTCGACTCGTTGTAGCCGCAAGCTTCCAGCTTGCGATTCGATGCGCGAACCGGTTCGAGAACGAGTTCCCGGAATCGAGACGTTGCATGGCAAGCAGGGATGCTTGCCGCTACAAGCGGTGGCCGCGGCGGTTTGATATTCGTTGCCCGCGGGATGCGGTTCATCGGGTACGGGCACGAACCGGAACCGGGCACGGGATCGGGATCGGGATCGGGATCGGCCACGGGCACGGTTTCGGGCTCGGGTACGGGTCAGGGAGAAGGAGAGGATCACCTCGGACTCGGACGCGGGTATGCCAAGGGGTCGCGCGGTTTTGTAGCGCCGGCGTCTCGCCGGCGATGATTGACTGCCGCAGCAGGCTGTTTCCATCGCCCATCGCCCATCGCCCATCGCCCATCGCCCGTCGGGATCGGGAACGGACCCGGAATCAGACGCGGGTCAGTCGAGGCGGGTGAACGCCGGAGCGGGCTCTTGGAGATCACGGCAGCGCAGAACGCGTAGGCTGCGAACGAGCCGGCCCTGACGGTGGATCTCTATGGGCGGCTGCTCCTCGACCTCGGCGAAGATCTCGGCGAGCTTTGTGTGCATGTCGCCGCGGCGATCGTTGGCGACAAAGAGGAAGTTCCGTCCGACGAGGTCATCGGGCTCGTGCCAGTAGAGCGAAGCGAGTCCGTGGAGCCCGTTGTTGACGTTGGCGAGGCGGGTTTCGAGTGCGCCACCGGAGAGGAAACCGAGGAGGTGGACATTGGTGTAGCTCGATGAGGTCACGAGTTCTCCGGGCTCGAGTCTTGCGGCGATCTCGCGGGTGATCTCGTCGTTGCCGATCATCGCGGCGGCCGATGAGGTGCTCACCCGACCGGGCCGGCCGGAGTAGGTCCACTGGATCTCGAGCAGTTTCTCCGGGAGGGCGACGATGGTGAGCACCGTAGCCGAGAGGGTCAGACCAAAAATCACGCCGCTGATGACGAGCCCCCGTTTGAAGCGGAAGTTCAGCATGACCAGCATGGCTGCGGCGACCACCAGGCCCGGCGCTCCCCAGTGAGGCGACATCCGTGACCTGAGGGCGAGCAGACCGAAAAAAGCGAGGGGGGTGATGGCGGAGACCACGGCAACCCGCCAGGCCGGTTCGCTGCGTTTTCGTGCGATCCACCACGCCGCGCCGAGGGCGATGGCGAAGGTGGGCGAGAGCAGGACGAGATTGGCTCCGAGGTACTCACCCAGGTACTTCAGGGTGAAGCCCGCCGAGGAGTGGCGGCCCTCGAGCTGAAAGAGGATGTTGTCCCAGTTGTGCTGTGCGGCCCAAATCCACACCGGAGCGGTGCAGGCGAAGGCGAGGAGGGCCGCGAGGTAGGGAGTGGCGCGCGTGAGGTGGCGTTTGCCTTCGCCCCAGATCACCGCAGCGACGATGAGCGCCAGGGCGAGGACCATGGGGAACTTTGCGAGAAAGCCGAGCCCGATGGCGAACCCGAAGCCCCACCAGCCGCGGAGTTCGCCATCTGCCACCACCATTGCCGCCCAGGTGGCCATGGTGTAGGCGGCGATCATGGCAATGTCGGTGGAGGCGTAGGACGAGCCGAGAAAGACGAGAGGGGTGCCGTGGAGGAGGAGATAGGCGATACCGGCCTCGCGGTAGTCGCCGCCGAGACGCCGCACCACCGGGAGCAGCGTCAGCGCGATGAGCAGGCTCGCCAGGATCGCGGGAGCGCGGACGGCGAGATTGGTCTCGCCGAAGATTGCGCCCAACGGGATCATGGCCCAGATCACCAGCGGCGGTTGGTCGAAGTAGGTCCAGTCGAGGTGGCGCGAGCAGTCCCAGTAGTAGGCCTCATCGCCCGAGACCGGAGTCGCCACCGCGATGACCACGTGGAGCAGCGTTGTAGCGAATAAAACGAGGAGGAAGAACTTCTTTTGGTTGTCCATCACGGGTATTGAATCACGGTTGGGCTCTAACCGGCAATGCCGCGGGAGCGCGATGGGAGCTGTGCCAGGCACCTTTTCGCGGCGAAAAGAGAGCCAGGCACGCGCCGCCGCACGCGCTGTCTCGGGTTCTGCCTTCGGTCTCTTATGCGATGTCTGCGATGGAGCTAATACCTTATACCTAACGCCTAATACCTTCGGCGATGGGATCTACCCCAACTCGTGCTTCACCGCGTCGGCGAGGCGATGCGCCAACTCGTCGATCTCGCGGGCATCCTCGCCCTCGACCATCACTCTGGCCAACGGCTCGGTTCCTGAGTAGCGTAGGAGTACCCGTCCCCGGCCCACGAGGCGGGTTTCCACCTCGGCCAACTCGGCGGTGACCCCGGGGAGGTCATCGAAGGGCCGTCGCTCGGCCACCGGGACATTGATCAAGAGCTGGGGCATCCGGACGAGGTCCGATAGCTCGGAGGTCCGCAGGGAATCGGCAACAGCGCCCGCGAGGAGGTGGCTGCCGGTCAGGAGACCATCGCCCGACACCGAATAGTGGGAGCAGATGATGTGTCCCGATTGTTCGCCACCGAGGGCGACACCGTCTTGGGCCATGGCGAGCCAGACGGCGCGATCCCCCACGGGACAGCGTTTCATCGTGATCCCCGCGCTGCGGAGCGATCTCTCGAGTCCGAAGTTACTCATCACCGTTGCGACGACCCGATTCTTCGGCAGCCGGCCGCGGGACTTGAGATGGCGGGCCCAGGCGAGGAGGATATCGTCGCCGTCGAGAAGTCGGCCGCGTTCGTCCACCAGAATGGCCCGATCGGCGTCGCCATCGAGGGCGAGTCCGGCATCGGCGCCTTCGGAGAGCACCTTCTCGACGAGGTTCTGCGGCGAGGTGGTGCCGCTGTCGCGGTTGATGTTGGTGCCGTCCGGCGCCGCGGCCAGGACGGTGACCCGGGCGCCGAGCCGGTCGAGGAACGCGGGACCGATCTCCGATGCGGCACCGTTGGCGCAGTCGAGAACGACATGCATGCCCTCGAGCGGCCGGGGGGTGTTGTGCGATGCCAGCAGGAGGTCGAGATAGTCCGCCGCCAACGCCGCATCGAGCGGGGGCAGACCAGCCGCCGATGTCGGTTCGACCAGGAGGAGCTGTCGTTCGAGCTTGCGTTCGACTTCATCGTCGATCTTCTGCCCGCCGGGGCCGAGGATCTTGATTCCGTTGTCGTCGGCAGGATTGTGCGACGCCGAGATCACCACACCGGCGGCGCACGCGCTGGCCCGCAGCAGCTGCGAGACCGCGGGGGTCGGCAGGACTCCGCCCCACGTGACCTCGCCGCCCGATGCCTGAAAACTGGCCGCCATCCATCCGGCAAGAGTTTCGGTCGAGGAACGGGTGTCGCCGGCAAGCAGGATCGAGGGCTCACAGCCGGCGGCGCGGAGCTCCTGGGCGAGGGCGACCCCGAGGCGGGTGACGGTGTCCTCATCGAGGGGCCGCTCGAGAGCGCGGCCGCGGATACCGTCGGTGCCGAAAAGACGGGGCGTCATCCTCAGCGACCCTGGGACGATTCGGGTACGGGGGTCGGGGTGGTGTCCAGAGGAATCACGTCTACGATGACCACAACCGGGACGACGGTGAGCGAACGCAGGAGAGGATCAGGGAGTCGCGGCATGACGGTGGCCTCGACCGGTCCCGTGGCCCCCTCCACCGAGATCGGAGTGGTTTCCACGAACTCGAGCTCGAGCACCCGGCTTTCGGGGCCCTGGACGTTGACCTGGACGGGAGATATCCGTATTTCGCCGATGGTGAAGCCGGGCGCGGGAACGCCTTCCACTATGGGCAGCATCTTGATGTTGCTGCTGGTGAGACGTTCGAGCTCCAGGTTGATGGCCGACGGTTCGATGCTCACCACTTCGACATCGTCGGGAAGCGTGATGCCGGCGCCGTCGATGGTGAACGAGGTGGCGCCGGGCCGGGCGTCCGCGAGATCGAGATAGACCTCGAGACCGGCCGCCGCATTGAGGCTCTTTGACAGTGGCCCGCGAAGTTGGAGCGAGATGGTGTCGGGGACGCTGGACATGAGCACGAGATTGCGCGGCATATTGACCAGGGTCAGAGCGGCCTTGACCCCGCGGACCGAAATGTTCTCGTTTTTCTGGCCGGCAAGCCCGTACCAGAGGAGGACGGCCGCCACCAGGGCGACGATGAAGTGCAATGGGTGTTGAGGACGCAGCATCAGGATGACCCGTTGTCTTGAGCACCGAGCTCGAAGGCGTGTTCGGCGAGGGCGTTTCTCAATGTGGTCTCGTCGAGGGGTCTGAGCAGTTGCTCCTCGACCGCGAGGGAGATGGTTCCGGTCTCCTCGGACACGACGACCACGAGAGCGTCGGTCTCTTCAGTGAGCCCGATGGCGGCGCGGTGACGGGTTCCGAGTTCGCTCGAAAGCCGGTGCCGGGTGGTCAATGGGAGAAAGCAGGACGCAGCGACGATCTTGCTTCCACGCAGCACCACTGCCCCGTCGTGGAGCGGGGTTCCGGGGATGAAGATGTTGAGCATGAGGTCATAGGAGAACATCGCATCGAGGGGAATGCCGGTGTCCGCCCAGGCGGCCAGGGAATCCTTGCGCTCGATGGCGATCAACGCCCCGATCCGACGTGAGGCCAGTGCCTGGACCGCGAGGGCGAGTTCGTTGAGGGGCGCGGTTCCCTCATCCTGGCCGCTCTTCCAACGCAGCAGGGATTTCGACCCGAATGCGGCGAGCATGCTGCGGATCTCACGCTGGAACAGGACGATGATGGCGATGGGCAGAAAGGCCAGCAGATTTTCGAGAATGGTCGACAGCGTGATGAGATCGGCGGCGCGGGAGAAGAAGTACAGCCCGACGATGATCAGGATGCCCCACATCATCTGCATCGCCCGAGTACCGCGGAGCAGCACCAGCAGGGCGTAGAGCAGCAACGTCACAATGAGGATATCGACGACATCCGCGAGACTCACCTGGAGGGTGTTGAGCTCGCGCAGGAGACCCAGCAGCCAGTTCATGCGGCCGACTCCGCGATGAGCCGACCGAGCTGGAGAAACTGGACGGCCGGTCCCGGGTCGTGGACCCGAACCACCACGCGGTCCATGGAGATGGATGGGATCAGTGCGGCCAGCGTGCCGCCGAGGCGGTCCTCGACCGGTGTCCCCGTGAGGTGGCCGATAAAGGACTTTCGCGACGGTCCGGCGACGACCGGGTGACCCGCGGCCGCGAGATCCGGCAGGGCCGCGAGGAGGGAGAGATTGCCGGCATCGTCCTTGCCGAAACCGATCCCGGGGTCGAGCCAGATATTCTCGCGGGGTATACCGGCGGCAATGGCCGCGGCCGCTCGTTCGCGAAGCCAGCCGTGGACCTCGGCCACGAGATCGTCATAACGGGTGTCCAGCTGCATGGTCGCGGGTGTGCCTCGACGGTGCATGAGCACGATGGCGCCGCCGTGAGCCGCGACCAGTTCGAGCATGCCCGGCTCGGCGGCGGCGCTGACGTCGTTGACGATGTCGGCACCGGCCGAAAGGGCGCTCTCGGCAACACCGACTTTGCTGGTGTCGACGGAGAGGATGGCGGATGGGTGGCGTTTCCGAAGTTCACGTATCACCGGTACGACCCGCCGTCGCTCTTCGGCCGTGTCCACCTTCTCGGCCCCGGGTCGGGTCGATTCTCCACCGATGTCGATGATCCGAGCTCCGGCCTCGAGATGGCGCTCACCCTCGGCGACGGCTGCGTCGGCGTTGAGGAATAGCCCCCCATCGGAAAAGGAATTGGGCGTGGCGTTGACGATGCCCATAACCACCGGCCCACGCGAAATCCACAGCTCGTCGAGCCGTTGCGCGATTGCCGTGGAGTCCGGAGTCCTTGTCACGCCGTTTCTGCGACCTCCCGGTGCTCCTTCTGCTTGTGCCGCCTGATGGATGCGACGTCCACGTCAGAGTGTTCGGCGACGAGCGCATAGATCTCTTCGCCGTCGAGCACCTCGACCTCGAGCAGCCCCACCGCGATGGCCTCGAGGGCATCACGGTGTTCATCGAGAATCGTGCTGGCATCGTCGTAGGCCTCGGTGATGAAGCGGTGGATCTCCTCGTCGATGGCCTCCGATGTCGATTCGGAGAAGTCCTGATGGCGGGCGAACTCCTTGCCGAGAAAGATGTTCTGCTCTTGTTTGCCGAAAGTCAGGGGTCCCAGCTTGGCGCTCATGCCCCATTCGCAGACCATCTTCCGGGCGAGTTCGGTGGCCCGTTCGAGGTCGTTGCCGGCGCCGGTCGTCATGTACTCGGACCCGAAGACGAGTTCTTCGGCGAGCCGTCCGCCCATGAGAACCCGAAGATTGGCGTCGAGATAGGCCCGAGAATAGGTGTAGCGGTCCTCCAGCGGGAGCTGTTGGGTGAGTCCGAGCGCCATCCCGCGGGGAATGATGGTGACCTTGTGCAGCGGATCCGCCTCGGGAACCAGAACCGCGACCAGGGCGTGTCCGGCCTCGTGGTAGGCGGTGGTGCGTTTCTCTTCCTCGGACATGGCCAGGGAACGACGCTCCGAACCCATCATGACCTTGTCCTTGGCGAACTCGAAATCGGCCATGTCGACCTTCATTTTGTTGAACCCGGCAGCACGGAGGGCGGCCTCGTTGACCAGATTCGCGAGATCGGCGCCGGAGAATCCAGGGGTCGAACGGGCGATGACCGGGAGCTCGACATCGGATGCGAGGGGGATCTCCTTGGTGTGGACCTCGAGGATGCCCTCGCGACCCTTGACATCGGGTGGATTGACCACGATCCGCCGGTCGAATCGACCGGGGCGGAGCAGCGCGGGGTCGAGCACGTCGGGCCGGTTCGTGGCGGCAACGAGGATCACCCCGTCGTTGGCCTCGAAACCGTCCATCTCCACGAGGAGTTGGTTGAGGGTCTGTTCCCGCTCGTCGTGACCTCCCCCGAGTCCCGCCCCACGATGGCGGCCGACGGCGTCGATTTCGTCGATGAAGATGATGCAGGGTGCGCTCTTTTTTCCCTGTTCGAAGAGGTCGCGGACCCTCGATGCGCCGACACCGACAAACATCTCGACAAAATCCGAACCCGAGATCGAGAAGAAGGGAACATCCGCCTCGCCCGCGACGGCTCGCGCCAACAGGGTCTTGCCGGTTCCGGGAGAACCCATGAGAAGGACGCCTTTGGGGATCTTGCCGCCGAGGCGTTGGAACTTTTTGGGGTCCTTGAGGAAATCGATGATCTCCCCGAGCTCGTCCTTGGCCTCGGGGACGCCGGCGACATCTTCGAAGGTGACCTTCCTTTGTTCGGGTGTCAGCAGTTTGGCCTTGGATTTGCCGAAGGACATGGCTTTTGTTCCACCGGCCTGCATCTGTCGGAAGAAGACAAACCAGAGACCGACGAGGATGAGCAGCGGCGCCCACGAAAGCAGCGCGGTCAACATCCGGCCATCGGTGGGTTTCTCCACCTTGATGACCACGTCGTGCTCGCGCAGATCCTTGACGAGGTCGTCATATCCGGGGTTGTAGGTGAAGTGGTCGTAGCGTGGCTGCGGACCTTCCTCGTCCCTCACTGTCCCGGATTGGATGTGGATTTCCTCGCGTTTGATCAGGACCTGCTGCACCTCGCCGGTGGCGACCCGGTCGAGGAAGTCCGAGAACGGGATCTCGCGGCTAGTGGTCGAATAGCCTCTGAGAACCTGGAGGATGAGCATCACTCCAACAATGATCACGGCCCACATGAGGACGGTTCTTACGGTTTGATTCACGATCCAATTTCCTCCCGCCATTGTCCCGTTGGGACAGGCGTTAAGGAGAACCTCACGAGGTTGCCGAATCTTCCCCCGGTGCGACCACGCACAGATCGGGAAGATTCGTGTGGTGGCTTCGGCTCGGGCCGAGACCATAGCCGATGAGGTATCCCTCCGGCACATCGGTGAAGGCGGCGTATCGCGCCGACAGGTTGACGCTCCGCAGTTGTGGTTTGTCCACCAGGGCGACAACCTCGATGGAGGCTGGTTTTTGCTGGCTGAGATGAGTGATGAGGTAGTTCTCGGTCACTCCCGAATGAAAGACGTCCTTGAGGATCAATACGTGCCGGTCCTTGACGTTGATCCGCGTGGCAAAGGTGAGACTGACGACCTCGCCCCGATCCCCCGCCGCCGTTGTCACATCGACGAACTCGAAGTCCACCGACACCGAGGGTTCGAAGAGCCGGGACATATCGACGAGAAAGAAGGCCGATCCCTTGAGAATTCCAACGAGGATGATTTCCTTATCCTCGTAGTCGGAGCTGATCTCGGTGACCAGCTCTTCGAGCCGCCGGTGAATCTGATCTGCGGTGTAAACCACCCTCGGGGTGTTCATGAGCGAATGACCTCCACGACCCGGTTGCTCGGATCCCCATTTTCCGGATGTTGCCATACTCCGGGAATCCAATAAATCATATCATCCTCGCAGATGAGCGGCCATGCGGATCGAAGGTGGCGGGGGAGTTTTTCGGCGAGTATTTTTTGGACACATCGGGTCACTCCCGGGGCCACCGCCACCGTGTCATCGGGACGGACCGGACGCAGGGTGATCTCGGCTCCGACCGACCCCGGATGCCAGCGCCATCGGGCCGATGGATGAAGCTCGTCAGGAGTGCTCATCCTGACCTGCCAGCCGGGTATTCCAAAGGTGGTGGGGGAGCCTTTTTGGAGGGTGACTGCCGTGCCCGTGGGGGGGCCCGGGGGCTCGGCCCAGATCCGGCCGCGAGCCGAGCGCAGCCGCCAGCGCCCCCCCATGGTCACCGATCTCGGTTTTCCCGTGTCCAGGCAGAGTTGGAAGAGTTCGAGCTGCCGGCGCGTCGTGTGGCGAACTCCCAGGCGATGCATCTGAGAGTGCAACCAGCGGGCCCGAAGCGCCGGGGGGAGATCTCTCAGGACCGTCGTCTCGACCCCGCCATCGGGATCCCAGGGATCGGCGAACGGGGCCCTTCGCCGGACCTCGGAGGCGAGAAAGTCCTCGGCATCAGCGAGAGCGGACGCGACGGTGACGAGGTGTTCTCGAAGGTGAGCCGCCTCGTCCTCGAGGTTTGGGAGGATCACGTGCCGCACTCGGTTCCGCAGCCGATGCGTATCTGAGTTGCTGCTGTCTTCTCGCCAGTCGATCTGCCGTTGCTCCAACCATTCGGTGATCGCTGTGCGGTCCCACGGCAGGAGGGGCCGGATGACACCGTCGGGGGTCTCGGTCGCAATCCCGGCCATGGCCCGTGGGCCGGCGCCGCGCAGGAGCTGGATGAGGACGCCTTCGGCCACATCGTCTCGGTGGTGCCCGGTGGCGATGGCTGCGAGACCGCGGGAAGCGGCGCAATCGAGCAGAGCCCGATATCTCCGGCGTCGCCATGCGGCCTCACCGGTTGCGGGCCGTTCGTCATCAGCGGGCAGGAGGATGAGCTCGAACGGGATTTCGAGAGCCGCGCACAGTCGACCACAGAACCGGGCGTCGGCGTCCGCCTCGTCGCCGCGCAGGCCGTGATGGACGTGGGCGGCTTCGAGTCGAAGATCGAGTCTCGGGTCTCTCAACAGATGAAGCAGCGCGACCGAGTCACGACCGCCCGAGAGCGCCACCAACACCGGCCGTCCGACAAGACTCGGAAAGGTGCGCTCGAAGTGGTCGACAAATTCGCCGGTGTCCATGAGTTGCATGCTATCAGCGAAACCAATTTAGCCCGCTCAAACCCATCGGGATTGAGCGGGCTAAATTGGTGGCGGTGGGTAGACTTGAACTACCGACACAGGGCTTATGAGACCCCTGCTCTGCCTCTGAGCTACACCGCCCGACGGTGGACTATACGACCGGTTGCGGTTCCAAGTCAATTCTCGTCCCCATAAAGATGAGTCGGAGATATACTGCTCTGACATGGCAAAGAAAAAACCCAAGGGCGACTATCAATGCTCGCGATGCGACCAGTCGTTTAAAGACTTGGAGTTGCAGACCTGCATGATCTGTCGTAGCCTCTTCTGCCAATACTGCGCCGTCATCGGATACGGTCGGGCTTTTTGTTCGCAGGTCTGCCGCGGTTTCTTCTTTTACGGCGACGGTGACGAGACCGAAGAGGATTTCTAAGCACGTGGGTCAACATTACGACGATCTCATGAATCGAGCATCCCTCCTTCCGGTTCTCCGGGCGGGAGCGGCCGATACCGTTGTTGCCCGCAAGGCCATGGGACCCAAGGTCTACGATCTCGACAACCTCGGTTATATCGACTATCTCGGTGGTGGCGGATCCTCCATGGTCGGCTTCGCCAATCAGTTTGTTCTCGATGCGGTCAAGAAGGTTCTCGACTTTGGCGTGCCCGTCGGTTTTCACGTGCCGCAGGAGGTCGATCTCGCCGAGACTCTCACCCAGTTTCTTCCCTGGGTCGGCACGTGGTGGTTCTGTCGCAACCAGGACGAGGCCATGAGGGAAGTGCTTTCGTGGGCTCGCCGAAGCACCGGTAAGAACGAAATCCTCACCCTCGCGGGTGGTGCGCGACTGCGGATCGGCGCTAGTCTGGGTCAGGGGGGATACGATTTCGCGATCCGTGAGATCGCGAGTTGGAATGTCGATCGGATCGTGAGTGAGATCCGCGAACGTGCGGCCGAGACCGCCGCCGTCGTGATCGAGCCGTTGATGACCCGGTTTGGCCTGATCCCCCTCGAAGTCGAGACGGTAGGAGAGATTGCCGATGCTTGCCGTGAGGTTGGATCGCAACTGATTTTCGACGAACGGGTGTCGGGTTTCCGGTTGGCGCGTGGCGGCGCCGCCGCATGGATAGGCGTCACTCCGGATATCGCGGTCTATGGTTCCGCCCTCGGCGGCGGTTTTCCCATCGGCGCGGTCGGTTTCAACGGCGAAAAGGCCGACACCGACCCCGGTGGGGACGAAATCCTCGCCACGCCGCATTCGGTTTCCTTGGCTGCAGCTGAAGCGGTGCTCTCGATCTTGAAGAACGACACCACCTACGAACGGCTCGAGGAACGCACGGCGCAATTGGCCGATGGCATCCTCAATCTCGCCGATCGTTTTCAGAGATCCATCGTCGTCAACCGGGTCGGTTCTGTTTTCGCCCTCTACGTCGGGGTCAACAAGGTCGCCTCGGGAACGGCCGCCCGGCGCGCCGATGTTGACGCATATCGTCGCTTGGTGAGCGGTCTGAGAGAAGAAGGTGTGTTGCTGCCCCCGGACCGGAGTGGCACCGGTTTTGTCTCGAGCGCTCACGGCGCCAAGGACATCGAGGGAACCCTGAGCGCGTTCGAACAGGTCTTGTTGCGGTTCCACCAAGAAGACCTGCCCTGACTGCATGAACTGATGTCCCCCAATATCGAAGTCAGGCCGTCTGGCGACGAGCCGACCCTGCTCGTCGGTCTCGTGGTTTCTCCAACGCTGCGGTCCGAGGTCGAGGACCATCTTGATGAACTCGAGCGACTGGTCGACACCGCCGGCGGACGGGTTGTGGGACGCCTCATCCAGGAGCGTAAGTCGCCGGATCCCGCCACCCTCGTGGGTTCGGGTTTTGTCGCCAAGGTGGCCAGTCTCGCCGAGGACCATGATGTTCAGTCCGTGGTCTTTGACGAGGATCTGACGGCATCGCAGATCCGCAACCTCGAACGCGAGATGCCCAAGGACACGAAGGTCCTCGACCGAGCGGCGGTGATCCTCGACATCTTCGCCGCCCGGGCCCGCTCTCGCGAGGCCAGAACCCAGGTTGAACTCGCGCAGCTGAATTATCTGCTGCCGAGGCTGACCCGGCGCTGGAGCCATCTCTCCCGCCAGACCGGCGGCATCGGGACCCGTGGCGTCGGCGAGACGCAGCTCGAGATCGACCGCCGGCTGGTGTCGAAGAGGATCGCCCAGCTCAAGGACAAGCTCGAGATCATCGAACGGGATCGGCGACTGCGACGGGACCGGCGGCGCGAACTGCCCTCGGTGGCCCTCGTCGGATACACCAACGCCGGCAAGTCGAGTCTCTTCCGCCGACTGGCCAAGGCCAAGGTCGTGGTCGAGGACCGCCTCTTCGCGACCATCGATCCGCGGGCGCGACGGGCCTCCCTCGGCTCTGACATCACGGTCGTGGTGACCGATACCGTTGGTTTCATCCGCAAGCTGCCGCACGATCTGGTGGCCTCTTTCCGATCGACGCTTGAAGAGGCGGTTGATGCGGATCTCGTCCTCCACGTGGTTGATGTCTCCCACCCTTCATGGGAGGAGCACCTGAGAGTCGGCGACGAGGTGCTCGAGGGTCTCGGTGTGGATCGGGAGCGGGAACTGATCGTGCTCAACAAGATCGATCTGGTTGGCGGCGGACGCCCGCTGGCCCCCGGGGGACGCCGCGCTGTGAACGTATCGGCGGTGTCGGGGGAGGGGTTGGACGATCTGAGGTCGGCGGTCAGGAGCACGCTTCTGTCCGGGCCCGGAGTGGCGATTCTCAGGGTGCCCCTCGATCAAGCCGAGATGGTGCAGCGGGCGGTGAATCTCCCGCACCAACTCGCCTGTCGGTATGGTGACGAGACCGTCGAGCTTGCGATGCGGGTGGACGATTGGCGACTCATCGAGAGTGGTCTCGATGGATTCAGGGTGGCAGAATGGGGACAGCAAGGAGAGTGGAGTGAATAGACGCGCTGAAAGATGCGGCCAGTTCCATTCACTCCACACTCCCAGGTGAGGGAGGAGACTGATGCCCGTTTATGAATTCCTCTGCCCGTCGTGCAATCGGATCTTCAGCTTTCACTCGTTCAAGGTCGATCCCGACAAGGTGCCGTCGTGCCCCAAATGCAACGCCGAGGATCTCCGGCGGGTGCCTTCGCGGTTTGGTGTCGGCGCGGCGCAGAAAAGCGAATCCGAGGGCGGTGGAGACCCGATGGACGACCCCCGCCTCGAGCGCGAGATGATGAAGCTCGCGTCCGATCTCGAGGGGATGGACGAGAACGACCCGCGGCAGATGGCGGCGGCGGTGCGGAAAATGACCGAGCTCGCCGGCGAACCCGTGACCCCGGCCATGGAAGAGATGATCCGACGTCTCGAGGCCGGCGAGGACCCCGAACGCATCGAGGAAGACCTCGGTGACGCCATCGAGGACGAAATGGGAGACGGGAGCGGCGGCGGTTTCGGTGGCGCTCCACCCACCCGCGACGACGGCCTCTACCCGATGTAGGTGCGCGTGTCCG
>CBESWV010000061.1:0-17343 GCA_965533305.1 uncultured bacterium | reverse complement strand
TCATGGTCACCGCCGAGGGCGAGAAGATGTCCAAGAGCCTGGGCAACGCCATCGACGTCGAGGATCTGCTCAAACAGCACGGCGCCGACATCTGCCGCTGGTGGACCGCCTCGCTCAACTACAGCCACGACATGAAGGTCGACTGGGAGTTCTTCCGGGTCGCATCCGACGAGTACCGAAAGGTGCGCAACACACTCCGTTTCATGATCGGCAATCTGAAGGACTTCGACCCAGAGACCGATCGGGTCGAACTCACCGATGATGATCGAACAAGCCTCGACTGGTGGGCCAAGGCCAAGCTCGCCGATTTGATTTCAAAGGTCGACAATGGTTATCAGACCTACCAATTCAAACGGGTGGTCGAGGCCATCTTCGAGTTCTGCAACGACACCATGAGTTCGGTCTTCATGACCGCGGTCAAGGATCGCCTCTATTGCGACCCGGAGACGAGTCGTCGGCGTCGTGTGACGCAGACCGTGCTCTGGGATGCAGCGACCGGGCTGATCCGAATGGTGGCCCCGGTGCTCGTCCACACGGCGGACGAGTCATGGTTGGCGCTGCATGGTCTCGAGGAAGACGACGCGAGCTCGGTCCATCTGGAATCGCTGCCGAAGGGCTTCGACTGGGACGTGGGTGAGGGCTGGCCGGTCGTGATGGAGCTCCGCTCCGAGGTGCTCAAGAGCCTCGAGGACGCCAAGGCGGCTCAGGGGATCAAGAACACACTGGACGCCGGGATCGAGATCGTCCTTCCCGCCGAGCGGGCCGAGGCCATCGAGCCCTTCGCCGCCGAGTTCGCAGACCTCTTCGGGGTCAGCCGCTTTTCCATGAGCACCGGCGACGAGTCGGCGGTCACCGTCGTCGATCTCCGTGGAGAACCGCGCTGTGAGCGGTCGTGGAAACGGGACGGCACCGTCAAGGAGCGTTCGGACGGTGGGGTCCTTTCGGATCGCGACGCTGCAGCGGTGGGGGTGAGCTGAACCTGAGGTGAGGGGTTCTGCTGGATGAAGTGCGCCAAGATATTGATGCCCAGGCGGTTGCGAAAAGCGGAGTCGTACGTGGCCGTACGCCGAGCATTTTCGCAACCGCCTTGGGCGCAAGAGATTGGTGTAGGTCGCCAGTGAGAACCGCTCACCTCAGGTTCGAGACCTTCTGGCGGGTTGTCGCCTATCCGGCCCGCCTCTACAAGCGGTTTATCTCGCCCTTGATGCCACCGGCGTGCCGGTTCGAGCCGACCTGCTCGGTCTATGCCGCCGAGGCCATCGAGACCCACGGGCTTTACGGTCTGTGGCTGGCAGTGGTGCGGATCCTCAAGTGCCACCCGTTTCACCAGGGTGGCTTTGACCCCGTGCCGCCCTCCAAGAGTGATGGGGATTCGATGGCATCGCGGGATTGAACCGCTGAGGCGCTGAGTCATTCCAACCACCATCGCGATGGGAGCGGAGCCAGGCACCTTTTCGCGGCGAAAAGAGAGCCAGGCACCGAGTCCGCGTTCTGCTGAGGGCTCACGGTGTCGGCGTTGCGTTCCGCTGCCGCTGCCGCGGTGCCGGTCATCGGACGCGGGAACGGGAACGGGAACGGCCGCGCCGAGACTACTCGGCGCGGGGGGGCGGATACTCCAAACCGTACTCCGCGAGGATCGCGGCGGCCAGATTCTTGAGCTCGGTGGCCTCTTTCTTGAGCGGCCGTGATGTGAGCAGGATCCCCGGGACGGCCTCGTGATCCATACAGTGGTCTCCACTCCAGCGATCGGTATTGTCGGTGAGGACCTCCGGCAGGATCTCACCGATGGCCGACTCGTCGGAACCCCGGGTACCCCTGGCGTAGCCGACCTGGATGTCCGGCCCGATGTGAAGATAGCCACCGTCGGTGTAGGTCTCCTCGCGGATGTAGACCTTCGAGATGGCGGTTTTGCCGGTTGTGGGGTCGATGACCGCGCGGAGCTTTCCGGCAATCTCGGCGATCATTCGATCCCGGTCTTCGGGGTCGACGATGCCGCCCTTCTCACGACCGCTGAGATTGAGGTAGAGGCCATTGATGCCGAGACCGTAGGCCCGGGTCTTTGTCCAATCCACGTTGGAGTAATACTCCCCGGCCTTGTCCGGGTCTTTGAGGGTCAGATAGCCGTTCTCCTTGAGCCAGGTGTTGAGGTGGAAGGCCCGCCGCCAAGGAGAGAACCCGTGATCTGACATCACGACCAGCAGGGTGTCTTTCGGCATGTGTTCGAGGGTGTAGCCCACAACCTTGTCCATCTTCTCGTAGAGTTCGGGCATGACTTCTGCGTATTTCGCGTCCTCCTCGGCGACATAGGCCGGGTGATCGGGGTCCATGGATCGCCAGATGATGTGCCCGACGAGGTCGGTGTTGCCGAAATAGTGGAAGAGCAGACCTTCGTTGAACTCATCCAGAATGAATTTGAATTGTTCGATGTTTTCATCGCCGGCAATCTCCGCCTGGGCGAGGAATTCATCGACGGTCAGGACCCCGGCCTTGGCCGCCCCGGTATCCTCCGGCATGCCCTGGGTGAAGAAATAGCCCGTGCATTTGCACAAATGCTTGGCATAGGAATCCGGGGTCGAGATCGGCATGATCGGGGCCGTGGGGTCGATGTTGAGCGGTGATACATAGAGTTCGAAGTGGGGTTTCACCGCACGCAGGTAGAAACGGGCGATGGCCGGGAGCGCCTGGGTCGGGATCAGATCGAAGGAAACGGGGATCCACTCGCTCCAACCGCCGGCCTCGAGGATGAACGCCTCGTCTCCGATGACGAACTTCGCGGCGTTGGTCTGTTGGTCGACATGGACGGTCATCTCGGCGGATACTCGGGTCGGCTTGACGAGGAACGGGTTGTCGGGTCCGAAGAGCCTGGTGTCGATCCGGTCGTTCTTGGCTTCCACCTGATAGACATCGCCGCCGTTGACGCTCTCGGTGCCGGGAGCGAACGGGTCGGAGGTGAAGAGGGAAAACGTTCCATAGGTGCCCAGAACATCGGGCGTCCCCATCCCGCTCAATTCGTGCCCGGCGGTGCCGGACGGGGGGAAATTCGCCGGCATTTTGATGATGGTTGTCGGCACACCGTGTTCTTCGAGAACCGTCCAGAAAGCGTTGCCTTTCCGCAGGAGTTCGACCGAGCCGGGGTTGAATATTGACGGGACCTGCCATTTTCCGAAGCCCCACATGGTTCCCGGTCTGGCGATGCTGGTCGACAGATACGGCGTCATGGTCTTTGGGTCGCGGTGGATGAAGTCGAAGATCCCGTGGCCCCCGGCGTCGGTGCCGGAGATGAAATCGGACCACGCAACCGGGCTCTGGGGTGGGATGGAGGTTCCCAGGGAAGCAAACCCCCCTGAATCGGCCAGTTGCTCAAACGACGGCAGCCGGCCCTCGTCGATCATTCTCGCCGTCAATTCGTAGTCCATGCCGTCGAAGCCGAGGATGATCACGTTCGGCTTGTTTCGTTTGCTTTCGTCGCGCTCGCCACCGTCGGCCCCGAGCGGCTGGACGACCCAGGTTGCGAAGGTAACAAGCACAATGACGGACAATGCGACGAGGATGAGTTTCCAACGGGTTTGCATGATCTGCCTTTCTCGCCAACCGAAACCAGGTGCAATCGGGTCTCAGGGTCACGATCACCCGTGCAGTGTAGCTTGTTCACCTGGGATGGATCTCTGCGTCTTCTGCGCCTTCGTTGAGGGGCTCAGCTTACCTGCTTTTCAAGCCACGTCTCCATCTTGTCGAAGACTCTGCGGCGCTCGAGCATCGGTTCGTTGAAGAGTTCGTGGTAATAACCCTCCCACTCTACGTACTTGACGAGATCGGCGGGTGCCGATGCGACCCAGG
This sequence comes from uncultured bacterium, assembly GCA_965533305.1. GTDB lineage: Bacteria > Acidobacteriota > Thermoanaerobaculia > Thermoanaerobaculales > Sulfomarinibacteraceae > JAHECW01. The sequence goes on along the minus strand of CBESWV010000061.1, from coordinate 13,506 downwards.
TTCGGGTCGTGTCGGGATCCACGAGTCGATCGTCGCCGGCCTGCATGACCAGGGTCGGGATGGTCAACAACGGCGCTTCTGCGAGAGCGGTGCGTTGGGCGGCCATCACCGAAGTGGCCCAGCGGGCTGAAACCTGGTTGCTGACCAGCGGATCAGCGATGTACTGTTTCTCGACCTCGGGATCTCGGCTCAATAGCGAGGGATCCGCGACCTTGGAGAACATCATTTTCGGCATGATGCGCGAGATGAACTTCGATGCGCCCATGACCACGGGCGACGGCCTGGAATCCGGGTGGATGCCGAGAAACGGCGAAGAGACCACGACCCCGTCGAGACGGTCGGGGTTTGTCTCTGCGTAGAGCAGAGAGAGGAGTCCCCCCTGGGAGTGGCCGACGAGGAAGATCTTCTGTTTCGGGTGGCGGATTCTGACCAGGCGGTGCGCTTCGGAGAGATCGGCGAGGAATTCGTCGAAACCGTTGATATGAACCCTCGGTCCGGGGCTCTTGCCGTGGCCGCGATAGTCGAAACCGAAGCATGTCCAGCCCCGGGCGACGAAGTGGCGGACCGGGTTGAGATACCGCCCCGAGTGTTCCGCCAGACCGTGGACCATGAGAAGCACGCCCTCGGGTTCGCCGGGCGGTTGCCATGACTGCCAGTAGAGGGCGAGACCGTCGTCGGTCGCGAGTGTGCCTTCCTCGTGGTTCATCGCAGCGTGATCCCCTTCATTTCAATTCTAGCGAAACTTTTGGGGGAATTGAGAGATTCAACCGAATAGGCGATGAGAAATAAGATTCGGGATGCATGATTAAAGACCCAAGGTTCAAGTTCTGGTTTGCTCTCCATCCTGGATTTTGCATTATTTCGCCGTCAATACCTGCCTCACGGCTTTTCGCCAGCCTTCGTAAAGCTCGTCCCGCTGAGCCCCATCCATCTTCGGTTCGAAAAGCCTTTCCCTTCGCCACGATCGTCCCAATTCCTCTGGATCACTCCAGAAACCGACCCCGAGCCCGGCCAGGAAGGCGGCGCCGGCGGCGGTGGTTTCAACCAGATTGGGTCGGACCACCGGAATCCCGAGAATGTCGGCCTGGAACTGCATGAGAACATTGTTGGCGGCGGCCCCGCCATCGACCCTGAGCTCGCTGATGTCGATGCCCGAATCCTGGTTCATGATGTCGACGACATCGCGGACCTGGTAGGCGATGCTGTCGAGGGTGGCGCGGATGATTTGATCGCGTCCGCTGCCCCGGGTCAGACCGACGATCGAGCCGCGAGCGTGCATGTCCCAGTGCGGCGCGCCGAGACCGGCGAAGGCGGGAACCACATAGACCCCCATGGTGTCGGTCACGCGACCGGCAATGACCTCGGTTTCAGCGGCGGTCTCGATGAGCCGCATCTCATCCCGCAGCCACTGGACCGCGGCGCCGGTTGTGAAGATGGATCCCTCCATGGCATAGGCCGAAGCGCCGGTCTCGGTGCAGCACACGGTCGTCACCAGACCGCCATCGGAGAGGGTGGCTTCTTCGCCCATGTTGAGGACGACGAAGCTGCCGGTGCCGTAGGTTGCCTTGACCATCCCGGGTCGCCAGCACGCCTGGCCGTAGAGGGCGGACTGTTGATCGCCGGCGATGCCCGCAATCGGGATTCCGGCCGGGATGGTGCCGAGAGCGCGGGTTGTTCCGAAGATCCCTGAACTCGGCCGGATTTTCGGCAGCATCAGACGGGGAACATCGAAGAGTTCCAGTAGTTCGGACGCCCATCGGCGTTTTGTGATGTCGAAGAGGAGGGTACGCGAGGCGTTGGTTGGATCGGTGGCGTGGACCTCGCCGCCGGTGAGCTTCCACAGCAGCCAAGTGTCGATGGTGCCGAAGAGAAGATCGCCGCGCTCGGCGAGGGCCTGGCCGTTGGGAACCCGGTCCAGAATCCAGCGGATTTTGCTCGCCGAGAAGTAGGCGTCGAGGACGAGACCAGTTCGCTCGCGGATCCAGTCCTGGTGGCCGGCGGCGCGCAGCCGGTCGCAGATCGCGGCGGTCTGGCGGCTCTGCCAGACGATGGCCCGGTGGATGGGGCGGCCACTGCGGCGGTCCCAGATGACGGTCGTCTCGCGCTGGTTGGTCAGTCCGATGGCGGCGAGCTCGGCGCCCTCCACGTCCGCGGAAGCGACCGCGCGCTCGGCGACATCGAGTGAGATCCGCCAGATCTCCTCGGCGTCGTGCTCTACCCAGCCGGGCTCGGGATAGTACTGGGTGAACTCGGAATAGGCGCGGCCGAGGACCGAGCAGTCGTGGCCGATGACCAGCGCGGTCGTGCCGGTGGTCCCCTGGTCGATGGCGAGAACGGCTCGCGGCATGGGTGGCTCCTTCGGGATTGATTCTCGCCCGCACGAGTGAGAACCGCAAGGGTGTAAATGATGCTATGGCCTTTGCGCCCATGCGGTTCAACCCTGTGATGAGCTCTCACGGCTCATCACCGCCTGCTTCTTCCCGAGCCACAGCCCCACACCGATCCACGCACCAGCGAGCGGGATCGCGGCAAAGGCGATCCCGGTCATCCCGAGCCCGAGCCATCCCATGGCGGCGTAGGACCAGGCACCGACCTGTTCGCCGGCACGGTAGACAAAGGTGTCGACGAAGTTCTTCGCCTTGTACTTCACCTCCCGCGGCAACACCGTGTAGAGCATCTCGCGGCAGGGGCGGGCGACGGCATAGTTCGAGGCGCGCCGGAAGATCTGGAAGGCTGCGAGGACCCCGAGGGTCGGTGCGAGACCGAGACCGAAGAAACCGATGACGCAGACCAGCGGCAACCAGGCCAGGGAGAAGGCGACCCCGAACCACCGCACGATCCTTCCGGTGAGGAAGATCTGAGTGACGATGGTGAGGGTGTTGACCGCGAGATCGAGCTTGGCGAAGAAGGCGGTCCTCGCTCCGCGATCAGAGAAGATCTCGGAGACGATTTCGGCCTGTTCGAAATAAAGGAAGGTCGCGGTGATGGTGTAGAGCAGCATGTAGGACACGATGCCGAGCAGATAGGGGGATCGGAACACTGCGGAGATCCCCGCCATGACCCCGCCGCCGATGACCTCGTCGTTCGAAACGCCGCTGTCCTCAGCCGCACTCTCGCTGTTGCCACGCATCAGCGTCAACGCGATGATCACCGCAAGCTCGATGAGGGCGATGGAGACCAGGAGGAGGTATCTGGGCGGAATCTGTTGGGCCAGAGCGGCGGTGATCGTCGATCCAGCCATGGCGCCCGCGGTGCCGCCGACGGCGATGAAGCCGAAGAGGCGGGCACCCTGGCCCGGTTTGAAGATGTCGGCCATGATCGACCAGAAGATGGAAACCACAAAGAGGTTGAAGACCGAGGTCCAGATGTAGAAGGCGCGGCCGACCCAGACGGTCTGGGTCTCGGGAAGGGTTCCGAGAAGGACGAAGAAGACCAACATGCAGAGGGCGAAGAGGTTGTAGCTCAAGGGGATGAATCGGCGCCGGGGCAGGCGCGAGACCATGGCGGTGTAGATCGGGTGGGTGAGCAGCATTCCCACCAGCGTCCCGGTGAAGAGCCAGGGAAGATTGCGGACACCTCCCGCGATGCCCATCTCGTCGCGCAGAGGGCGGATGATGAAATAGCCGGCCATGATGAGGAAGAAGTAAAGGGCCGAGAGGAGCATGGGCCGGACTTCGTCCGCCTCCACCGAGACGACGCGTTGGAGGAGTTTATTCAGCATCTTTGTTGGTCAACTCTCATCGGGATAGGTGGATTCCACAGACCATGCTCGACTGAGGTCCAGCGGTGGTGTGTGGCGCACAGGGTGCAACGAATCGCGCGTTCAGCGGCGCGTGCCTGGCTCTCTTTTCGTCCGACGAAAAGGTGCCTGGCAACGCACGGGAAGGGCATTGAAGGAACCTCGTCGGCGATAATTCCCGATTCTCCGATCGCGGGTGGCCGAGGGAGCCACCTTTAGCATTGTTCGGTATCGAGGTGCGACCGACGAGGAGGCCAATTCGGATCCGAACAATGCAAAAGATGGCACCCCGTTCAAGGCGAAAACCGTAGTCCGACTACGATCCGGTCCCTTCGCTTTCCTCACCCCGCGCGTGCCACGCGGTGAGGACTTTCTTCTCTTTCTCGGCGGACAACCCCGCCTTCGGTGTGGCGCGACGCTCCTCCGGCAGTGAGTTCCAATAGTCCATGGTGGCCTTGGCGGTATCGGCGAGGGGTCTGAAACTCAAACCCGCGTCGAGGGCGCGTTGGATGCTCGATGACGAGAAACCGGCGTACTCACCCACGGGGGGAACCCACACCGTCATCTCCATCCAGGGCTGGACCTCGTACTTTTCGAGAAAATCGGCGTCCACCCACGTGAAGGAGATTTTGTTGTCGACGGCGGCTCGGATGCCGTAGAGCATTCCGGCGATGCTCATGGGCGACCGGGGGCCGACACCGTTGTAGGTGCCGACGGCCTTCGCTTCAACCAGTCGGATGTACCACTCACCGAGATCGCGGCAGTCAATGAACTGGACCGGGTCATCAGGGTTGCCCGGAGCCATGACCTCGCCGCCAGCAAAGATCCGGATGGGCCAGTAGGAGAAGCGATCCGAGTAATCGCCGGGGCCGACGATGAGGCCGGGACGCACGACGATGGCCTTGCCGGGGAAGGCATTGCGCGCCTCCTCCTCACAGCGTGCCTTGAGCGGACCGTAGTTGAGGCCGGTGATGTCCTTGGTGGTCTTGACCAGGGCCTCGTCCTCGGCGGAGATCTCACCGACGGCGGCGGTCTCGTCGGCGCCCGGGACCGATGAGTCGGCATAGGCCGAGATCGAAGAGGTATAGAGATAGAGATCGGCAGCGCCTGAGAGCGAACCGGCCGATTCGCTGACCCACCGGGGAAGCGAAGCGGTGTTGTCGATGACCACATCCCAACGCCGGCCCCCGGCGACGGCTTTCTCGAGCGCCGTGATGTCGTCGTTACGGTCGCCCTTGATGCGTTCGACATCGGGGAAGAGATGGGAGTTCGTTTTGCCGCGGTTGAAAAGGGTCAGTTCGTGGCCCCGGGCGAGAGCGTACTCCACCAGGGGCGGCCCGATCAGGCCGGTCCCGCCGAGGACGAGAATCTCGAGCGGTTTCTCGGCTTTTTCCGAATCGGCACTGCTGGTGCGGGCGGCGGCTGCGACACCGGCGGCGGTGGCGGCAAGGACGGACAGTTGGACAAACTCACGTCGATTGGCAGACATCGGTGATCTCCTCCCTCGAAGGCACGATGAGAGTATACGAACCCATCTCGGAAGAGTTTGACCGAGAACGGGTAGGATGAGGTTTCAATGATGAATTATGAATTGGGAGTCGGGAGTCAGGAAGTGAGGAAGGTAGGAAGTTAGGAGTCAGGACCTCCTCACCTCCTCACAGCGAGCAAAGTGAGCGCTGACCCCCTCACTTCCTCACCTCCTGACTCCGCCGAGAGGGGATTCTGCATGGCAAAGAAACTCAATGGAACGGTCGCGTTCATAACCGGGGCTTCGTCGGGGATCGGCGCGGCGATGGCGCGCGACTTCTCCCGCCGCGGCGCTGATGTCGTCCTCACGGCCCGGCGATGGGAGCGGCTCGAAGCGCTTGCGCTGGAGATCCGCGCTCAAGGTCGAAGGGCCCTGGTTGTGCAGTGCGATGTGACCTCCGATGGTGATCTCGAAGCCGCTGTGGCCGAAGCCGTCGACAAGCTCGGCCGTATCGACTGGGTCGTCGCCAATGCGGGCTTTGGGGTGGCCGGTTGGTTTCATCGTCGCGAACTCGCTGACTACCGCCGGCAGTTCGAGACCAATGTCTTCGGTGTGATTCGGACCGCGTTCGCAGCCCGCGAGGCCCTGGAGGCGTCGGGCGGGTGCTTCGCCATCATGGGCTCGGTCATGAGTCACGTCTCATTGCCGGGGACCTCGCCCTACGCCATGAGCAAACACGCCGTCCGGGCCCTCGCAGCTTCGCTGCGCAATGAGTGGCGGCCCCGTGGGGTGTCGGTGACCCTGCTGGCGCCCGGTTTCATCGATTCGGAGATCCGTCAGGTGGGCAACGACGGGCTCCGCAACCCCGATGTCGGGGATTCGGTGCCCAGGTGGTTGCGGATGCGAACCGACACCGCAGCCCGCAAGATGGTGTCGGCAGTGGTGCGGCGGAAAAGGGAAGCCGTGATCACGATTCATGGCAAGGTCGGCGTGTTTCTCGCTCAACACACGCCGGGCCTCCTCGACTACCTGGTTCGGATATTCGGGGTGAAGAGTTCGAGGGCCGAGAAGTCCAAATAGCCGCTACGAATGCCGACTTTCTGCGCACGAGTCTCGATTTTTTGTCCTGAGTTGACATGACGTTGACCTTCGCGAGCTTGACGGCCATCGCTATTTTGCTACGCTCCAAGAAAGCTTGGGACGGTCAATGTGGGGAACGAACGGAAAAAGACACACCCGCAACGGTATGTGAATACCCTTGCGACACCCGAGGACGGAGTTCGGCCGATGACGGCCGAAGTGTCGTCCGCGGTTGCGGAGGACCATCTGGTGGTTCTCACGGTGCTGCAGGGCGTGGCCGAGACCGATCTGGTGCGCAACCAGCTTCCCCGGGCACTGGATGGTGTGGTCGTCAAGTCCACCTTGAGCCTGGCCGGTGCGGTGGATCGAGTTTCGGCCGGAGGCATCGACATCGTCCTGCTCGGGCTTGATCTTCCCGACAGCTCGGGACTTTCCACCTTCCAGAGGCTTCACGATTGCAACCCTGACGTCCCCATCGTAGTCATGGTCGATGAAGACGGCGAAGATGTGGCGCTGAGAGCCATCGCGCAGGGCGCCCAGGGCTATCTGACCCGACGTGAGATCGACCGGACCCAGTTGCGACGCTGCATAGTGGCGTCGGTGGAGCGGCATCGGGTTCTTCGGAAGATTCATCGTGACACCGAGCGGTACTCCCTGGCCATTGATGGGACGAGTGACGGGCTTTGGGACTGGGACCTGGAAAGCGACACCGTGTTCTATTCGGCGCGGTGGAATGGTCTCATGGGCCTTCCCGAACGCGACGTGGTTGCCGGTCCGCATCACTGGTTCGACAGGGTTCACCCCGACGAGCTCTCAGGGTTGAAGGATATGCTGATCGAGCATCTGAGCGGTAACGCCCGCCATTTCGAGCACGAATACCGGGTCCGAGGCACCGGGGGCGACTTTCTCTGGGTGCTGTCGAGGGGCCTCGTGGTGCGAAACCTGAACGGTGAGGCCCGTCGGATCGCCGGGTCGATGACCGACATCACCGAGCGGAAACTCGCGGAAAAGCTCCTTGCATTCGGCGCCCTCCACGACGAACTCACAGGGCTTGCGAATCGAACACTCTTCAAAGACCGGTTGACGGTGGCTCTCAAAACGATGAAACGCCAATCGGGGCCTCCGTTCGGCGTTCTCTTCCTCGATCTGGATCGTTTCAAGAGGGTCAACGATACCTTTGGACACTCGGTGGGCGATCGTCTCCTGGTGGAGATCTCCCGACGGCTCGCGACTTTTCTGCGGCCGGGCGACACCCTCGCTCGACTCGGTGGCGATGAGTTCGGGATTCTGGTGGCCAATGCACCCAGCGTGTCCGATGCGCTGCATGTGGCGGAACGGGTCCAGGACCGGCTCAAGACCCCCTTCGGGGTAGATGATCGCACGCTCGAGGTTTCGGCGAGCATCGGAATTGCCCTGAGCGCCACGGGGTACGACGAACCCGAGGAGATTCTCCACGACGCCGATGTCGCCATGTACCGCGCCAAGGCTGCCGGTAGGGGTCAGACCCAGGTATTCGACCCATTGATGCACCGTTCCGCGGTCGCGCTCATGCGTTTGGAAAGCGAGCTCCGCCTTGCGGTCGAGCGCGAAGAGTTCGTCATGTACTACCAGCCGGTGGTGTCCTTCGATCGCGGCCGAGTGGTTGGATTTGAAGCCCTGGTGCGGTGGAACCACCCCGAGAGGGGCTTGCTCCAGCCTGGTCAGTTTTTCGCCATCGCCGAGGAATCGGGTCTGGCGAACGCCATCGGATGGTGGGCGATCGAGGACTCCTGTCGCCAACTCGTCGAGTGGCACCGGCGATTCCCCGAGAATCCGACCCTGTGGGTCTCCGTCAACATCTCGGACCGACTCTTCATGCAGGCGGACATGGTGAACCGCGCCAAGACCATTCTCGCGGATATCGGTCTCGACCCCTCGACCCTGCGCCTCGAGTTTCGCGAAGAAGTGGTGGTCCGGCACGGTCGGCAGGCCATCGCCAAACTTGAAGAACTCCGGCGGCTCGGCATCAGATTGGCGGTCGACGACTTCGGGAGCGGTCTCTCGCATCTCAGCTTCCTCCAGAGCTTCCGATACGACACCCTCAAGATCGATCCCTCCTATATCAGCGCCCTCGGCGCCGACGCTCCCACCATGATCGAGAGCATCCTCACCATGGCCGACGGATTTGGCATCGGGGTCATCGCCGAGGGGGTGGAGACCGCCGATCAGGCGGACCGGCTGCGCCGGCTTCACTGTCCCGAAGGACAGGGGTTCTGGTTCGCGCGTCCGGTGGTGCCGAGCGATGCCGAGCGACTCATCGTCACCACCCCGGAGTGGTGGGGGCACGGTTCGAAGACGCACTGAGTGCGGCTGCCACCTCAAATGGCGCTCATAGGCATCGAGGAAGTTGCCCTCCCTCGTTTGCCCAACCGCCTCCGCTGGGCTACCTTCACAGGTCATGAGCGACACCATTCCCTCCGTCACCATCTACACGGACGGCGGTTGCCGACCCAACCCGGGACCCGGTGGCTGGGGCGCGGTCATTCTCCGCCAGGGCAGCGATCCCATCGAGTTGAACGGAGCTGACCCCAAGGCCACCAATAACCGGATGGAGCTCCAGGCGGCCATCGAGGCTCTGCGTTCCCTCGACGGGCCGCACCGAATCGAACTCATGACCGATTCCCAGTATGTCCGCAAGGGTGTCACCGAGTGGATGACCAAGTGGCGCGCCACAGGGTGGAAGACGGCCGGCAAGAAGGATGTGGCCAACCGCGATCTCTGGGAGGCGCTCAACAACGAGATCAAACGACACAAGATCCTGTGGCGTTGGGTCCGCGGCCACACCGGCGACAAGTGGAATGAACGCGCCGACGAACTGGCATCTGCGGCCATCCCCCGCGCGCCGCTGCCGGTGGACGATCCCAAGGCGGTCCACCTCTTCACCGCCGTCGCCCAATCGGGAAAACTGGACGCCGGCGCCTGGGCGGTCCTGCTCTGCTTCCGCGGCGAGGAGCGTGAGCTCAGTGGACGCCAGGCCGGGGCGTCGGCCAATCGGATGCACATCACCGGCGCCGGGATGGGTCTCGCCGAGCTCAGTCGCCGGGTCAAGGTCCACCTCTACACCGCATCGGACTATCTCAAGGACGGCGCCACCACCTGGATCAAGGGCTGGCAGGCGAGGAACTGGACGACTCGTGAGGGCAAGCCCGTAGCCAACCGTGAACTCTGGCAGCGGCTCGAGACCCTGCTGGGACGGCACGATGTCCACTGGCATGTGGCCTCGCGCGACACTCTTCCGGAGGAGATGGAGCGCGCCAAGGCGATCGCGAAAGACGCCCTCACCCGGCGGGACGGGTGAGGAAGTGTGGAGGTCAGCGCTCGCTTTGCTCGCGAGTTAGAAGGTCAGCGCTCGCGATGCTCGCTAGTTAGAAGGTGAAGAGGTGAGCGCTCCATTTGCTCGCCGGTGGTTCCCTGATGAGCTAGAACTCCACCATCAACTCTCGACCGACGCGTCAGTGGTCGTCACTATGAGCGGGATGGCGGCGACGGTGGGGAATCGCCTACGAGTCCTTCCACATTCGTGGATCGAACGAGAACGTGTGCGCCTCGCCGATCTCGATGGCGGAGAAATCCGGGTGGGCCGGGTTGAGAACGAGGTTGTTCTCCACTGGAACGATGGCCGACGGCACTTTCAGGACGCAGGATTCTCCCGATCGAAGCCACTCCGAGCCCAGGGTCCTGGTCGTGCTCGGCGGCGGCTGAACGCGCCAGTTCTTCGGCAGGTTCGGAGGTTCCGAGATGAGTTGCTCCGGGATCTCCACCGGGATGCCGACGAGCCCGAAGGCAGCCGTCGATCTGGGGCCGAGGTTGACGAAGAGTTCGAGGGCCGCGAGGGACAGGGTGCTGGAGACGTAGACGGCGGCATCTCCGGCGAGATTCCAGCGGCCTCCTGCGAGTCGCGCTCCCATCCCGGAGAATGCGGTCGATGCGTGTTTCTTTTTGACCAGCCGCCAGCAGCGGATCACGAGATGACGCCGTACTCGATCCGCGTGAGGAGCGCCTCTACCTCACGGCTGCCCGCCTCGCTGGTCATCAGATCCAAGGGCACCCGGTTGTCGAGGCCAACCTGGGGGCTGCGAAGCCACTCGCGCGCATTCCCGGGATCCTCGAGCACGTCGCTCGCCAGTTGATAGATTCGGGCGAGCCGGTAGAGGCGGTCGCTGGCCTGGCTGCTGAGGTGCCGACCGGGATCCTTGCGGAGGCGGTGGATGGTTTTCAGACTGATGCCCAGCGCGTGACCGACCTCGGCGTCCGACAGACCGACCTCCCGCTTGACCCGATCCAGCGAGTCCGTGGGAAGCCCGTGATCCACCGCGTCGGCCATGATCAGCTGGCTGTTGATGCTCCGACCCAGGATCTTCGGTCCTCCGAGCAGCTCCGCGACCTCGGCGACGCTCATTTCAACCTCCTTGTCATATGACATAAATATAAATGTCAAATGTCCGAATGTCAAGACGGGAGCACACCGAACCCCTTAACGTCGAACCCCTAACTTCCTTACCTTCACTGCGCAACCGGCATGATGTACGTCGGATCATCAGTGCTGGCATCGACGATGGAGACATATGTCGTCCAGTAGAGCGGTGCACCATCGATGAGCTGAACCGAGATCCAGCCGCCATCGACCACCGTGCTGCCGATGTTCATGTCGTTGAGCAGATTGTTGATCTGGAGGAAGGATCCGAGGACGTTGTAGCCCTTGATCGCCAGCACGGTGCCGTCGGGAGAGTGGATCTTGACCCGGACGACAAAGCTGCCGGCCGATGTCTGAACCAGCCCGAGGTTGGCGCGGAATCGTGTTGGATCCGAGAGCAACATGGGTAGGATCATGGTTTGGGCGGATTCTGCGTCGTTGAGAAGGATGCCCGGGATGCCCTGACCGAAGGTCCCGCCATCGGTGGCGAGGTTGTAGGTCCGGGTGGCGACGGGCATGCCCTCGGCGCTCGCGGTGACATAGAGCAGCCCACTGGTGGGATTGAGGTTTGCCAGCGGGTCATCGATAGCGAAGGACCCGCCCGTCGGGATGGTGTGCGGGCCCGAGATGGAGCTGCCGGGCCAGGCCTCGCCCTTGGCGACAAAATAGATCTGCGCCTGTTGGGGGGCGGTTGTCGGGTTGGTCACCACGATCTGGGTCTTCCAGTTCGAGGTTCCGACACCGGGGGTCGAGGCGGCGGCGGGGACGAGCCAGGTCTGGCTCGTGAATCCGCCCCCCGAGTCGCGCCCCGCGAGGGTGAGAGCGCCGGTGGTCAGCGGGTCGAGCCAATCGGAGAGTCGGCCCTCGGCCGTCCCGTCACCGGTCCAGTGGGCATCCATCCGGCCATAGATGTCGTAGCCGGCCGTGTTGGCGCATGACGCGGTGCCGGCGGTCAGGGTGCCGACGCAGAGCTGGCTGACTGGGTCGTAGATGCACGATCCCGAGGACCCGCCTTCGGTGGTGCCGAGCTCCCACTGGTTGATGCGCCACTGATAGCTGCCTGAACCATAGTAGTCGTCATAATCGAGGGGGTCGGTGTTGAATGAAATCGATTTCTCGTCGCCCGACGGATGGTGGATCCCGACCGAACCCGAGGGAATGTTTCCGGTGGCGTCCCAGCCCGAGTAGTAGACGTTGAACGCCGGATCCGGGGTTTGGTCGAGACGAACGAGGGCGAAATCGGAGCCGCTCTGCCACGCCCAGAGCGAGACCAGGGTCGCGCCGCTCTGATTCTGGGCGAGGCTGCCGCCGGCATGGAAACCGCAGGTGGGCGATTCATAGTTCCAGAAGGCGACCACCGAGGTCGCCTGTGAGGCGTTCTCGACGCAGTGCTGGGCGGTGAGAAGGAATGGTGCGAGATCCTCGGCGGTGTTGTTGACGAGTTGGGCGGAGCACAGAAATGCTCCCGAGATCGTGATTCGGGCGGCAGCGCGGATCTGATTGTGCCAATCGTCGCCCTCCGGGCAGATGACATCGATGTTGCAGGACCCCTGTTTGGTGGCCGCGGTGGGATCGAATTCGCCGAACTCGCGGTAGCCGTGGTTGACCGAGGCGATTCTCAGGTCGGGCCGTGATCCGGCGCCCGCAGGCTGGTGGAGTTCGACAACGATCTCGTCACCTAGAACAAGGGCGGTCCACAGACCGCCCTTGGCATTTCGGTTGTCGCGGGTGTACGGCCCTTGCACCATCGCCCCGTTGCCGTCGTAGAGCCAAAGGCTGGCCCCCGCGGGCAGCTCGAACCGGTCGAACCCGAGGTTGAGGCTGAGCGCGCCCGGTGAGACGATCCGCAGCCGCCACAGCGAACTGCCGTCGCCGAGGCTCTCCCACGTCCCTGCCGCCGCAGGAGTGATGCTCGTATCGATGGTGGCGGCGAAACGGAAGGGTGTCGGGATTTCCGACTCGTCCCGGAGGGCATCCTCGGCCTGGTAGGCGGCCCGATCAATCGTCGGCATCTCGAGTCGCGCGATCTCGTTGATGGTCTTCACCGGTTGGATCAAACCCGGCGGCAGACCGCGACCTGCCTCCACCTGAGGGGCTCCGGTGGTGATGCCGAGGGCCGTCGCCACGGCGGCGATGATGACGAGCTTCGAGGATGTGGCGACTTTCATGGAACACCTTTCTCCGCCATCCGAGGCCGGAGTTCGCTGATCGCTACTTACGACACAACACGAGGATGCGGCCGGGAGTTCCCGGTTCAGTCCTCGACTGTGACCTTGATCATCTCTACGGGGGTCTTGGGGCGATCGTTGGGGCCCGTGGGGGTGGTTTCGATGGCGCTGACCACATCCATTCCCTCGGTGATGCGAGCGAAGACCGGGTGTTTGGAGGGTCCGGGGCTGAACCAGTCGAGGTAGGGGTTGTGGGCCGTGTTGATGAAGAACTGCGAGCCGCCGCTGTTGGGTTGGCCGGTGTTGGCCATGGAAAGCGTGCCGGGTTCGTTGGAGAAGCGGGCGTTGTCGGGATGCTCGTCGGCGATGGTGCCGTGCGGCGGGCCGCCGGTGCCGGCGCGGCCGTCATTCGGGTCTTTGCTGTAGGGGCAGCCGAACTGGGCCATGAAGCTCGGAATGACCCGGTGGAAGTGGAGGCCGTCGTAGAAACCGCTCTCGGCGAGACTGATGAAATTGCCGGCGGTGACGGGCATGGTGTCAGAGAAGACCTCGACTTTGAAGGTGCCGAGGGATGTCTCGAATGTTGCGGTCGGGTTGG
>CBESWV010000060.1:0-17377 GCA_965533305.1 uncultured bacterium | reverse complement strand
TACCGCGGGTCCACAGCTTCTCCGCTCGCTGGATGTCCCGGGCGGTGACATCGTCAGCGCAGCTGACACCGAGGACCGCAGCCCATGCTTCCTCCTCGGAGATGCGCCGGCACCGCCGGCCGATGACAACGGCGAGTTCACCCTCGTGTTCGACCTGACCCGACTCGGCCGGAAGCTCGATGGCGGCGCCGGGGCCGATCACCGCGCTCGCCGGTTTGAAAAAGAGCAGGGGCGTTGAGGGCACCTCCGCTGCGTGCTCCGCGGCGTGTGCAACATAATTACGGGCGACACAGATGACCTTTGAAGGGGCGACCGGCGCGAGGAGGCGCATCTGATCAAGACGGCCGAGGGCACCTCCGCGTCTCGGTTCCCCACCGAACGGACCATCCGGCAGGTCAACGATCTCCTCACCTTCCACCACGCCCCACTCGGGTCTTCCCTCGATTTCGACTCGGACAATTCTCGTCACACGACACCCCCGCTCAGCGGATCACAACCGGAACGGTCGTCGGGTCCCCGGACCCGTTGTCCACTACCGATGCATAGGCCCAGACCTTACATCCCCCCGTCAACACCTTGACGATGGCGTAGCCGATGGGGCACGTACCCACTCCAGATGCCTCGAAGACCCGATTGACCTGGCTCCAACCACCCGCCGGCACCGAGGCATAGAATTGCCCTTTTTGAATGCCCTGGTCGTCGTGGAGAAAGACCCGGACATTGCAGGTGCTCGCTCCGTAGTTGGTGAACCCGATGTTGGTGCGGAAATCATCGGTGCTCTTGAGCTGACTCAGATATCCGTCGTCACCGGGGGTGAGGGCGGCGGACACTCCGAACCCCGGGAGAAACTGACCGAAGGTCCCGTCGGACGAGTCGTTGAAGGTCCGCGCCGTCACCACCAGCGGCCCATCGGCATCCACGTCAACCGCTCCCGACGAACCCGGAGCACCAAAGAGATCGGCGACGATGTTCGCGAACTCACGGAGTTCGCCGTCGGCCAGGGTCACCGATGAAGCGGCAGATCCAGAGCTGTGACGGTAGGTCAGATCGGCCGTGACGCCCTGACCGGAAAGATTGAGCAGAGCGAGATTGGACTTCCACTTCGTCTGGTTGGCGCCGTCGGTTTCCGCGATACCGGCAGCCAGATACCTCTCATCCCCGACCATCGTCGCGACATCGGTCAGAACTTCGGGGATGGTCGTGGGATCTCCCGACGAGTTGTCGACCACCGATGCGTAGGCCCAGACCTGACCTTCTCCCCCAGCCAGATCGATCAGGGCGTAACAGCCGCTGCATGCACCGGCATCTGCGGCGTTGAAAACCCGGTTAACCTGAAACCAGCCTCCGGCCGGAATGATCTCAGCGAGGTCCGAACCCACCGCTTCCCCTCCCCCGTCGAAGAGCCGGATCCGGACGACCGCCCCAGCTCCTCCGAGGTCGACGAAGCCGACGTTGGTTCGGAAGCCGGAACCGCTGTTCAGCTGGGAAAGTACCGCCACCGCGTCACCGACCAGACCCTCGCCGTCGGTCACACCCGGCAGGAACTGGCCAAACGTGCCGTCGGGTGCGTCGTTGAAGGTCCTTGCGGTCACGATCAGTTCGGTGGAGGCCGTCAACTCCACGACACCGGCCGAGTTCGGCACCCCAAACGTCCCCACGGCCACGTTGGGAAGCTCGACGACCCCGCCCGGCTCCACCAGCACCGATGCCAGGGCCGTACCCTGGTCGTGCCGGTACTCGAGATCGACCTGCGCCGATGTGGCGCCGGGATTGAGGATCGCGAGATCGGATTTCCAGCGAGTTTGGGACGCGCCCTCGGTCTCCGCGATCCCGGCCACCATATAGACGGCGTCCGTATCAACCCCATCCTGAACAATCGAAAAACTCTGGTCCGAGATTGAAATCGAGCCGGTCCGCTGCTCTTCGGTTTGATTGGCGGCCACGTTGAAAAGCACGCTGCCCGATCCGGAACCGATTCCGGCGGTCACGATGATCCACGCATCATTGGTTGTCGCCTCCCAACCGCACCCGGAATCGGTCTCTACGGTGAAGATTCCACTGCCCCCGGCGTCGGAAAACGTCTGGGACGCGGGCGACAGAACATAGTCACACTCGGTGCCCACCTGAGAGACCAGAAAAGCGAGGCCTGCGATGGTGAGCTGCCCGGTGCGGGGCGGACCGGGATTGGCATCGGCGGTGAACCCGGCGATACCGTCGCCCGAACCCGATGAGGGCGCCACGGTCAACCACTCGACCTGACTCGATGCGGTCCATGGACACCCATCGTCGGTCGTCACATGGATGATCCCCCCCCCTCCCGAGGCCGACACCGAAGCCGATGTGGGACTGATATCGAACGTACAGTTGGAACCGGGGGATTGTCCCAGAAAGAGTCGGCCCCAGCCATAATCGCTGTCCTTCCCGGCGAAACCCAGATCAAGCGAGCGAGCCTCGAGAAACGCGCGGGTCTCGGCGTAATCGAAACCCGGTTCAGCCTGCCGCACCACCGCTGCTGCGCCCGCGGCGTGCGGCGAGGCGGCGGAGGTCCCGAAGAAGCTGCGTTGTCCATAGGAAACGGTGGAGACGCCATCATAGGCTGAAAGATCCGGTTTGGTCTCACCGCCGGAAAAATCGCCACCGGGTCCGTTGACCGGACCGGCCGAGCTGAACGAACGATAGCCGTATGGCGAGGTGTAGCTGACGGCGGCCACCGCAACCACGATGTGGGCGTCACTGGGAAGGGTGAGCGAACCCTCGGCCACCCGGGTGTTGAGATCACTATCGAGACTGAAGAGCTCCATTTCGTGGATGCCGGCCACTCCCTCTCGACCGATCCTGACGCCGAAGCGGCCACCCTCCGGCGCGGTATAGGAGATGGTTTCGTACGGCGTCTGTGAGCTCAGCCCGGTCTGCGGTCGATCGGAAACTGCGACCTCGACCGGTTCGTCGCCATCGAGGTTAAAAAGATGCAGGCTGTAGTCCGATGACGGTGAGGACCAGTCATTCCAGACAATGTTGACCGAAACTCGATCATCTTCGGACATGGAGCTGACAAGGCTGTTGATATCAGTGCCGGGTGAGAACTCCACCCAGTTGTCGAAATTCTCGTCAACGCTCGTCCCCTGCCAATGTGAGCGGCGCTCGTTCCCCGCCGAGGTGACAAAGAGTGCGTCGGTTGCGGCGACAAAAGCGGTGATCTCGTCCGCCATCTGACCGGTGCCGTCCCCGGGCCCGGCGCCGAACCACCCGAGCGACATGGTGACCACATCGACTCCGAGACCGGAGAACCAATCCAGGGCGGCATAGAAATCGGTGGTGGAACGGATATGAGCGAGGAAGAGCTCGGCCTCGGGCGCGATATCGTGGATGATCTCGGCGCAACCGGTGCCGTGCACCTCGTCACCGTTCAGACTCGCACCGCCAAACGCCTGATAGGTCGTCTGGCCGGCGGGCGGCAGCTCGACACCGAGGAGGTCCGACCACCCGCCGAACTGGACATCGATGACGCCGACCTGGATCCCGGCTCCGGTCAGACCCTCGGCGTGCCAGGCATCGGCATTCATCACGGCCACCCCTTCCGAGGTCACCGCGAGGGTGGTCAATTTCAGCGGCGCAGCCGGAGGCGCCGGTTCGGGCAACTCCGCATAGTTCGGCCGCTCGACAGACACGACATCGGATCGCTGGGCAAGTTCAGTCAGGAGCGAGGGCGGAACGAACGCTTGGACCCGGCCCCGCGCCGCAAGCACAAAGGCCGCGTCATTTGATCGAAGCCAGTCCTCGATGACGGCCGTGCCGCGGCCATCGCTGATCGCAACCACCTGCACCCGGCCGTCTCGAACGGCGATTCCGAGATCTTTGGCGATCTCGAGCGGTCTCGCGCCGGTGACCACCGACCGCACCGAGTCGTCGAATCGATCCGCCGCCTCCAGGTTGGCGATTGCGGTGAAGATCAACAGAAAACACAGGGTGAGGCACCGAAACTTCATAGGTCTCCCTCTTTGGCTGACGGCCGAATGGTCAAAAAACGGGGCGAATTCGAATTCGACCCGGGACTCATTGTAGGCATAACCGCAACCGGCATGCGAGGCTTCCCTCTTCGCTGATATGCTCCATGACGAGCGCCAATCCGGAGGCCCCTCAATGAAGCTCACCCGCCAACGTCGCAAGACCACCGTCGGATCCATGGATTTCGAGGCCGCCCGGACCGCCGATGGGGTCGCCGAACTCTGGGCGGACGACGAGGACGCCCTCGCCTGCGCCCTCGGCGCCGTTCATGCCACCGACCGTCTGGTTCAGATGGTCATGGCCCGGATCGTCGGCCAGGGCCGGATCTCGGAGTGCCTCGCCGATGACGAAACGACGTTCGGGATCGATGTCTTCATGCGGAGCATGGGTTTTCGACGCCAAACCGAGCGACAGGTCGATGAATTGAATCCGGAGACCCGCCGTTTCGCGGAAGCTTATGCCGCGGGGGTCAACCATGTCCTGGAGTCAGAGGGTCGACCGCTCGAGTTCCGGCTGGTGGGTCACCGGCCCGAACCGTGGTCGGTCGCCGACACGCTGCTCACGGTCCAACTCATGTCCTACCTCGGGTTGGCGCAGTCACAACAGGACATGGAGAAGCTCATCATTCAGGCGATCCACGGTGGAACACCGGTGGAGGCACTGCAATGTCTGCTCGACCCCCATCTCGCAGACCTCGACAGCACGACCATCGATCTCATCCAGGGACTGCGTCACATCGAAGGCATCCTCCCAGCCGAGATCCGTTTTCTCCCGGGCGCGCCGAAGGTGGCCGCCAGCAACAACTGGGCGGTCGCGGGCAACCGGACCGCCTCCGGCAATGCGATCCAGTGCAACGATCCCCACCTCGAGTGCAACCGACTCCCTGCGATCTGGTACGAGGCAGTGATGCACACCCCCGACGACTACCAGGTGGGCGCCACCATGCCCGGGGTCCCGGGTCTGGTCATGGGTCGAACCCGATCGCTCTCCCTCGGTTTCACCTATGGCTTTATGGACATGGTTGATTTCTTCATCGAAGAATGCACCAACGGCGCGTGCCGACGTGGAAAGGGTTTCGAGCCCCTCGAGTGCAGAGACGAGACCATCCGACGGAAGAAGCACGACGATACCCGGATCACCATCCGCGAGAACGACCTCGGGGTGCTCGAGGCGGATCCCCTATGTGCCGAACTCGAAGACGGTCTCTATCTGACCCGTGCGTGGTCGGGCCACCGCACAGGCGCCGCCGCCTCCCTCGATGTGATCCGCCAAGTGCCGGAGGCGCGCACCGTGATGGAGGCGCAGCAGCTTCTTCGCCGGGTGGCCATCTCGTGCAACTGGGTTTTAGCCGACCGCGACGGCAACATCGGATATCAACAATCCGGGCTCCTCCCCGCTCGACGCCACTCCGGGGTCTTCCCGGTCCCTGCCTGGGATGAGGATCTCGTCTGGCGAGAGACCGTGGACGCCGACCGCCTGCTGGCCACGGTCAACCCGCCCGACGGGATCATCGCAACCGCCAACAATGATCTCAACAACCCCGCGGGGCCCATGGCGGTCAATCTGCCCATGGGTTCCTATCGGTTCGATCGGATCACCGAGTTGCTCGCCGCCAACGACCACCACGACACCGACAGCATGGCGGCCATCCAGAACGACCTCATCTCTTTGCAGGCGAAAAGGCTCATGGAGATCTGGCGGCCGTTGCTCCCGAACAGCATGGCCGGTCGCCTCCTCGCAGGTTGGGACTTCAGCTATGACACCGAGAGTCGAGGGGCCACCCTCTTCGAGACCGTCTACCACGAGGTGCTGACCCGTGTCTGCGGTGAGCGGCTCTTCGGCCGTGAGGCGTGGGAGACCCTCGTCGACGAGACTGCCATCCTCGCTGATTACTACCACTTCTTCGACGCCGTTCTCTTCCACGAGGATCCTTTCTGGTGGGGCGAGAACGGTCGCGAGGCCGTGTTGGGAACCGTCTTCACCGAACTCCTGACCGAGGTCGACATCTACGATGTCATGGCATGGGGACGACGACGCAAGGTCGAGATGAACAACATCTTCTTTGACGGCAAGCTCCCCGGGTTCCTGGGTTTCGATCACGGACCCATCGGGCTGCCCGGGTGCCGCGCCACCGTGGTTCAGGGCGGACTCTTCACCGCGCACGGCCGGACGACAACCTTTGCACCGTCGTGGCGATTCATCACCGATCTCGGCACCGACACCGTCCACACCGCCCTCGCCGGTGGCCCATCGGGGCGACGGTTTTCCAAGTGGTACAAGACCGACATCGAACGGTGGACACGTGGGGAGTACAAGCGGATGGAAATTCTCAATTCTTAATTTTGAATTATCCATCGCAAGGCCCGGCACCGGTCAATTCTTCGACTCTCCAACTCGGCAATCCAAGCCGGCATGGCGAGAGCTTGAAACACGGAGAGCACGGAGATTCACGGGGAAACCACGGAGTGCTTTTTGACTCATCGCAATGTAGCAAGAGCCGTACTCGGTAGAAATCTCGAGGGAGCCCGGGTAAATATTGCGATGCTCTGTGAAACCTCCGTGGTTCTCTGTGTCCTCTGTGTTTCAAACATCGCCTCGCACGAAGTCCTCAACCGCCGAATCCACCCTGCGATGAAACTCAAAACTAAAAACTAAGAACTGCGCCTTCCGCGCTGTGTCAACATGGATTCACGAACCAGAGGAGTCATCCATGAATCGGAAGCTCTGCTGTGCAGCGTTGTTCATCCTGGCCGGATCAACCGCAGCCGCGGTCGCTGGTCCGTACTCGATCGAAAACGGACACGTCGTAATTATGGGTCCGGGGTACCACACGGCCACCCCGATCGGAAACGGACCGCACAATGTCTCGACCATCGAGTTCTCGGTAGACGGATTCCTCTACGGTGTGAATCTGGACACCGACACTCTCGTGAAGATCGACCCTGCTACAGGTGTTTCGGAAACGGTGGGAACACTGGGAATCGATCTCATACTGGATGATATCGATCTCGACGAGGACGCCGCGGGACAGCTCTGGATGCTGGACTACAATCCGAGCGGGCCCGGGCTCTACACCATTGACCGAGAAACCGGCGCCGCATCGCTCTTCTGCGAGCCCGACAACCACCTCCTGGGCCTCGCGAGTCTCAACGGAAGCTTGTGGACCAGTGCAGGTATTCCGGATCCCCCGGATCCCGGGTGTGGTCTCGAGTACATCGACCACAATGGCGTTTTCGGGTATGACCTGGAGACGGGTCCGGACGGCTGGATTCACACCCTTTGGAGCCTCAGCGCTATGTGGGGGGGCGGGACCGGTTATTTTTCTCGCATCGATCCGGTAACGGGCACCGTTGACCACCTAGGGTCCTACCACAGTAGTCATGGTGTTCGCGGCTTGACCTTCGACCCGACTGAACAACCCACCCCGGCCGCCATCCCGGCCCTGGGTTGGGGCGGCCGTACGTTGTTCACGCTGCTGCTCGCCCTCGCCGGGGCCGTGATCCTGACGCACCCCTCTACCCGACGGTTCTGACATCCACGCACGAGTTTGAAACACAAAGGACACAAAGGACCGCAAAGGACTTCACGAAGCATCGCAGTTTCACCGCAACGACCGCCAAGCACACCAAGTGCATCGCGGGCGCATCGCAAATAGCACACGGATGAACACGGATTGACACGGATTCTCTCGAAGGTGGCGTCCGGATTCCGGTACGTGTGTCGACTTCGTGGCAACGTGGTCTGCTGCCGGTAGTTTGTCGAATTTGATCTCAGACGGATTTCACGGAACCAGGTCTTGAATCAGCAGGAATCTGAACGAGAAGGCTCCGTGCAAATCCGTTTCCGAATCCAGAACCACATCGTGAAAGCAACCAATCCCGCCGACACGAAGTTGTACAGCGACCGAGTCCCGCCAATCCACTCTCAAAAAGATCCGTGCAATCCGCGTTCATCCGTGTCGATCCGTGTCCCATTGAGATGGACCGAACGCGCTCAGTTCACCAAGCCGGCTTCTTCGTCCGGTGGAGACCCTGGCGGGGGTGGTGGCTGCGTGTCCGCGGCTTTACCGTTCCGCTTGGAGGTGTCGAACTCGAACTCGCAGCGTCCACCGGCAAGCAGCGGAATCAGTCCGTCCCGGGTCTCCTGACTCGCATCGACGCTAAGCGCTGCCGGGGGCACCAGACGCGCTCTGAATCGGCCGAGGCGGCGCAACTCGAATCTCACCGGCATCTCACCGGAGTGTTCGAGCAGAAACTCCCGGATCGCTTCCAACGCCTCATCGTCCATCGTGTCGAGATCGATGGTGATCCGCAGCCCGGCCGCCTTCTTTGAATCCATGGACATGAGATCCGCGACCTCTTCGACCATGAGTTCGACGTGGTCGCCATCGCCCTTGAGGGTTGCCGTGATCAAGAGTGCCGCACCGTCCTCGATCAACCGTTCGCAGGACTCGAAAGTATCGGGAAAGGCGACGGCCCGAACCGACCCGGTCGCATCCTCGAGTTGGAAAACGGCCATCCGACGGCCCTGGTTCCGGCCCTCCTTCTTGATCGGAATGACCTTGAGAGCCGATACCAACCCGCCGACAACCGCGGTCTCTGCGCCCTCCTGGAATCGAATGGGCAGATCGTTGATCGCGCTGTTGCCGTAGCGATCGAGCTGGGCACGATAGGCGTCGAGCGGGTGGCCGCTGAGGTAGAAGCCCAAAACCTCACGCTCCCAATCCAGTCGATCCTCATTTTCGACCCGCTCCGCTGATCTGATCTCACGTTCGAGGTTCTCGGATGGCAGATCCGAAAACAGAAACCCCTGGCCGAGCTCGCGCTGTTCCCGTTCACGGGTGGTCATTTCCACCAGTTGGTCCAGGTTTTCGAGCACGGGTTTCCGGCTCACCTTGAACCGGTCGAAGCACCCGGCTTTGGTCAGGCACTCGAGGGCTTTCTGATTGACCGCGCGGGCCGGCAGCGAACCCAGGCACTGGGAAAGCGATGTGAACCCACCAGTGGCCTCCCTGGCTTCCAGGAGGGGCTCGATGGCGGCATCCCCGAGACCCTTGATCGCGGTCAGCCCGAAGCGGATGTCACCGTTCTCTACCGAGAACGCGTGCAGCGAGGTGTTGATGTCCGGTGGCAGAATCTCCATCCCCATCTGCCGACACCGCCCGAGGTACTGGCTCAGCTTGTCGGTGTTCGATGCTTCGGATGTGAGCATGGCCGACATGAAATGAGCCGGATAGTGTGCCTTGAGATAGGCGGTCAGAAAAGCCACCTGGGCGTAGGCGACCGAGTGTGACTTGTTGAAGCCGTACTTGGCGAAGGGCACGATCTGGTTCCACAACTCGCGGACCTTGGCCTTCGGATGGCCCTTCGCCACCGCACCATCAATGAAATTCTGTCCCTCGCGGTCGATGATCTCCTGTTTCTTCTTGCCCATGGCCTTGCGGAGCATGTCGGCCTTCGCCATGGAGAACCCGCCGATCTCCACCGCGATTCTCATCACCTGTTCCTGATAGACGATGATGCCGTAGGTCTCGCCGAGAATCTTCTCCAGCTCGGGGAAGATGTACGTGATGGCTTTCTTGCCGTGCTTGCGATCGGTGTAGTCGTCGATGAACTGCATCGGGCCCGGTCGATAGAGGGCATTGAGCGCCGCCACATCCAGGAAGACCTCGGGTCGGACCTTGCGCAAAACCTCCTTCATCCCCGATGACTCGAACTGGAAGATCCCGTCGGTGTCACCGGAGGAAAAGAGTTCGAAGACCTTCGGATCGTCGAGGGGAACTTCGTCGAGGTCGAAGTCGGGGTCAACCTGAGCCCGGATCGAATCCACCGCGTCCGCGATCACGGTCAGTGTGCGAAGCCCGAGGAAGTCCATCTTCAGCAGGCCAAGCGTCTCGACATCGTCCTTATCGAACTGGGTCGCGACGTCACCGTGTGATGTGCGTATCAACGGCACGAGATTGACCAAGGGCTCGGGAGTGATGACAACGCCGGCGGCGTGCACTCCACAGTGCCGAGCCTTGCCCTCGATGCGAGTCGCGGTTTCCACCAGGGTCCGAACGTCATCGTCTCCATCGACCAGTTCTCTGAGCTGCGGCGAGTCCTCAAGCGCCTTCTCGATGGTGATGTTGAGGTCATCGGGGATCAACTTGGCGATTCGATCCACATCACCAAACGGCATCCCCATCACACGGCCGACATCACGGATCGCCGACTTGGCTTTGAGGATGTTGAAAGTCGCGATCTGGCACACCGATTCCTCACCGTAAAGTTCGCGGACGTAGTCGATGACTTCCTCACGACGGCGCTGGCAGAAATCGATGTCGATATCAGGCATCGAAATCCGCTCCGGATTGAGGAATCGTTCGAAGAGCAGGTCGTACTCGAGTGGATCAATATCGGTGATTCCAAGCGCATATGAAACCACCGATCCGGCGGCCGAACCGCGTCCAGGACCCACGGGAATCTTCGCCTCCCTGGAATGCCGGATAAAATCCCAGACCACGAGAAAATACCCAGGGAAACCCATCCGCCGAATGATGTCCAACTCCTCATTCAGTCGTGTTTCGTAGTCCTCGTCCGGGTGCATTCTTGGAGCGGGTTTGTTCAATCGGGCCTCGAGGCCGTCACGGGTGCATTTCTCGAGGAAAGACTCAATGGAGTATCCATCGGGAACCGGATAGTTGGGCAGGTGAAGCGTGTCGGTATCGAAACGCACATGGCAACGTGAGGCGATTTCGCCCGTTCGTTCGCACACACCGGGATAATCCGAAAAAAGAGCCTCCATTTCCTGACCACTTTTGACATAGAACTCGGCATTGTAGGCAGAGTTCTGATGAAGCTCTTCAAGGGTTCGGTTGAGACCGATCCCGAGCATGACCCGGTGGGCAAACAGGTCTTCACGCTTGTGGAAATGGCTATCGTTTGTCGCCACCATCTCGATCCCGGTCAAACGGGAAAGATCACTCATCCCCTGCCGGACAAACTCCTCGTCTTTGGTGCCGTGATTCTGAATCTCGAGAAAGAAGTTGCCCTCACCGAGAATTTCGCGGTAGGTCTCTGCCGCGACTCTCGCCCCTTCCGAGTCTCTATCAAGCAGGAGACGGGAGACTTCGCCGGAGAGACAAGCAGAAAGACCTATGAGTCCTTCGGAGTGCTCGGCCAAGACTTCCTTGGAGATCCTCGGCTTGTGATAGAAGCCCTTGAGAAATCCTTCGCTCACCAACCACATGAGATTCCGATAGCCGCGATCGTTTTCCGCAAGCAATACCAAGTGGTCATACGGACGACGACGCCCCGGAATCGGAGATCGCTCCAGATGGTCGCCCGGGGCGACATAGACCTCACATCCGATCACCGGCCGAAGACCGGCCTTCAACGCGGCGTTGTGGAATTGAAATGCGCCGAAGATATTGCCGTGATCGGTGATCGCCACCGCCGGCATCTCGTAGCCGGAGACCTGATTTACGAGTTCGGGAATGCTGATAGTCGAATCAAGAAGGGAGTAGTGAGTGTGGAGGTGGAGGTGAACAAAATTGGAAGTCTCTTTTCGCGCCATGACGCCATGATAACCCGTGCCGACCTCTCTTTGGAGACGCTCCCACGTCGCCCTTGCATGAATCGCCTGACCACCGGGGTTTCACCAGGGTCTTCGGCTTCCCAGGCGATGGAATTCGGCGAGATCCCAGCAGGTCAACAATCATGGATAATCGGGATCGTCCACGAATCCAACCGTTTGATGGAATCTCACGAACGTTCCTCTTTCTCTGCTGATCATCCATTTGAATGCAGGCCCAGATGTCTGAGAGGCATTCCGCGAAAGAACCGACGACAATCCAACAATTCGATTTGAGATTTATTGACATAATTTCATTCAATAAATTTTCATAAATTTTGAATATTTCGCTTGACAATCAATCTCCTATCCTTCATTCTGTATTTGTCAATGCTAAACATACACAAAGAAACCAAACAATCGAGGCCACCGGAAGTTCAACCCGAGCACTCGATTATCCGGGTTTATCGGAGGCACGCCGCACGAGCCATTTCCGAGGAGAGATGGGAAGTTGCGGAGATTTTTTTTGATCGAATCCTGGATGTTTCACCAAAGCTGACGGAAGCCTGGTTGATGAAGGGCCTGCTTCGTCAGTATTGCCGAGAAGATGATCATGCCGCGATTCATTGTTATCGCAAAGTCATTGATCTTTGCGGTGGAGATGTTTGTCATCCTCACGCACAACGAGCGCGGGCATCTCTCGGACGTCTGATGACTGTTTAGGGTTGACCGAAGCTGAAACAAGCGACGCGATTTTCGGCTTGCCTGCAACTCATTCCCCTTCCATATCGCTCATCGCAGTTTCACCGCAAAGGCGCGAGGAACATCGCAAAGAGCATCGCATTTTCAACCCATCACAACATCTAATTGAGAGCTCAGCCTCTTCTCTTGCAAAGTCCGAGAATCGGACACTGAAGTCTTCCGACCCACCTCACCATCAGGCCGGCGAGACGCCGGCCCTACAATGGACCTCGGCTCTTTGTAGTGCTGGCGTCTCGCCGGCACAGAGATCACGAACAGGCGGGAAGCCCGGTCCACAAAGCTGGCCTTAACACCTTGATCTGCGCCGAAATTCTCCGCCGAATGCGCACATGGTCGCGTGATAGCATGATCGCCGTGCGCCATTGGGCGTCTGGAGGGGAACATGGGGAACGAGATCGGACGCGAGGTGGTCCTTCACCACCGAGACGGTTCAACACTCCGGAGAACGCTCCTCAGGGAGTTCAGCCCGAGCGATCATTGTGTCGATGTCAAAACCGCCGATGGCGAGGATCTCCGGGTCGAATTCGAAGGGCTGAAGGCGGTGTTTTTCATCAAGGACCCACTTCGGCGCGATCTCGAGGTGCAGATCTCTTCCATGGATATCCACACGCGCGGCAGCGCGGCCTCCGCCAGAGTGGAGTTCTTCGACGGCGAAGTCGTCCACGGCCGAGTTGCCCAGTACTCGGTCGAGGAACATGGTTTTTTTCTCTTTCCGACGGGCCCGGAGAGCAACAACGA
Source organism: uncultured bacterium (assembly GCA_965533305.1). Lineage (GTDB taxonomy): Bacteria > Acidobacteriota > Thermoanaerobaculia > Thermoanaerobaculales > Sulfomarinibacteraceae > JAHECW01. The sequence goes on along the minus strand of CBESWV010000060.1, from coordinate 4,318 downwards.
GAAGATCTTTGTCGTGGTCCAGGCTCTCAAAACCCTCTATGTCGAGACCCTGGCCGACGGCGAATCCTGATCCGAGGGTCAATGACACGTCGGTTGAGAGTCGCCGCCGCATTCGTTCTAACGGTGACGGCGTTTGGGGTTTCCGACGTGCAGGGACAGGGCCGGGCAATGGATCGCCTCGAGGCTCTCAATCAGGCTCTATCGGGCTCATCGGCGTGGCACGCTGAATTCGACCAGGAGTACATCCCCGTTGGGATGACAACGGGCGAGAAGGCACACGGACAAGTCTGGCTGGCCTGGCCCGATCGCGCCCTCTTTCACACCGGCGAGCCACCTTTCCGGCTCATGGGTTTCCAGGGCCGAACGGTTCGGCTGGTCGATCTCCCCGACGAAACCTGCGATGAACACCAGCTCTCGGATCGCGAGTGGGAGCGGGTGCCGCTGGCGGCGGTGCTCGATCCCCGCGGGGCACTGGTGCACTTCGACATCATCGAGGGGACCGATGCCGGGATCATCTTGATTCCCAAGCAGGCCGGAGGCGTGGACCGCGTCGAGGTCATTCTCGGTGAGGACAATCTGCCCGACGAGGTCTCGATCTGGGATCCACAAGGTGCGGTGAACTGCCTCGAATTCTCCGGTTGGACAAGGTCGAAGGAACCGCCCGATGGCGCGTGGCTTCCGGCAGCACCTGCAAATGTCGAGTGCGCGACGGACCCGGGGCCGATGGACTGAAAATCGAGCGACTTGGAGTTCGGTTCTCGTTGCATTTTTTGTCTCTCGTCCCGATCCGGATGAGCGCACGAACAACCAGCAACGAGTGACGAGTCACGAGAAACGAGCACCCGCCTGAAGGCCGGATGCCGTGTTATCCTTCGCGGGTTATGAAGGCGGTGTCTTCGCTCCAACGTTCTATGCAGATCCGAGAGATCTTCTGGCCGATCTTGGGCCGACTCAAAAACGTCGAGGAGTTCTTCGACCGGGAGTTCAAACAGACCGAACCCATGGTTCGCGATGTCTGCACCTATGTCCTCGGCAGCGGCGGCAAACGACTCCGCCCCGCCCTCGTCCTCTTGATCAGCCGGATGCTCTCCTACAAGGGCGAGCGCGATGTCCGTTACGGCGCGGTGATCGAGATGATCCACACCGCAACGCTCATCCACGACGACATCATCGATGGTTCAGATCTCCGACGGGGTCGGCCGACGGCCAACAACCGCTGGGGAAACCAAAGCGCAGTTCTCGTCGGGGACTGGCTCTACAGCCGAGCCATGGATCTCTGTCTCGAACTCGGTGACGTGGATGTCATGCGCCAGCTGGTCACGGCGACGCTGCGGATGACCGAAGGTGAGATTCTCGCCGATCAGGAACGAGGTCGCCTCGCCATCGACGACACGACCTACATGGACATCACCCGACGCAAGACGGCCGAACTCTTTGCCGCAGCCTGCGCCATTCCAGCTCTCTTCCAACCGTCCACCCTCCACCTCACCGAGCCCCTGGCCGAGTTCGGCCGTGATCTCGGGATTTGTTTTCAGTTGGTGGATGATCTGCTCGACTTCACGTCGGAGCGGGAGAAGCTCGGGAAGCCGGTGATGGCCGACCTCCGAGAGGGCAAGGCGACGCTGCCCATCATTCTCTTGCTTCCACGACTCGACGGACGCCAGACCGAACAACTTCAATCGGTCGCCTCGACCGGCAAATTCGAGACGATCTCGGTCGAAGAGGTCCTGGAGTTGGTCCGCACTTCCGGTGTCCTCGAAGAGACGCAGCGCCGCGCCCGGTTCTTTGCTGATCGGGCATTGCTGCGCACCGAAGGGTTCCCGGAGGGTCCGGAGAGGGAAGCCCTGGCCAAGGCCACCCGCCTGCTCCTCGAACGCGGGATGTAGTCAAGCAGGCCCGCAGTTCCTACGGGACCGTAGTTCTGACTTCACCGCTCCGAATTGAAACACAAAGTGCACAAAGACCCACAACGAGGGCCACAAAGCATCGCTTTTGAAAGTCGGACCTCGGATCCTCGGTGCCATACGACTTCGTGGGACGACGGTTGTGGATTCAACGAATTGTTTGAAACGCAAAGATCGCTACGACCGCTATGGCCATCGCAAAGAGACCATTCCAAAAAGTCATCGCAACAGGGGCTGGATGATGGCATCTGGTTTAATGGACAATCTTGCGAGGCGATCATCGTTTCAGTGAATCTGATCGCTCGACCCTCGACGAGTTCCCGCGATGGTGTGATGGGTCAATAGTGCGATGTCCTTTGCGATAGTCATTGCGATCATCGCGGTCTTTGCGGTAAAACTGCGATGTGTCCTTTGGGTTGAAACACAAAGATCGCGAAAATCCACAAAGACGACACAAAGGTCGGTACTTGACTCATCGCAAGGCCCTGAGTGCCTTCAAGGTCGGAGGGAGCCCGGGTCAAGAAATGCGATGCTTCGTGGACCCTTCGTGGTCCTTTGTGTCCTTTGTGTTTCAATCCGCGATGGGCAGGACCTCAGTGCCGGAAGTGTCGCCTCCCGGTCATGACCATGGCGATCCCGAGCCGGTTGCACGCGGCGATCACATCTTTGTCGCGGATCGATCCCCCCGGTTGGATCACTGCCCGGATCCCCGCCTCGTACAGGGCTTCCACCCCGTCCGGGAACGGAAAGAACGCATCCGATGCGGCGACGCTGCCGGTGAGATCGTGGCCGTGTTCGACCGCCTTCGCCACCGCGATCTTCGCCGCATCCACCCGGCTCATCTGACCGGCGCCGATACCGAGGATCTGATCGGTGGCGCCGACAACGATGGCGTTGGATCCGACATGCTTGACCACCCGCCACGAAAGCTCGAGCGCCTTGGACTCGGCGGCGGTCGGGCCGCGTTCGGTAGCGACATCTCGGGCTTCGCCCTCCCAACCGGCATCCCTCTGCTGGACGATATACCCGCCGTCGATGTCGCGAATGACGGTGCCGGACGCCGCCGCCGGCTCAGCCCGGAGGACCCGGAGATTTTTCTTCTTGGCAAAGATCTCGAGAGCAGGGGCATCGAAACCCGGCGCCACCACGACCTCGGCGAACTGCTCAACCACGACCTCGGCGAAGGCGGCATCCACTTTCCGGTTGGCGACGATCACACCGCCGAAGGCAGAGATCGGATCGGTCGCTCGGGCGATGCGGAACGCCTCGGTCATGTCGTCGGCGAGTCCGACCCCGCACGGATTGGCGTGTTTGATGATCGCCACACCGGACGAGGGCAGATCCCAAACCAACCGCCACGCCCCGGTTGCGTCCCCTAAGTTATTGTAAGAGAGCCCCTTGCCCTGATACTGGTGAGCACCGGCGAGACCAGTCGCGTCGTCGCGTCGGGCGACAAGACCCCACTGGTGCGGGTTCTCGCCATAGCGCAGAACCTGCTCGTCGCTTTCGAGCAGGTCACCGGCGACCGCCGCCGAAAACGACTTCCGTTCGGCGCCCATGAGTTCCGGAAGGTGTGCGGCGATGGTCGCGTCGTAGGCCGCCGTGTGGCGATAGGTCTTGACCGCCAACATCCTTCGGGTCTCCTCGGTCACGCCACCATCCTCCAGCTCACTCAGCAGCCGCGGGTAGTCGGCCGGATCCACCACCACAGCCACCCGGGCGTGGTTCTTCGCCGCAGCCCGAAGCAGGCTGGGGCCACCGATGTCGATCTGCTCCACCGCATCCTCGAGAGCGACACCCTCGCGGGCCACGGTCTCGCGGAACGGGTAGAGGTTCACCACCACGAGATCGATGGCCGGGATATCGTGGTCGGCGAGTTGCGCCGAGTGGTCATCGGTTGGGGCGGCGAGAATCCCGGCAAAAATACGAGGGTGCAGGGTCTTCACCCGGCCATCGAGGATCTCGGGAAAACCGGTGTGATCACCGACCTCCACGACCTCACAGCCGGCTTCGCGAAGACTGCGCGCCGTGCCGCCGGTGGAAAGCAGCTGCCAACCGAGTTCTTCGAGCCTGGACCCGAGGACATCGAGACCCTTCTTGTCGGATACCGAGATGAGCGCGATTTTCGCCATTCAAGCCTCCCTTGACGGGCGGATTGTACACACACATGCAGCACAAATTATGAATTTTGAATTATGAATTTTGAATTTCATCGCAATCGCCTGGTTCCTGAGGGCTCCACGAGGTCCTGCCCATCGCGGATTGAAACACAAAGTACACAAAGGGCGGGATACCGAGGACATGTGTCTCGTGGCCTTCGGCTCAACAAAAGCGGCTGCCTGCAGCCCACTGATTGAAACGCAAAGACCGCGATGATCGCAAAGACCATCGCAAAGGACATCGCACTATTGACC
>CBESWV010000059.1:0-17455 GCA_965533305.1 uncultured bacterium | reverse complement strand
CTCAACATACTCTCTTTCATCGGGGGACCCTTCGGTTCGCTTCGCTCTCTCAGGGTTTGAGGGGGCACTCTCGGGCAACCGCGCTGCTGAGAATCGGGCTTGGCACTACATCTGTCGGCAACGGAAACTGATGCGAAGCTACCGCACCCACCCCGTGTTGTACTGCCGATCCTCGATGGCCTCCGCGTGTCGTGTCGGCACCAGCGGTTTGAAGGTGTCGACCATCACCGCGAGTTCATCGGTGCGGGTCGTGCCGATGGAGGCCTCGTAGGTTCCCGGATGCGGTCCGTGCGGCAGCCCTCGCGGATGAAGCGAAATCGATCCCGGACCGACCCCCTTGCGCGAGGTGAAGTTGCCCTCGACATAGAAAAGGAGCTCGTCGCAATCCGGCGATGAATGGGGATAGGGGCAGGGGATCGCTCCCTCGCCGAAGTCCACCACCCGGGGAACAAATGAACACACCACATAGCCCTCGCCGGCGAAGGTCGTGTGGATCGTGGGCGGCAGGTGGATCGATGAGGTCTTTGGTTGGAAGGCCAGAATCGGGAAGGCGAAGGGCCAGAGCTGGCCGTCCCAACCCACCATATCGAAGGGATCGTTGGAGAGGTCGAATGCGGTGAGCCGACCACCCGACTGAACCACCAGCCGGCGCGGCGCCTGATAGCTCTCGAGCCCGCCGTCCGGCCATATCGGAGCGACGAAGTCGTGATGCGTAAACGGCGCATACATGGAAAGCTGACCCTCGGGGCAGCGGTACTGCTTGGGTATGCGTAGCGGCGACCGTGCTTCCATCATCATCAGATGAGCCGGACCGTCGAGAATCCAGCGGTGGGGTAGCGCCTGAGGAACATAGACATAGTCGTGGACGCCGAAGGGAACCACACCGAGCGGGCATTCGACCCGCCCCGAGCCCGCGTGGACAAAAGTCAGTTCGTCGCCATCGGCATTGGCCACCAGCGTCGGTTCGGACTCATTGGGACGAGCCAACCACAGACCCAGGTCGGAGTTGGCCACCATCAACTTGCGGGAAAGGAAGGGGGTTCCGCCGATCGGCACCTCGGTCGTCAAATAGTGGCAGCGTCTGAGCGGTCCCTCCCACTTGGCCTCGGCCCACCCGGGGTGGGGTCCGAGATTCTTTTCGGACTTCACCCAATGCGGTGGCTTCCGGTGCCAGGCGATGGTGTAGATGGATTCAAACCCCGCCCGGGTGATGCAGTGCTCGAAGGTCAGCGAACCGTCCACCTCGAAGACCGTGTGTGGCTTGTGCGGGATCAGACCTCTCGTCAATCGATGAATCATCTCAGGTCTCCACTCGTTTTTAGTTCTTAGTTTTTAGTTTTTAGTTATCGATCGCGCCTTAATTGGTGAGGTGCTGCGATGTCAACTTAGAACTGAAAACTCAAAACTGAGAACTCCTCACGATCCAGCGCCCGCCTCGAACTGCTTTTCTACTGCCACCCGCTGCTGCTGATCGCGCTCGATGGACTCGAAGAGCGCGCGGAAGTTGCCCTCACCAAACCCGCGAGCTCCCTTGCGCTGGATGACCTCGTAAAAGAACGGTCCGGCGCTGCTGTCATCGTAGAGAAGACCACCTTCGATCATAAAGATCTGCAACAGATATCGATCACTGTCGCCGTCGACCAGGATGCCCAGACGTTTGAGTTCAGCAATGTTCTCGTTGAAGTTGGTCACCTTCTGCCGCGTGAGACGCTCGGGCATCATGTCGTAGTACGTCTCCGGGGTATCGAGGAACTCGACCCCGGTCCGACGGAGGTTCTCCACGGCGGGAGCGATCACCGGAACGTGAAAGGCCACGTGTTGAACGCCCGGACCGTTGTTGGCCTCGACGAAGCTGTAGATCTGGCTCGATTCGTAGTTCGGTGTCACAGGTTCATTGTTGGCGAGTTTGATGCCTGACTCGGGGTCCCACATCACCTTCGAGATGAGCCCCGATCCGCCGGAACCGGGATTGATGTCGGCGGTGTGAAAGTGGACTCCCCAATACTCTTCGAAACCCATCACATCCCGAAGCCATGTCACATGGGGTTCCAGGGTCAGGAAGTTCGAGGTGATGTGGTCGATGATCTGAAAGCCATTGGCATTCGCCGGGGCGCCCGGCTCGATGGCTGAAAACCCAGGGGGAAGACCACCGGCCGCCCGCTCGACAAACCGAAAGCGCACCTCTCCGATGGGTGTCGCGATGTCAAAGGAGCGATAGGGTCGACCTTCCTGGTCGACTTGGTCGCTGGTGTCGGTGCAGAAGGCCGCGCCGCGTTCACCGAGAACGCGCCTCGTGTGCTCGATGTCGCGAACCCGAAGACCGACGGTTCGCACGCCGTCGGGATGGCGCGTAAGCCACCGGTCGGCTGCCGATCCCCGTTCGCGCGGGGTGACGCATACGCACTTCGCCTTGCCGGCCGTGAAGAGCATTGCATCCTCACCGCGGTCGGCCGCGACTCGTTCATCGAGCCTCGCGACCGCGGGTATATCCATCATTTCGGTGTAGAACTTGCGACTGCGCTCGGCGTCGGCGACGACGAATTCATAGCTGTCGTAGCCGACGATGCCGAGACCGGAACCTTTGCTGTCGGTCATGGCGACCTCCGTATCTGTCGAGAGTGGCGGTCATCATAACAGAGGGGAACGAGTCTCCGTCGCCCTGAAGGGCCCTCGTTCCGGCACAACCACGACGGCACAAAGATACGAAGCGATCACCAAGACATCGCATTGCGTCCCTTGCATCCTCGCGGTTCAGCCCTGCGATGGCCCGTCAGGCGGTCTTGGGCAACACCGCACGTCCGTCGACCCTCCGAGGAACCGGTTGGAGCCGACCCGGCACCACCCGCGGCTTCGCCGCCTCGGTCTCGCTCGCCATGGCGAGGCCCATGGTCGCGTTGACCGCAGCCGCGAGGGCGATCACCACCCCGGCTCCTCCCTCGAGGCAGCCGGCACGGAGAATGTAGCTGTGAAACCCAGCCCAAGCGGCACGCAGAGCCAGCAACCCTCCACCGGCACGGCGGTCGGCGCGACGATAGCGGACCGCCTTGAGCCGGTGATAGTCGAGACGGATGATCTCGCTGAGGTCCCGATAGCTGTAATGGAGGAGGCTCCCCGGAAGATTCAAAACGCGCGTCGTCGGGCGGACCGACTCATGCACGAGCACCGGTTCGACACCGGTAACGAGTCGATTGAAGATCCGAACCGGATTTTCGGTGGACCAGTGACCATGCTTGATTTCACGATCCCCGATAAAGGTCCTTCGCCGGATCCGCCAGCATGTCAGTAGATCGGCCGCGGGCCAGTCCGCACCCGCGATCGCGGTCACCGCGCCATGATCGAGCACCTCATCCGCATCGACGGAGAGAATCCAATCGTGGCTGGCGAGCTTCACCGCACGGCATTTCTGGGGGCCATATCCTTCAAAGGAGCTTTCGTGCCAACACGCCCCATGGCGCAGGGCGATCTCCCGGGTGCGGTCGGTGGAGCCGGAGTCAAGGACCACGATCTCGGAACACACGGCCAGCGACCCGAGGCACTGGTCGAGGTGGGCCTCGGCATTCTTGGTGATGATGACCGCGGAGACTGGGACTGGAGATTTCATTCTGTATTGAATACGGTGCACGAACGCAAATCGTTGACATGTGCCCGGGGTCACAGGAAGAAGTCGACAGTCGACAGTTCACAGTTGACAGCTCGGACGGACGCCAACAACAGGGAGAACCTCGGGGGGCTCCTGAGATGATGCGATGGAACTGTCAACTGTTGACTGTGGACTGTCGACTTCCATGGCTACCGATGCCAGCGCCAGTCCGAAGCCTCGACGAGACTCTCCATCTCGTTCCACAGTTCGTCGAGGTTGCAGCGCATGATGATGAGATCCTGCCATGCTCCATCCTGATCACGAACGTGTTCCGGAATCAGGAACTCCTCCTTGAAACCGAGCCTTTTCATGATCCGGTGGGCCCGCGACTGGGGCCGCATCACCCGCACCACGATCCGGTCCAGCTTGTGCTGCATCCCGAGGTAGTAGAGCTCACGCGCAAGCAGGGTCCCAAGACCCAGATGCTGGAAGGACCGAGCCACCATGAGCCTGATTTCGCCAATGCTGTCACCCCAACCGTGGCCCTGGAGTTCGAGTGAACCGTCGGCGACAATCCTGTCGTCCGCTACTGCCACCAGGCGGTCCACACGACCGCTGTCGAGTTCGGTGGTCCGTCGTTCAACGAGTTCCCGCTTTGTCACATCGACCCTGAGATACCGCCGGTCGTCCTCGGGAAGCTGACAGAAAAAATCAAACGATAGATCAACGTCCTTGGGCCGCATATTGCGGATCAGGACCTCACCTCCCTCCTTGAGGCTTACCTTCTTGTTGACCCTCGGGGCGATCCGTCGATCCGACACGGTCGACTGCATGGAATCCTCCATCCTGCAAGGCGCTCGTCAATTGCGGCGCGAGAAAATCGGGTTTCGGATTTCGGGACCTATGGTAACCAACAAGATGGCGCCCGAAACCCACAAATGCAAGTATTTCGAGACGCAGCCTCAAATATTTGTTCTATTCAGAGTATGATGGATCAATCGCGTCGCGGTGATTGACGCGATGACAAGTCGGAGAGGTATCGATGTCACGCTACTACCATTGCCCCCACTGCAGCAGGATCCTCAACCCCGGAACCAAGGTCGTGCTGCTCATTGATCAGAACGGCGACCGGGAACTCATCCTGCTCAGCCCGGAACTCGGCGACTACACAGTCGTCTATCCCCTCTCTTTTGAGCCGCAGCTGGGAAAGAAGTACACCTTCTGCTGCCCCGTCTGCCAGCGCAACCTGACATCGACCGCCAACGACAATCTAGTCGAACTCAAGGCCGAGACCGACGACGGCCGCAGCGAGAAGGTCGGATTTTCGAGGACCTACGGCGAACGAGCCACTTTTGTCGGTTCGGGACCCGATCACGTCACCCTCTACGGCGATCACGCCACCCGCTACGACGCACCGAACTTCTTCGGCGCCATGAGAGAAAACGGCGACGAATAGCGGTAGCTCACCACAGAGGCACAGGGGTGAGCCGTCGATCTTGGACACATCTCCGACGCAGGGGGGGACGCCTGCGCTACAACCTTTCGCATCGTGTTGTGGAGCAGGCTTCCAGCCTGCTCGTCGATGACCATCCGGCCATCGACACGCTCTTCGCCGACGGATTCGAAACCGGCGACACCTCGGTGTGGTCCGCCACGGTGCCCTGAGCGTGTTGAACCGGGCGGCTCCACACTCTCCCGGCCACATCCGAACGCCCGACACGACTCTGAAGGGCACCCAGGATGGCTGCCCCTACAACCATCGCAGCGCCGCTTGTAGCGACATGCTTCCAGCATGTTCTTCAGTCTCGACTCGGTTTGAGGCGCTTCTCCACGAAGTCTGACAGCGCTCTCGTTCCGCGTCGCCAACTCTCAAATGCGATGTCTTTGTGACCGCTTCGTGTCTTCGCGTCTTCGTGTTTGCGACGTTGCGATGCCTGCCTCTGTGCCTCGATCTCGTGCGTTTCGGATCGGGAACGGGATCGGGAACGGGATCGGGATCGACCCGAGCGCTCACGCAGGAGGGGGGCACTCGTCTCGTCGAACTGCTGGAGGACCTTCGGTTTGAACCGTTGCTTCTGGAATCCGAGCTGGTCGTAGGGGATGCCCTGGGCGAGGGCGAGGAGCCAGAGCACGTGGAGCTTCCCCGCGGCGACTTGGTTTCCTACTCTCCCTGACCTGTTGTCCCCTCCTGCAGTACGTCGACGCAGTAGGAGTTCAGGCTTTCTCCGCAACGAAGCGCCTTGATCGCCAGATCTTTGTGAAGCTCCTTGCCGACTCGGAGGACGAACTTGCCCGAGTACTCCTTGCCAGTCGTCGCCGGTGGAAGGGAGTCACCGTCTTCTTGGTAGATCTCGAGCCACTCCTCCACAACCTCGCAGAGCTCCCGATAGACTTCGGCCTCATCGTCACCGTGGACACCTCCCAGCATCAGCGATGGACAGGTCCCGACGTAACACCGGTCCTCTTCGGACCACTCGACGATCTTGAGGTACCGATCGCTGGTTTTCATCGCTTCGCCTCCTGAAGAGCCCGTTCCACGTCCCGTTCCTGGTAGCGCTTCGCATCATCCGATGCATTGCCGCTGAGCGTGAGCTTTGCGCCGCGAGGGTGCGTGAAGTTGCGGTGGCTACCTTTGCCGCCACGATCAACGAACCCCGCTTTCTTGAGGACCCGGATCAGCTCACGAATCTTCTTCGGCACGAGTCTATAGTACTATTGTAGTACTACTTACGTCAACAATCACATTCTTGACCTCCGACTCATCGGCCGTGGCCACCGGAACAGCCATTCTGAAACACAAAGATCACAACAAGCACGAAGGTCTCCACAAAGACCATCGCGTTGAATTGTGGAGTAGGCTTCCAGCCTGCTCGTCGATGACGAACCGGCCATCAACCGCCCAAATGAAATCAGACGCCCTCCAATCCCCGCTTTGCCAACTCTCAATTGCGATGTCTTTGTGACCGCTTTGTGTCTTCGCGTTTCCGTGTTTGCGACGGTGGGATGCCTGCCGCTACAAGCACCGCAAGGGCGGATCTCAAGGATGGCTGGTGATCGCGATGACCGTGACCTGCCCCTTCTCCGGTCCGTAGATCCAGAAAATCCTGTAGGCCGCCGGGGTCTTGCTCTCGGCGTAAGCCTCGAAGACATCCTCACCCGCCGGGCCTCGGAGAGATGAGAACTTGTGGGTATTGAGGCTCGGGTGCCTGGGATTGGTTTCCAGCAAACCCAGCGCCTTGCGAACGGCTTTGAGCCTCTTCGAGAGGCCTTTGTCAACCTCGAGGCTCTCGAAGTTTGCGGCGGCCTCCTTGGTGAAGAGGAGCCGAAAGCGCATCAGCTGCCGGATTCATCAGCATACTTGGAGAAGCTGCCGCGATCGGCGACACGACCCTCTGCTACGTCGGCCAATCCGTGTCCGACCGATTCGCGCGCCTCGGAGTTTTCAAACAGCCATTTTTCCCTGGCCGGTATCTCGGCGTAGGGTTCAAGCACGATCCTCTGGTGATCATCGACGGTGACACGAAAGCTGCTGACGCCCTGGGCCAGCCTTCCCAGACACACCCGCCCTTTTGAGTCCGGCCGAAGCACTTTTTCCGAGAGCATGATCACCTCCATCTCACAAGATAACACGCCGGTGGGAAATCGTCGATATGGGAAATAAGCAAAGTGGTACACAATGGCGAGGGGCAGTGAGACGCCTACGTTACAACCCATCGCATCGTGTTGTGGAGCATGCTTCCAGCCTGCTCGTCGAAGACAATCCGGCCGACGACCCGCCCCCACGGGATCAAACTCCGCGTTTCCAGCTCTCAATTGCGATGTATTGGTGACCGCTTCGAGCCTTCGTGCCTTCGTGTTTGCGATGGTGTGACGGTGCGATCCATCTGTGTCTCTCTGTGCACCTCTGTGCCCCTGTGTTTCAATCTCGTGCGTTCACACAGGTGCCGCGCCGAAGCTCGCCCTCCAACGTGACTCTTCATGCTAACCTCGTTTGGCTGTGGGCAGAATCTCAAGTTGAGATGAGTGCGATACTGACGCGCATATCTGCCTGAAGAAGGGACGACGTCGATGAGGGAGAGCCATCGAGACCGGGGTCTGAGCGCGCGGTGGTGGTTGGCACGGTCTGCGGTGATCGGCGCGCTCCTATTTGCGCCTCTGGCGTCCGGCGCCGATGGCCCACCCGCAGGTGTGAGCAACGACGAGTGGGCCGGGATCCAATCCCAGATCGAGGTCGAGCGGCACAAGATCACCGAGTCGGATCGACCCGGACGCCTCTACCGAGCCGACAACCCAGCCCAGCGATTCACCGCCCACTTCGGCGCCGAGGATGTGCTGATCGCTCCCCGCGGCAGAGGCGAACCGTCCTGGCAGCTCGGCCTTCGACTCACGGCATGGGGCGCGGCGCATCATCTACATCAGGTGGAGTTCGCCACCGCTATTGCCGAGGGCAACCGCGTCGAGTACCGCCGCGGCCCCCTCACCGAATGGTACGTCAACACAGCGATGGGCCTCGAACAGGGCTTCACCATCGAGGCGCCGCCGGGTGATGGCATCGATGAACTGGTGCTCGAGATGACGATCGAAGGCGATCTCACCGCGGAGCTCGCGGAGAGCGGACAGGCCGTCAGCTTTCACCGTGAGGGCAGTAACGCCACTCTTACCTACTCCGGTCTCAAGGTGTGGGATGCGGTGGAGGAGCCGCTTGAGGCGTGGATGGAACTGACGGGTGAAGGCAGCCATCTCAGGCTCGTTTTCTCGGTTGAGGACCCAGCCTGGCCATTGACCGTTGACCCTGTGTTTTCGTTCGAGCAGAAGATCCCTTCTCCGCTCGACCCGGATCCATTCTCAGGAGACTTTGGATTTAATGTCGATCTCGACGGCGACTGGATGGTGGTGGGTAGACTCGGAGATAAGGGTTTTGGAACGGTCGGAGCTCATATCTACCAGAGCGATGGTGGCGATCCAACGGGCTGGGAACACGTGGTCGAGATCGAACCAGACGACCATGGTGCAGACTGGGAACACGTCTCGGTAGCGATGAGTGGCGACATTGTCATCATCGGAGTCCCGGATTCAGGAACATATGGCAAGGCGTATGTCTTTCAGCGCGATCATGGTGGGCCAGACGCGTGGGGGCAAGTCTCGACTATCGAGGCCGATACTGACAGGGCCTACCACTTTGGATACTCAGTCGCTCTCGATGGAGGCACCGCGATCATCGGCGCTTCACGAGCGGACAGCGTCGAAGGGGCTGCCTACGTCTACGAACAATCTCCCGCTGGATCCGGTGATTGGGAACTACTCAAGAAGATCCCAAATCCCGACCCGGCTGCCGGTGGTTTTTTCGGTTCCTCAGCGTCACTCGACGGAGATACCGCCGTCATCGGCACCAACCATGGATCTGCCCACGTGTTCTATCGCGATCAAAATGGCGCCGACTCGTGGGGCCACGTTGCAACTACAAGCCAAGATGGAGATGCCGTGACAGTGAGCGGCGACGTAGCTGTGATCGGCGATGTCTCGTTTGGTTCCGGTGGGGGCGCTCACGTGTTCGAACGAAACCACGGCGGACCTAACGCGTGGGGTCACCTCATCTCAATCACTGGAAATGACACGGACGGGCGAGACCAATTCGGAATATGTGTAGCCGTCGACACCGACGTGATAGTGGTCGGCGCCGCCGCCGAAGACTCGGCCGGCGAGAACTCAGGGGCGGCATACATTTTTCTACGCGATCACGGTGGGGTAGATTCCTGGGGGCAGGCCGCCAAGATCACCGCTTTGGATGCCTCTGATTACGACAACTTCGGTTGGTCAGCGACTGTTTCCGGTGACACCGTCGTTGTAGGCAGTATGCAGTATCGGTTTGATGATTATGAGTATTATGGTTCGGTATACGTTTTTGGGCGCGACCAGGGGGGAGCCGATGCTTGGGGCCAGGCGGCGAAGATCCCTAGCCCACCGTTTCATTCAGCATGGTTCAACCACTTCGGCACATCGGTGGATATGGAGGGCGACGCGGCTTTTGTCGGTGCTCCCAAGGGACAGGGACGCGGCTGGGTCCACATTTACCGACAAGCGCCAGATGGATCCGGCAAATGGGAACGCCTGACCCGAATCACAGCCGACGACGACGAGTCTCCCTGGGGGGACTACTTCGGGTATTCGACGGCAGTCAGTGGCGACACTTTGGTGGTCGGCGCTTATGGCGACAACAAATACGATCCGACCAGCACATACTGGGACACTGGCTCCGCATACATCTTCCAGCGGGACCAGGGGGGCCTGGACAACTGGGGCGTTGTCACGCGGATCTACAGGCACACGTTCAGATTCTTCGGATACTCAGTTGCGATTGATGGAGACACCGTGATCGTTGGTGGGGAAGGAGATCCCTATTACGGGATCCCTCCAGCGCACATCTTTCAACGCGATCACACTGGTCCAAATGCCTGGGGGCACGTCGCGGAGCTTATTCCCAGTGATGCAGAAACGAGCTACTACCCAGTCAGGAGAGTGGCGATCAGCGGCGACATCGCCGTTTTAAGCTGGTTCAACAACGGTGCGGTCTACATGTTCGAACGTGAACATGGCGGCATGAGCAACTGGGGTGAAACCGCCAAATTCGAGACCGAGTGCTACGTCGGAGGCGTTGCGATCGACGATGACACATTGGTCATCGGAGCCTTGGATGGGTCCGACTCCGGCTCGGGTGGCGGCGCGGCGTTCATTTTTCAACGAGATCACGGTGGGCCCAATGTGTGGGGCCAGGTGGCCACGATCATCCCGCACGACAGTTCCCTTCACGACGGCTTTGGAGTTTCCGTCTCCATCGACGGAGACACAGTCGTCGTGGGCAAGTCCTCATCTGGCGAGATCGGGACGGTCTACTCATTTCATCGGAATCACGGTGGACCTGACAACTGGGGCGAAACCGGCAAGTTCTCCGGTTTCGACACATACTCCCAATTCGGAACCTCGGTCTCGGTAACCGATGGAATGGCAATTGTCGGAGCGTACGTAGACAGCGAAGCCGGTATTGAAGCTGGCGCCGCATACATCTTCACCATCGGCACGCCGCTCTTCTTCGACGGCTTCGAGTCCGGCGATACTTCGCCTTGGTCGGGAACGGTGCCGTGACGACCTGAATCAACGTGAGGCGAAGGATCACATCGTTGTGTAGCGACGGGCTTCCAGCCCGTCGACCGGGCGCACTCGAGATCGACCTGCGAACGTGACGACAGGCAGGGATGCCTGTCGCTACACCACGGCACCGATCTGCGGGCGGGCGCACTACACCTCATCAAGACCGTCGGCACCTCAGTAGATCACTCCCGTCCGGATTCGATCCCGTTCCCGATCCCGATGTGGCATTTCGGGATCGATGGGGAGGGTGGTGCCGACGTGAGCACGGGAGGGGATGAACCCCTCCCCTACGATGCTCCAAACGGCCCACGCTGCGATGAGTTTGATTGCCGTGGCTTTGCGAGTCCTTCGCGGCTTCGCGTCTTGGCGCTTGCGACGGTGCGATGGGTCATCTGCGTTGATCTGCGTGATTTGTGGGCTTTCTTGCGATGGTCATCTGGTGCCGTTTCGCACGTGGACACGGGAGGGGATAAACCCCTCCCCTACGGTATCTTGGGCGTCACGCAGGTGGGGGTGCGGCGGTCTCCTCGAACTGTTGCAACACCGTCGGTTTGAAGCGCTGCTTCTGGAACCCGAGCTGGTCGTACGGGATGCCCTGGGCGAGGGCGAGGAGCTGGAAGTAGTAAACCGCGGGCGTGTGATAGTCCTCGTCGAAGAGCTTGGCGATCTTCTTCTGACCGTGGTCGAACTGGCCGAAGCAGGTCGGGCAGATCATCCCCAGGACATCGGCCTCTTCGTCGTGCACGCTGCCCAAGAGGTCGTGCATCATGTTGTTGGGGATATCTTCGTTCTGACACGCCTTACCGCAGCAGAGATACCAGTTGCGGTGGCGCACGGGATCGGCGCCGAGGGCGCGGATCAGATTCTCGAGCACGCTCGGGTCATCGGGGTTGTCGACATTCATGATCCGTGACGGTTTGAGCAGATGGCAACCATAGTGGATGGCCACCTTGAGCCCGACCAGCGGGTGGGTCACCGAGTTGCGGATTTTTTCGTAACCGGCCTCGTCCCGGACCACGGTGGCGATGTGCCGCACCTTGCTTTTTCCGGTATAGGTCTTCCCGATCTTGGCCAGACGCTGGTTGACCTGGTCTTTCAGATCCGGTTCGTCGGCGAGCAGGTGATATGTCTCTGAGAGAGTGGCGGTGCAGCCCGAGCAGTTGGTTACGAGATCGACCCCGAGGTCCTCGGCGAGACACAGGTTGCGCGCCGCCACCGCCAGCCACGCGAGCTTGTCCTTGGACTTGAAGTAGATGGGATCGGGACAGCAGGAAGCACCCTCGAGATCCACCAGCTCGATGTCGAGCTTGGGCAGAGTGGCGCGGATGGCGAACTCCATGGCCGGGTGGCGGGCGGGGATCAGACAGCCGGGGAAAAAGGCGAAACGTTTCATTGTGCATCCCCCTCGACCGTCGGTTCGAGCAGCGCCCGGATCTCGTCCATGGGCACCTCGCCGAGCGGCTCAAGCCCGAACTTGGCCCGCTGCTTGTCGATGGCCGGGCTGTAGGGCACGGTGCGGCCCGTGGTTTCAAAGGTGTGGATCACCTTGGTGACCGCATCGGGCGCGCCACCCCGGGACGCGAGCATGTTCTTGAGCGAGATGATGATCTCGACCGGTTTGACCTGCTGCGGACAGCGCTCGTGGCAGGCGTAGCAGTTGGTGCACTCCCAGATCACCGAGTCGGGGCCGAGGAGCTCGTCCTCGAGCCCGTAGAGCACCTTGAGCATGATCTCGCGCGGGTTGAAGGCGTCTGAATAGGTGGTGGCCGGGCAGTCACCGACGCAGGCGCCGCACTGGTAACAGAAGTTGGCCAGGTCGCCTTCAACGGTCTCCGCGAGCATCCGTTTGAACGCAAAATCGACGTGAACGATATCGTTCTCATCATGGCGCTTGCTCATTGGAACGCCTCCCGTCGCAACCACCAAGACTCAAAGACACAAAGAGAACACGAAGAACTTTTCTTGGTGGCATCCTTCGTGTCTTCGTGTCTTCGTGGTTGTGACGACGTGGTCATTTCTTTTTTCCTTTCAAGTGCCGGATCGAGTTCGAGCGGCACTTGGGGCAGGAGCGTTCGACATCCTCGCCCTTGACCGCCTTCTCTTCGTACTCGTGTCCGCACATCATGCAGCGGAAATTTCCCATGGTGACGGCAGCCATGTCCTACCTCCGATCCCGTTCCCGTTCCCGATCCCGTTCCCGACCGATCATGCCGTCGCCTCCTTCGCCGTCGCCGGTTTCTTCTTGGCGACACGTTTCTTCTTCGGCTTCAGTGCCTCTCTCGCGTGAGCGATCTCATCCGCGGTCACCAGCGCACGAAGGTCTTCCATCTGACCCATGACCTTGGCGAACTTCTGGCCCTCGGCCGCGCTGATCCACTCGAGCTGGAGTCGCTCGGGTCTCACACCGGCCTTCTCGAGCTTGTTCCACAGTTTCTGCACCCGTTTGACGGTCTGACGGTTGGCGTCGATGTAGTGGCAGTCGGCGTAGTGGCAACCCGAGACCAGCACCACGGGCGCACCGCAGCGGAAGGCCTCGAGGACCATCTCGTCGGAGACCCGCGCCGAGCACATGGTGCGGATGACCCTGTTGGTGGACGGGTATTTGATTCGAGAGATCCCGGCCATGTCGCCGCCGGCGTATGAGCACCAGTTGCAGGCGAAGACAAAGACCTTCTCCTCGGGCTGTTCGGCGAGGACGGCATGCACCTGGCCCAGGAGCTGGTCATCGGTGAAGTGACGCATGGTGATGGCGCCGAAGGTGCAGGCCGCGCCGCACGCTCCGCAGCCGGCGCAGGCGGCCTCGACCACGGTGGCGATCTCCTTCTTGTGCCAGGTGATGGCGCCGTAGGGACAGACCGAGGCGCAGATCCCGCACTTCGAGCAGGCCTCGCCGTCGATGACGCTGGTGATGGCCTCGATCTTGATCTCGCCGGCGTTGAGCAGCGCCCCGGCGCGCGACGAAGCCGCCCCGGCCTGGCAGACCGAGTCCTTGATGTCCTTGGGCGACTCGCAGAAACCGGCGAAGTAGACCCCGCGGGTCGGCGCGTCCACCGGTTTGAGTTTGGGGTGGGACTCCATATAGAAGCCGTCGGAGGTCTTTGACAGGGTGAGGAGTCCGGCGATCTTGTCGCGGTCTTTGGCCGGAATCACCCCCACCGAGAGCACCACCATGTCGAGCTCGTGGCGTTCGAGTTTTCCCGACGTGGTGTTTTCCACCGTCACGATCAGGGCGCCGGTTTCCGGGTCCTCCTCGATGTCGCCCGGCAGGCCGCGGATGTAGCGGGTGCCCGCCTCTTTCGATCTCTGGAACATGTCTTCGAAGCCCTTGCCGAATGCACGGATGTCCTGGTAGAAGACGAAGTTTTCGGTGTCGGGGTAGTGGTCAGCGAGCAGCAGGGTGTCCTTGATCGTGTTCATGCAGCAGATGTTCGAGCAGTAGGGCCGGCCGATCTTGGGGTTGCGCGAACCGACGCACTGGATGAAACCGATGCGTTTCGGCCGCTCCTGGTCCGACGGCCGGACGAAGCGACCCATCGTGGGACCACCGGCGCAGATCAACCGCTCGAACTCCATCGAGGTGATGACGTTGTCATATCGGGTGTAACCGTACTCATCCATCTCGGTGGGATCGTAGACATCGAGACCGATGGCGACGATGATGGCGCCGACCTCGCGGGTCACCAGTTCGTCGGCGTCGTCAAAATCGATGGCCACCTTTTCGCAGACATCGGCGCACTTGCCGCAGGCGATGGGGTTGTTGCCGAGGCACGAGTCCATGTCGAGGATGTAGTTGCAGGGCACCGCCTGCGGGAACGGGATGTAGATCGCCTTGCGCGATGAGAGACCCATCTGGTACTCGTCGGGCGCGACCTGCGGACAGACTTCGGCGCACTCACCGCACGAGTTGCACAGATCGAGATCGACATAGCGCGCCTTCTTACGGATGGTCACCGTGAAGTTGCCGACGTAACCGGAAACCTCTTCGACTTCGGAGTAGGTCAGGAGTTCGATATTTGGATGCCGACCGGCATCGATGGCCTTAGGGCCGAGAATTCATATCGAGCAGTCCATGGTGGGATAGGTCTTGTCGAGCTGCGCCATGATCCCACCGATGGATGGCTGTTTTTCGACGAGGGTCACCTGGTGGCCCTGCTCCGCCAACTCGAGGGCCGCCTCGATCCCGGCGACCCCGCCACCGATGACCAGCGCCCGTCGGGTGACCGGCACCGCCATTTCCTCCTGTTCCTCGAGGAATCGTGCGCGGCCCACCGCGCTGGCCACCAGATCCTTGGCCTTGGCCGTAGCCCCGTCCCAGTCTCCGGCGTGGACCCACGAGCAGTGTTCGCGGAGGTTGGCCATCTCCATGAGGTATGGGTTCAGCCCCGCCTCGAGAACGCACTGCCGGAAGGTGGGCTCGTGCTGCCGCGGCGTGCACGAGGCCACGACCACCCGGTTGAGCCGGTGCTCGGCGACCGCGTTCTTGATCTCGTTCTGACCGGGGTCGGCGCAGGTGTACTTGTTTCGAACCACGCAGACGACGTCGTCGAGGGTTTCCGAGTACTCGCACACCGCGCCGCAGTCAACTGTGCCGGCAATGTTGAGTCCGCAGTCACAGACGAAGACCCCGATACGGAGTTCGTTGTCCTTGTCGAGAGTGGCCATCACAGCTCTCCCTTGCACATATTCAGACGAGAGCGGACGCGACCACCTCGGCCACGTCGCGCATCTCGATTGCGATTTCACTACCGATGTTCGGATCCTTCATGGCGCAGGCCAGATGGACCTGGCACTTGGGACAGGCGGTGACCAGGACCTCGGCGCCGGTGGCCCGGGCCTCACGCAGCCGCTCGACCTGGATCTTCTTGGCGAACTTATCGCAGTTCGACCAGGTGCCGCCGGCGCAGCAGGCGCCTCGCCGGCCGCTGCGCCGCATCTCCTCGAGCTCGACACCGGGCACCGCCGAGAGCACCTCGCGCGGCGCGTGGTAGACCCCGAGGTGGCGACCGAGCCGGCACGGATCCTGGTAGGTGACCTTCGAAGCGGTCCCGTTGCCCAGATCGAGATCGTCGCGGTTTTCGAGCAGGTACTCCGTGAGGTGCTGGACCCTGATCTTGGCGCCCTCGAGGAAGGGCTGATAGTCGAGCAGCCAGGTCCGGACGCACTCGGCGCACGGAGTCACCACGAGTTCGGCGCCGCTCGCCTTGACGAGCTCGACGTTGTGCCGCGCCAGCGCCTCGAAGCTCGCGCGGTCGCCGTTCCACAACAGATCATGGCCGCAGCAGCGTTCGTCGGGCGAGACCACCGGGGTCACCCCGAGGTGGTTGAGCAGCCGAACCGCCGCCCGGGTACCCTCCACCGTGGTGAGCCCGAACTCCGGGAAGAAGGCGTCGTAGTAGACGGTGCAACCGGTCCAGAGAAAGACCTCACCCTGGGCGGCCGAGGTCTGGAGTCCATCGTCGAGCCATCCCAACCGGTTCTGCTGCGGGCCGCCCCGGGCCATCATCCGCATCACCGACTGCAACGCCCCGCCGTGCGGGCACTCGGGCTGGATCGAGGCTGAGAAGGCGCGCTCCCGGAGCTTCTGAACGAGCTGGGTGTAGCCCACCTCGGCCGGGCAACGCGAATCACACAGGCTGCAGGTGAGACAGGCGAAGAGGCTCTCGTCACGAATGATCTCACCCTCATGGCCGAGATTGGTCTGGAGCACGTGCCGGCGCGGCGAGTAATCGGCGCCGGCCCGAGTGATGGGGCAGGTCGCGGTGCACTTGCCGCAGTCATAGCAGGCCCACGCGTTGGTGTCTTTGACCAACTGTTGCATCAGTTGCTTCCTCCCGTACTCGTACCCGTGCCCCCGTCCGCTCCCGATCCCGATCCCGATGACCCGTGCTCCCCGTTCAGGCACGGCCCACCCTCCGGCACCTCGATCTCATCGATCGCATCCTCCGACGCGAGCGGGCTCCGCCCCAGCGCCCGCACTTGATCGGTGAACTCGTTGATCACCTCGGCGAACCGTCCGCCTTCGGCGGCCGAGATCCACTCGAGCCGGAGTCGCCCTTCCTCGATGCCGAGGAGCTTGACCACATTCATGGTCTTGGCGAACTGCTCCACCGCACGTTCGTTGCCGAAGATGTAGTGGCAGTCGCCGAAGTGGCAGCCCGAGACCAGCACGCCGTCTGCACCTTTTTCGAAGGCGCGGAAGACAAAGGCCGGTTGGATCCGGCCCGAGCACATGACTCGGATCATCCGGAAGTGGGGTTGGTGCTGGATCCGAGACACCCCCGCCGTGTCCGCCCCGGCATAGGAGCACCAATTGCAGGCGAAGACCACGATTCTCGGATCGAAGGCTGTGGGCGCCGCCGCGACAGGCTGCTTCGCCGGAGATGAGTTGGGCTGAGTCATGTCAGGACTCCAGACGTCGTGGGATCCAAATGCCGTCGACAAGCATCGAAACGTCGCAACCAAGAAGGCACAAAGGGGGCACCAAGGAATGTGTTTGATCGGCCAAAGGCCGATCCCATTCGATTCTTCGTGAATTCTTCGTGTCTTGGCGTCTTCGTGGTTTCTGCGATGGGCTCGCGGCCTTGAGGTTCCATTGTGCGAACCGCCACAGAACGAACCATCGGGATCGAGATCGGGATCGGGATCGGGATCGAAGGAATCATGGCCGGACCTCATCGAAGAAGGCGTCGATCTGGGCGAGGACCTGCCGGTCGGTGAAATGTTTCGCGA
>CBESWV010000058.1:0-17462 GCA_965533305.1 uncultured bacterium | reverse complement strand
TC
The DNA here is from genome assembly GCA_965533305.1 of uncultured bacterium. Classification (GTDB taxonomy): domain Bacteria; phylum Acidobacteriota; class Thermoanaerobaculia; order Thermoanaerobaculales; family Sulfomarinibacteraceae; genus JAHECW01. The sequence continues at coordinate 17,460 of CBESWV010000058.1, read as the reverse complement.
GCGGGAACTCGATCGAGGGTCGAGCACTCAGGTTTGCTGAAACGATGATCGCCTAGCGAGGTCGTCCTTCAAACCGGATGCTGTCATCCGATCCCTGTTGCGATGACTTCTTGAAATGGTTTCTTTGCGATGGCCATAGCGCTCGTAGCGATCGTAGCGTTCTTTGCGTTTCAACAAATGCCGTTGGAGCTTCCTCAGTCGACTCACGAAGTTGCATGTCGTCCCGGATCCGAGCTCTCACTTTCAAATGCGATGCTTTGTGGCCCTCTTTGTGGTTCTTCGTGCCCTTTGTGTTTCAATAATGACTGCGATGTCTTGGTGGTCGTTTCGTGTCTTCGCGTGGATCAGCCTACCGGCGGTGGGATCCTCGCCCCATCCTTTTCGGCATATCCCGCAATCGGGTGACCTCTTCGACAATGCGGGCGGATGCGTGGTCGACATCTGATTCGCTGGTGAACCGTCCGAGACTGAGCCGGAGTGACGAGCCGGCGAGTTCGTCACTGACTCCCATGGCGCGGAGCACCGGAGATGGTTCGGGGTGAGCCGAGGTGCACGCCGAGCCGGTGTTGAGGGCCAGATCCGGCAGCGATGCGAGCAGAGCGTTGACATCGATATCGGCGATGGAGAGATTGGTGGTGTTGGGCAGCCGGTTCCCGACATCGCCGTTTCGCCATGATCCATCCAGGCTCTCTAGAATCGATGATTCGAGTCGGTCGCGGAGGACCGCCACTCGTGTGCGTTCCCCATCGCCTTCACTCACCGTAATCTCCATCGCCCGCGCCATCCCGACCGCCCCCGGGACGTTGGGGGTCCCGGAGCGCAGACCGCCCTCCTGACCGCCGCCGTAGATCACCGGCTCGAGCCGGATCGGTGGCCGCCGGTGGCGGATCCACAGTGCGCCCACTCCCTTGGGTCCATAGAATTTGTGCGCCGAGGCGGTGAGGAGATCGACATTGAGTTTGCCGACATCCACCGGGATCTTGCCGATTGCCTGGGCGGCGTCGCAGTGAATCAGAGCGCCGCGCGACCGGGCGAGTTCCGCCGCCTCGGAGAGTGGTTGAACGGTGCCTGTTTCATTGTTGGCGAGCATCAGGGAGACCAGGGCTGTATCGTCACGGAGTTCTCGGCCAAGCTCATTGAGGTCGATCCGACCGGTTTCATCGACCCCGACGAGGGTGATTTCCCAACCGCGTTTCGCCAACACCGTCAAGGGTGCGAGGACCGATGCATGTTCGGTGCGTTGGCTGATGATGTGCCGGCCGCGGTCTACGAGGGCTTCGGCGGCGCCCATGAGAGCGAGGTTGTTGCCCTCGGTCGCGCCGGCGGTGAACACCACTTCGCTCGCTGCGCGTCCGCCGAGCAGCCGGTCCACTGTAGTGCGGGCCCGCTCCAGCTCAGACGCGGCGTCGCGGCCGGGCCGATGGTTGCGGGTCGTTGAGTTGGCGTAGCTCTCGGTCATGAATGGCAGCATCGCCTCGACCACCCGCGGATCGCACGGGGTGGTGGCGTTGTGATCGAGGTAGATGATGCGGTCGGCCATTGCGGCGATCATCTTACCCGTGTTCTGCGCGAACGGGCGTTGGGGTTAGGATAGATTCATGACCACCCCAATCAGTCGCGATCTCGGCCATGGTGTCAGAGTGATGCCGGGCGATGGCGGCGGGATCGTCGTGCTGAGCGCGAATCTCGATCTCGGCTGGCGGCCGAGGGAAGACGATCGTCCGGGGTCCGCGGTGATGTGGGAGGGTTCCGGCTTCGAGGTGGTTGAGCGTGAGCCGTGGCGTCGCGGCGCCCGCTGGATTTTGGAGCCGTGGAGGGGCGAGGACGTCATGCGGGTGGTGTTACCCCTCGACAGCGCGACAGTGGCGACCGCAGCTCAGGCGGCTCAAAAGGCGATCCGCGCCGCCGAACTCCGGCCCCTGCTCTGGATCGGGTCGCCGATTCTCGGATTCGCCTCGGCATCGCGACAGCGCAGGTGGCGGGATGACTATGGGTTTCCGGCGACTCTCGCAACGTCGATCTCCGCAATCGGAGAGATCGTCGTGGGCACCCTGTGCGTCATCGAAATCGTCGTGTCCATGTTCGCAGACGAGCCGCTCTTCCCCTGGATCCCGCGGATGCTGGTCCCTCTCGGTCTGGTCGTATTCATCGAGGGAGCCTTTCGTCTGGCTCAGATCGCCTCCGACCCCAGGCCCGTCGGATCGCTCTTCGGACTGCCGTTTACAATCTTCGATCGCCGTGAATCACCGCCCAGGTCCAAGATCGAAGGTCGGTCTTTTGCGGATCAACGCGGCGTCGTCGAGACCGTACTGCTGAGCATCGCAGCAACCTTGGCACCGAGGCGATTTCAGGAACGGTGGGCCGGTGAAATCCGTGTGCGGCCGTTCTGGTTCACCCTGATGGGCGCTTCAGCCGAGCTCGTCGGGGGTCTCGCCAACCTTGGTGCGCCGGGCGATCAGCCGGCGCTGAAGGTGCTGATAAACCTCTTCTTCTGCGGCGAGGCCATCGTGCGATTCTCTTCCCTGGTCTTCCGGGGCCGACCTCTCGGCAGTGTCCTTGGTCTGCCCTTGGCCGCTATCCTCGAACGATACCTTCCCGAGGGTGGACGATCGGTCTGACTGCGACTCAAGGGGCGGAAAAACCCTTCCTCGATAACATGCTAAGCTCCGCGTATGCGGGGACGTATCGCCTTTCTCAGTGCTCTTGTTTGTCTGTGGCTCGCACTTGGCTGCGGGACCGATGAGGGCGTGTTGGCCACGGTCGGAGACGACTCGGTCTCGCTGGTGGTGTTTCAAGAACACCTCGTGGCGGCGACCGGGGAGGCGTGGCCCGGAGTCACCGACCCGGTGGCTTCTCGTCTGCTCGACCAGTTCATCGACCAGGAGGTCGTGGTGGCGGCAGCCAGTCGCGGTGGCGAAGTTGTCGTTCCGGTCGAGCCCGGTGCACGATCAGCTCGGGTCAGGCTGCTGCTCAACGACCTCTGCGGACCGCCGTCACCGCCGGCGGAGGAGGTCGTCGAGGCCGAGATTGCTGCGGCGCAGGCGGTTTCGCGTCCGGCTCGCGCCTCGGTGCGCCAGATGCTCCTCGACACTCAGGAGGCTGCCGAAGCTGCCCGGCAAAAGCTCGATGACGGGGTGGATTTTGTCGAGCTGTCGCGGTTGGTCAGTCGCGCCCCGAATGCCGACGGCGGTGGCGAACTCGGGTTTCTCACCCAGGGAGGTCTGTCGGAAAACCTCGACGAGGTGATCTTCGCGCTCACCGCGGGTGAGATTTCCGCGCCGGTGCCCGGTCCGTCGGGTTACCATATCTTCCAGGTCCTCGAAGTGGTGGCGGCCGGACCGCCGCCCCGCGAGGAGATCGAGCCTGAGGTTCGTCGTCGGCTCGGTGAGATCGCAGCGCGGGAACACGCTGCCGAATGCGTGCAGAGGCTCGCCAATGAGGTCGGTGTGAACGTGATCCACAATCGGTTGTGGTTCAACTATCAGGGCCGATATGCAGAGGAGATTCATGCGAGTTAAATCGATTGCTGTTGTGGCCGTCCTCGCCTTCGTGATCTCGGCGGATCTCGCGACCGCCGAGCGGGAGACGCTGGAGACCATTTTGGTTCGAGTCAACGATCGCATCGTGACCGTCAACGATTTCAAGATTCGATTGCGGCAGGAACTGGCCCAAATCAATCCCGTGCCCACGGGCAAGGATCTTCGTGACTACACCGAGGGTCTCTTCCAAACCATAGTCGATGAGATGCTCCTGCTCGAACGGGCCGACGATCGGCGGATTCAGGTAGATGACAAATCAGTGGATGCGGCCATCGATGGTTTACGGGAACAGAACGACCTCATGGACAATGAGGCCTGGGCGGCGGCTCTCGAGAGCTCCGGGATGGAGATTGACGATCTGCGCGAGAGGTACCGCCAGACCATCCTCCTGTCGCGGACGGTTCAGTCCGAGATCCGTCCCACCGAAATCACCGAGGAGGAAGTCCGGATCAAATACGAGGAGGATAAGAACCTGTACGAGGTTCCGGCCAAGGTCGAACTCGAACAGCTCTTTTTCCCCGTTGCCGAAGACGGATCCAACCAGGCCGAAGTGGTCAGGGTTGCCCGCGGCCTCGTCATTCGGGTTTCCGAGGGCTCTGACCTGCAGGCCGAGGCGACGCTGGCCGGGGTCGAGGTCCAGGAACTCGGGGCGATCCCACTCGCAGACCTCCGGGGTGATCTGCGCGCCGCCCTCGATGGGGTTGAAGACGGCGGTTTCACCGAGCCTCTCGTGACCGCCGGCGGGGTCCAGGTGATCCATGTCGTCAAGAGGATCTCCGAAGGATATCAGCCGTTTGACGAAGTTGAAGAGGATATCAAGAGGCGGATGGGGAACACCTCCTATCAGGAGCAATCGCAAGGATTTGTCAAACGTCTCAGGGAGGAATACCTGGTGACGATCGACCAGAAACAGCTCGATTTCATCCTCGATGTTGTCGAGACCCTGTGAGTCCGAATTCCGGTGGGAGTGACGGCGTGACATCAGACAACCAGAGAACGTGGATCAGGGACCTGAAACCCGGGACCGAGATCGAGGAGAGCTTTGTCGTTCGCTCCAAGGATGTGCGCCAGCGGCGCGGAGGAGGACCTTTCCTGGCGGGGACCCTCGGTGACAGGACCGGAGAGGTTGCAGCGTTGGTCTGGGAGAACGTCGAGCAGCTCGGCAAGATCCTGGAAGTGGGATCGGTGGTGACGGTCAAGGGCCAGGTTCAGCGCTATAACAACCGGCTTCAGGTCGTCATCCGTCGGGCGGCGGCGGTGTCTGCGGAGCGCATCGACGAGACCCTCTATGTGCGGTCGTCATCGGTGGATGTCGATCTTCTCTGGCAACGGCTCAAAGCCATCATCGAAGGTGTCGAGAACGAGCACCTGAAGCAGCTCCTGTTTCGGGTGATTTCCGATCCCGAGGTTGCCGACAAGCTTCGAATTTCGCCGGCGGCGCGGGGGATGCACCACGCATTCCGTTCGGGTCTGCTCGAGCACACCGTTTCCATGGCGTCCATGGGTCTCGATCTGGCGCGCCACTACTCGCTCAATGCCGATCTCGTCGTGGCCGGTTGCGTGCTTCACGATCTGGGCAAGGTCTGGGAACTCGATATTTCTTCATCCATCGAGTACACCGATGAGGGTCGGTTGCTGGGTCATTTGACCATGGAGGTGCTCTTTGTCGATCGACTCATCTCCGAGATGATCGCCTTCCCCGATGAAATTCGCCGTCAGTTGCTGCATATCCTTCTCGCCCATCACGGCAGGTACGAGTACGGCTCGCCGAGGCGTCCGAAGACTCCCGAAGCCCTGGTCGTCCACATAGTGGATCTGTTGGATTCCCAGATGGCAGGGATGATGGAGGCGATCAACGCGGACGGGGATCCCGAAGCGGCGTGGTCGCCGTACTCGAAGATCCTCGATCGGTTTATCTACCGCCGCAGGATTTAGAGGTATTAGGTATTAGCAGTTAGGTATTAGCTTTCATCGCAGATGCTCCGAAGCGCGATGGGAGAATCTGCGACGGCCCAATACCTAATACCTAATACCTAATACCTGCGTCATAGCGCCTTTATCGTCCCTACCACCTCACCCGGATCGGGAAACCTGCCCTCACTCTTTTTCGAGAAGACGAGCTTTCCGTCGACCTCGACCTCAAAGACGCCGTCTTTGCCCTTGATGAGGCGTGTGTCTGCTCCGAACTCGCTGCTGAACTCGGCCGCCAGCCCGGCGGCACGTGGTTGGTAGTTTCAAACGACGCAATACTCGATCGTGATGTCCATTGTGGCTCCTACAGGGACAACGCCGGGGTTACCAGTACCGTTCCACGTAGATGGAACCCGGCGTTTTCCTCGTGTGTTCGGTGAATCCGTTTTCAGATAGCAACTCGACCATGTCGTCGATCATGGCCGGATTTCCGCACAGAAAGACCCGGGAATTCTCCGAGGTCGGATGCTCATTCCACTCCTGGGCGAGTTCCCCGCTCTGCCACAGATCGAGCACGTAGCCGGCGCGACCGCTCCACGGAACGGGCTCTTCGGCCGGACGGGAGATGATGGGGAGATAGATGAAGTCCTTGCTGAGTTGTTCCATGGTGACGAGCTCGGCGTGGTATCCCAGATCCCATGAGTGTCTCGCGCCGAGCAAAACCGCAAATCGTCGTCCGTTCGAGGCTGCGAGTTCGCTGCGGAGCATACTCATATATGGGGCGAGACCGGTGCCGGTCGCAACCATGATGACGTTCTTATCGGTGGGCGCCAGATCCAGGGTGAAGGTCCCCGTGATCTTCGGCCCGAGCCACACCCGACCTCCCGGTTGGAGGTTGAACAGGCGAGGGCTCAGCGCGCCCGAGTGAACCAGCGTGACATAGAATTCGAGGTATCTGCGCGCCTTTGACGACGACGCAATGGAATAGGCCCGGCGAATGAGTTTCCCCGGTTTGGTTGGTTCATCCTCGGTGTCGGCGTGGGTCGATCGATGAGCCTCGGGCGGGAGACCGAGAACCGCAAACTGCCCCGGGGCAAATTCGGGAAGATCCCATCCGTCTGGGACCACCCGGATCACCATCAGACCTGGTGCGACTTCGATTCTGGTGGAGACCACCGCGTTGAGTTCGGGTGTGGACATGGACGGAGCTTCCTCTCGAGGTGTGATCATAGCACCCGGAAAGGGATGAACATCGCCGGTGCCACGGGCATTCCAGGACGAATGGCAGGAGGTCGAAGTACACTCCCCGTCATTGTGGGTGTCGAGACCGTTTTCAGTTCGCCGTGGGTGTTCCTTACCGTCTGCCTCGTACTCGTGGCTGCCGAGGCGATCTATGTTCTGCTCGGTTTCGGGGCCGGGCTCGTGGCCGTGGGAGCCCTGGCCCTGCTCCTGCCCGATCTTCGCGATGGTGTGGTCCTGCTGCTCCTGGTCAATCTTCCTGCCGAGCTCTTCGTGGTGGTCTCATCGTGGCGCGATATCGCCTGGCGGGGGGTGGCCATGCTCATGGTCGGGGTCGCCGTCGGGATTCCGATGGGCGCGTGGCTGCTCGGCTCGGGAAACCCGCGGTTCCTGTTGGTCGGACTCGGCGGCGTTCTCCTGATCGTCGGTGTGGCGTTTCTCGTGTCCCCGGCTGGACGAGCGTGGAAATGGCCGAAGTGGGTTGTCGCCCCGGTGGGGCTCGCATCGGGACTCCTCACCGGTCTCTTCGGCACCGGAGGCCCGCCGCTGGTGCTCTACTACCAGCTCGCCGGCGTCGACAAGGCGGCGTTTCGCGGCAATCTCATGGCGATCTTCCTTCTCATGACGCTCATTCGGGTGCCGTCCTATGCCGGGATGGGGCTGATCACCACCGAGAGGCTGTGGTCGAGCCTGATGGTTCTTCCGGCCGTCATCGCCGGCGCATGGCTCGGCAACCGCCTCCACCTCCGAATCGAGGAGTCGACATTCAGGAAGGTGGTGGCCGGAGCGTTGGTCGTGCTGGGGGCGTTGTTGTTGCTGAGCTGAGGGGAGCGGAAGGGACCGCGTCAGGGCTTGACAAAGGCGTCGAGAAGGGCGAACCGTTCGCTGCCGCTGCCGCTGCCGCTGCCGCTGGATCATTCCATCGGGAACGGGAACGGGAACGGGAACGGGAACGGCCGCCGACTTGTGTCGCAGCGTCCTACAACCGGGAGTCATGAATCAAGGAAATAGCGCGCGTTCTCCATCTTCGAGGGGATGTGAGGTACCATGGATGGGAATCCCTTGAACGAGGTGAGGTACCCAAGATGCGCAAGCAAATGGTGCTGACAGCGGTGGGCAGGGACAGATCTGGGATAGTGGAAGAGTTCACCAAGCTCATCCTCCACTACGACGGCAACATCGATGCGAGCCGAATGGTGCGCCTCGGTGGCGACTTTGCCATGCTGGTTTTTGTCAGCGCGCCGGAGGATCGGGTCTTCGAACTGCGCAAAGCGGTGGACGATCTCCACTACACCAAGTTTGACGTCCTGACCCGGCTCAGCGAGGTCGATGCCCAGGACGAGGACCCCCAGGAGAGCCGCTGTACGATCACCGTGCTCGGTGCCGACCACATGGGGATCATCAATCAGGTGGCGCAGTATCTCGCTGAGCAGGGCATCAACCTCGAGAGCATGCACACCGAGGTCTCAGCGGCGCCCATGAGCGGCACCCCGCTTTTCACGATGTCGGCCGAGGTCGTCGTGCCACCGCGTCTGGCGATCGATGACCTTCGCGAGGCCATGGAGTTCATCGGTGACGAGATGGGGGTCGACACGAAGGTCTTCGAAAAGATCGGGGAAGGGCTGAATTCGTAGGCATCTCGCACCAAAATGGCCAAGGAAGAAAAGAGAAAAAGACGCTGGCACACCCGCGTCTTTCCTCGTTTCGGACGAATAGAGGTCCCCGTCAGTCTGTCCGGAGGTTGACGCTTCCCGAGAAGCTCTCGATGGATATCTTGGCGCCTCCCGAGCCGGCTGTGAAGCGGAGTTCCTTGCCGGGGGAGTACTTGTCGGCCCGGCTGGGTTTCGGCCCGATGTCGTTCCTGATGGACCCGGAATAGGTCTCGATGTAGAAACTGGCGTTGATCTCGGAAGAGACCACCATCTCGACCGTGCCGCTCATGGTCTCGATGGTGAATCGTCCGCGATCGGTCGGGCTCGCTGCGCAGAAAATCGAGCCCGACACCGTTTCGGCGTCAAAGCTGTCGAGGTCGCCGCCTTCGATCTCGATACTGCCGCTGACCACGTTGGCGTCGAGCCGTCCGGTCGCTTGGCGGACGATAATGTCGCCACTCACCGATTCGAGTTCCGAGCTTCCCGAGGTTGAGGTCGCGATGACGTTGCCGCTGACCGAGGACGCTTCCACCGAACGGGTCTCGCCGGAGATTTCCACCCGACCGCTCACCGACTCGAGTTGGAGCTCTCCGATGACATCATCCACCGAGATGTTGGCGCTCACGGTTTCGATCTCAAGGTCTGCGGTCCTCGGCACCTTGATCGTCAGGTAGGCGCTGCCGTTGTTCCGCGTCCGGCGTTCGAGTTCAACCTCGATGCTCAGGCGGTTGCCGCCCGAGGATAGGGAGAGTTCTTCCACGCCATCCTCGAGTTTGCCGGTGATGGATACCCCGTCACCGGACCAGCCGATGACTTTGATTTCGCCGGAGATATTGAAGATCTCCACCCGTCCGTCGGCTGCCAACGGTCGGGTTTCGTCCACCATCCGATCGGCCTGAGCAACCCCAGCCACCGCCAGAACCATCAGGATCATGAGAGTTGTCTTTTTCATACTGACCTCCGCTGCCTCGAAATTCATTGTCGTCTCACACTTCAGCGGGCAATCGGGTCGCCCGTTGAAGCAGGTTGATCTGCTGACGATAGGCCATGGCAAGTTGCCGGTTGAGCCGTCCGTCGTTCGGATTGTCCGCCAGCGCGACTTCGATCCGCGCGATGGCGTTGTCGATCACAAGCAGGTTGTCCATGACGACCGACCAGGTTTCGGGTGATAGCTCGTTCTGCCGCTCATCGAGAGAGCTGCGGAGCTGACTTCGAGCGAGTTCAAGACCGGTTCCGAGATCACCGTACGCCGCTTGCACATAGAAGGACTCCACCGGTGGCGCCTGAGCGGATTGCGGCCGCCCTCGCTCGAGGCCGGTCTTGTAGGCGAGACTGACCGAGAAGACCAGGATCGCCGCTGCGGCAGCTGCCATCCACACGTAGCGGGACCGGGAGGCCGACGGCTTTTCGAAGTCGCCACGCACGACCCGCCGGTCCTCGATCTGACCGGCGATTCCCGGCCACAAATCGCGTTCGGGTTCGCTGGATCGGGGCAGTGAATTTGTCGCGGCCTGAAGCTGAAGAGCGCTTTCGACCTCCGCGTGGCAGCTTGTACACGCTTCGAGATGGGACCGCGCCGCGGCTGCATCGTGCTCGTCCAAGACGCCATCGATGAGTTCGTCGATCATCGACAAGATCTGATCACAGTTGGTGGTCTTCATGATGACAACGCCTTTCGCAGCAATTGCCGGGCTCGGCTCAGCTGCGCTTTTGAGGTTCCCACGGCCATACCGGCGACTTGGGCGATCTCTTTGTGCTTGTAGCCCTCCACGTCATGGAGGACGAATACCGTCCGTGCGCCTTTTGGGAGCCCTGCGATGGCCCGTTCGAGATCCATCGCCACTCCGAGGCGCTGATGGGTGACGCCCCCTTCGCTGTACCATTCCTCGCCGGCGGCCGTCTCTCTGAGCTGACGGCGCCCAGCGCTTCGTTGGTGACCGAGGACGACATTGACGGTCAGCCGGTGCATCCAGGTCGAGAATGCGCTTTCGCCGCGGAACGACGGGAGTTTCTGCCAGGCCCTGACAAATGCCTCCTGGGTCAGTTCCTCGGCCTGGGAGAGGTTGCCGCACATTCTCAGACAGAGACCGTGGACACGGCCCACCGATTGTCGGTAGAGCGCCTCGAAGGCCTCGACGTCGCCGGCGATCGCCCGGTCGACGAGTCGAGCTGAATCATCGCCTGAGTGGGTCGTCATGGGCCGAGCCACAGCAGGGCGGCGATTCGAACGGAGAGGGATGACCATTTCCACATCCTCTGAGATACCGCCGGGTGTTCGATGGTTGCATTCATATCTTGGCTCTTGAAGAAAGATACAGGAAAACGGGGGAGGAGATGCAAGATACGAAGATCCAGGTTCCCGAGACCTCATGACTTCAACTAACGAGTTGCGCATGAGCTTTCGAACACCCTGTCCAGAATCTTGAGTCTTGGATTGATTTCCTAGTTCACCGTCATGGGTTCGCTGAGGGCGAACTGAGCGATGGTGGCGAGAAACGATCCTCCGCCGTCGGTCACCATTTGGTAGCTCCCCTCCATGGTCCCGAAAGGGGTCGTCAGGGGACAGAACGACGTGTAGTCGTAGGCCTCACCGGGAGCGAGAATGGGTTGATCGCCGACCACGCCGGGACCCTTGACCTCTTCCACGTGTCCGTTGGCGTCGGTGATGATCCAGTGGCGATTGAGCAGCTGAACGACATCTGAGCCGACGTTGCTGATTCGGATGTCATAGGCAAAGAACCACTGACTCTTTGCCGGGTTCGACTTCTCGGGGATGTAGCGCGATTGGACTTCCACCTTGACCCCTCGAGTCGTTGCTTCTGATGTGTTCACTCGCGCCTCCCTCTTTGCTCCCATGGACCAACCGCGGACGGCGGTGTGCGATTCCCGAAATTGAGATCATCCCGCCCCGAGCCACTCCCGCGCATCCTCGAGGATCCGCCCCGCGTCTCCCGGTTCGATCCAGGTGATCGGCGTCCCACGTTTTTCCATCCCACGAAACCAGGTCTCCTGCCGTTTGGCGAAACGCCCGATGGCAACGGCGAGGTCATCCACCAACTGGAAGCGGTTCTTGCGCCCCGCGATATATGCTCCGATTTCGCGGTATTCGAGACCGAGTCGTTCGAGGCGGTGATGCGAAAGACCGGCAGCCAGGAGTCCGCGAACCTCATCGACCATTCCATCCGCAAACCGAGACTCGAGCCGCGAGCGAATCCGGCGACGGAGAATCTCGCGATCGACGCGGATGGCGTAGACCCGGCTTTCGAGATCGAGCCCGAGGGGTTCGGAGGTCGGGACCGGGCCTCGCATCTCGGCGGCGGCGATCTCGAGAGCCCGAATCACCCGGTCGCGGTTGGTTGTGTCGGTGCGAGCGGCAAGCTGAGAATCGCCCTGGAGCAGACGGTCGACCAGATCCTCCATTGGAAGGCGGCGGAGCTCGCGGCGAAGCTCGGAGTCTTGGGGGACATCGGTGATGCGGTAATCCCTGACGATGGCCTCGACATAGAGCCCGCTTCCCCCCGCCAAGATCAGGGGGATCGATCCGGATCGGAACCGTTCGTGGAGAGCCAGCCGACGGATGATCCGGTAACAGTCCTGTTGGAACCGAAAGAGGGTGTAGATTTCGTTGGGATCGGCGATATCGATGAGGTGGTAAGGCACGGGAGGATCGACGGTCGAGTACTCCTCGAGGTCCTTGCCTGTTCCCAGATCGAGCCCCCGATAGATCTGGCGGGAATCGGCTGACAGGATCTCCGACCCCAGGGTGTGGGCGAGCTCGATCGCAAGACGGGTCTTGCCCACCGCGGTCGGTCCGACAACGACAAGAAGACGAACCGTCATTTTTCGAACCGCTGACGAAAGCGACGGTCGAGGGCGAGGACCTCATCGCGGTCACGTCCGAGGAAGAGAACAGCCGCCTTGGTGATTCCTCGGCGCTGGGGACCGAGCCAGAGTGGAGCCGTCAGCAACGCTCCGTCACCCTGATCGGCAGCGTACAGATCGCCCCCGAGTGCCTCCTCGAACTCCGCATAGGTGTCCGGCAGCTGGAGCTTGCGGCGGCTGAAGAACCGCCAGTAGGCGGCGCCTCGACCCCCCAATCGATGCCACAGGGTGGATGCCCCGGCCGACATCTCGCGTCTGGCGTTGAGATCGACCAGTCGTCGCAGCCGAGGGTGTCCGCCGTCGTCCCAGACAAAGGCGTCGATGCAGGCGGGACCGAAATAGCCCGTCTCGGCGAGCCGTTGCGCCACCGCCTCCGCCGTCTCGGCCATGGGGACTCGCCACTCTGCAAGAGCCTCTGGATCCTCCTCGAAAAGAGCGCCGATGAGCGCGCCATCGGAGGTGTTGATGATCTCGTGGAGAGCGAATCGATCCACTCTCCCGGATACCGTGACCGCAAAGGTCGAACACAGGTCCCGCAGCCGATGTCGCCATCGTTCGAGGAGTACCACATCGTCTTCGTCGAGCATCCGGCGCACGACCTTGAGATCGCCGTCGCCGAGTTCGGTTGATCGCAGACGGCGGTTGCCGAGACCGGCGTTGCCGTGTTCGGCTTTGAGGATCCAAGCCCCCGGTTCGTTCAACAGGCTCTCGAGTTTCCGTCGGAGCTGGGATTCGTTCCGGATCTCGGCAATGGTGTGACCGCCACCAAAACACGCCTCTTCGATCTCGGCTGAGAAACGGCGGCCGTTGACCCGCGTCACGGTTTCGAGGGTGGGATGGTCGACAGGTTGGCGGTATTGCCGGTTGCGCGAGCCCGCGTCGGCGTTCCAGCCCATGGGCGAGAAGCGCTGCCCGGCGCGGTGGGAGGGTTCCACCGTCAGGGTCGGCATCGGGATCCCACAGCGGTCAAGATAGGCGACGAAATCGTCGGGGGCCGCCTCGGGGACGATCACCGAATCGCCCTCCTTCGCGAGGAAGAGGGCGTGCCATGCAAGATCGATGACCCGGTGTTGCGCCGACTCGCCATCCGGGAAGCGCCAACGTGGTCGAAGGCTGAGGTCGAAATCCGCATTGAGAAAATGCTCGAGGCTCATCGTGGGTGGATAGATGGTACACGGTGATCGAGTCCCGGCCCGAATTCTTACGAGGTTTCGAAACCAGGGAACCTCGCCGATCGTAGTCGAACGCTACTGAGAGGTATGTACTGCCTGTCAACCGGATCTCGTTCCCGATCGTCTCAGTCTGGACCGAGCGAGCCCGGTTGTGGCGGTGGGTGTCACCGCAGCCAACTGACGCCTTCGGGCGTCGCCACCCGACCGACACCGGTCGAGGTCCCCCCACGGTCCGGCCGGGCATCGCTCGTTCTTCATCAGGTACAATTGGGACAGCGTCAGCTCTACAGCTCGGAGGGTGAATTGTCTCGACCTGAGAACAGTGTCGAAGGGATGCCGGTAGCCGTGCTGGTTGTCCACGGTATCGGAGAGCTTCGGTGATCGGTCGAGTGGTATCCCACTATGAGATCCTCGAGGAGGCCGGCGGCGGTGGGATGGGGACGGTTTACAAGGCGCGAGATACCCGTCTCGGCCGTCTTGTCGCGCTCAAGTTTCTCCCCGCCGAGTGGAGCCGGGACGCCGACGCCCGAGAACGGTTTACCCGCGAGGCAAAGGCCGCATCGGCCATCGACCACCCGCACATCTGCACCATCTACGACATCGGCGAAACCGATGATGGCCGGATGTACATCGCCATGGCCTTCTATCCGGGGCGGACCCTGACCCGAAAGGTGCAACATGGTGCGCTCCCGGTGGAGACCGCGCTGACCATCGCCATCCAGGCGGCGGAAGCCCTGGCCGCAGCGCACCGGGCGGGCATCGTCCACCGCGACATCAAACCGGCGAATATTCTGTTCGACTCTCGTCAGCAGGTGAAGATCGTTGACTTCGGTCTTGCCAAGCTCGCCGGCGGCGCCGGCGTCACACGTGCGGGTGTCGCCATAGGGACGCCAGCCTATATGTCGCCCGAACAGGCCGAGGGGCTGCCGGTGGATCACCAGACCGATGTCTGGTCGCTGGGTGTGGTGCTCTACGAAATGCTGGCGGGTCTCCGCGCATTTTCGGGGGACTCGGACCATGCGGTGATGTACGCGGTCGTCCACCACCAACCCGAGCCATTGGATGAAGTCCGGCCTGAGTTGACGGAGGAAGTCGTCGCGGTCGTCAATCGGTGTCTCGAAAAAGACCCGGAGAAACGGTACTCGAACGCCGAGGGTCTGTTGCGGGACCTTCGTCGTCTGCGCGGCGACTCGTCGCCGTCTGAAGGCCCCACCATTTCCATTCCGTCATCGTCGGCGGTTCGAAGTCGATTGCCGAGGCGAGCCGCGATGGCGGTTTCGGTGGCCGCGCTCATGGTGCTCTTTGTCGTCGTGGTGCAGCAGATCCGCCCTCATCGAGCACCGCCGCTACCGGAAGAGAAGACCCTGGTGGTGCTGCCCTTCACCCCCAGCGAACCGAACCCTGCAACAGCGGCCCTCTGCGAAGGTCTGGTGGAGCAGTTGACCCGGGCCTTGGGTGGAATGCGGCAGTTCCAGGATAACCTCGAGGTGATTCCCGCGGCCACCGTCCGGTCGGAACGAGTTTCGGACGCAAAAGGAGCATTGGTCGCTTTCGGCGCGAACCTCGCGGTGATGGGATCGGTGGAAACTGAGCGGGGAGGGGTGCTCCGTATTCTCCTCGAGCTCATCGATACGCGGGTGGATCGATCGGTTCGCCGGCGCACTGTCCCGTGGGCCGCGGGTCACGGCCGGACCTTGCAGAGCGCCCTGGTCAACGCGTTGTCCGAAATGCTCGAATTCGAGCTCGATGAGCCGACCCAGACCGCCATCGCCACCGGCGGAACCATGGATCGCGAGGCCCAGTCGCTCTATTTGCAGGCACTCGGAGAAATGGAGTTCGACCCCAACGTCGCCACGCTTCAGGGCGCGGTGGATCTGCTGCGACGGGCGCTCGAGTACGACTCCGATTTCACCCTCGCAAGGGTCGCGCTGGCCCAGGCGAGTCGTCAGCGTTTCGCCCTGACCGGAGATGCATCATGGTCCAGGGCGGCCATGACCTACGCCAAACAGGCTGTGGATGACAATGACAGGCTCCCGCGGGCCCATCTCGTGTATGGGTGGGTGATGGCGGATCTGGGAATGACCGCCGAAGGGATGGCCGAGGTTGCTGTGGCCCTCGAGCTCGATCCCTTGAATTTTCTTGCGCTCCGCGTTCAGGCAGGGATCTTCGAGCGCGTTGGCGATCGGGATCAAGCCCGCGCAACCTATGACGAAGCCATCGCACTCCGGCCCGACGATTGGGCAACCATCGCCAATGCCGGCAGCTTCTACTATGACCAGCTCGACTTCGAAACGGCGGTCTCGTACTTCCGCCGGCTGGTCGAGTTGCGGCCGGAAACGGCTTGGGCGTGGAGCAACCTCGGCGGGGCGCTCTACAGGAACGGCGAAGCGGAAGAGGCCCGGATCGCCCTCGGACGATCCGTGGCCGTTGGGCCGACCTACGAGGGGTTGTCGAATCTGGGGACTCTCGAATTCTATGAGGGCAACTACCCGGATGCCGTCCCGCTCATCGAGCAGGCTTTGTCCATCGATGATTCCGACTGGCAGGTTTGGAACAACCTTGCCGAGAGCTTGCGCTTCAGTGGTGGAGATGCGGATCGAACGAGCAGGGCGTACCGGCGGACCGCCGAGCTTGCCGGCGGCGAACTGGAGGCCGGATCCGACGGTCCATATCTCGAGTTGGTGGTGATTTCGGCGCTCGCCGCCGGCGGTCAGGCGGATCGAGCCCGTGAGCGGTTGAGCGCATTCGACACCGGCAGGATTGACGCGCCCGGCCTGATGTTCGTTCTGGCGGCCATCTGGGAGGACCTCGGCGATCGGGACCGAGCCTTGGATTGGCTTCAACGGGCGGTTGATGGTGGCTTCCCGGCAAGCCAGATCGAGAGCTACCCGGGGTTCGCCGCTCTTCTGGCCGACCCCCGGTACGTGGCGCTGGGACCGGGAGGTGAGAACAACAACCGGTAATACCGAGTTCGAGAAGAAGGAAAGAGGTGATTCGTGGAAGACAAAGGCGGTCGTGTGGTGCAACTGGTCTGGATGCCGACCAAGATTGAGATTGTGATCTCGGCGGACTTCGGACTGGACGTTGATCCTGACTGGGCCCAGGTGGCGATGGGCGGAACGGTGGTATTCAGGGCGGAGAAGGTCAATGCCCGTGTGTTTTTCCCCGAGCTGGTGCTCCAGCCGGTCGCGGGTGATGCGGCGGAAGCCGCCACCAATATCGGGGCCGACTACATGGTCTTCGATATCAAGGCCGGAGAGACCCTGACCTTCAAAGCATCGAGCAGCAAGGAGGTCAAGCTTTCGTACTTTGTCAGTTACGAGCTCATCAGCAACGTGCTCGAAGCCGTGCAGATCCCGCCGGTCTTTGTGATCAAGAAGGTGAGTTGACGATTGGTTCGAGACCGCGTTGAACCGCCGGTCGCGCTGCGATGTCATCGAGCCAGCGGCTGAGATTCGGCAGTTCGTCGAGATCGATGCCGAGACGCCCGTGGCGGGCGAGCCAGGGGAAACTGGCGATATCGGCGATGGAATAGTCGCCCACGAGATAGTCGCGGCCCTCGAGACGGCGGTCGACGACAGTGGCGATGCGCTGCGCCTCATTGGAGTAGCGCTCGACGGCATAGGGCACCGATTCCGATGTGAAGTAGAGGAAATGGCCAAGCTGGCCGAACATGGGGCCGATGGCGCTCATTTGGAACATCAGCCATTCCAAAACCTGCCACCGGGAGCGTTCGTCTTTCGGCATCAACCGCCCGGTCTTTTCGGCGAGGTAGAGCAGGATGGCGCCGGACTCGAAGACCGAGATCGGTTCCCCGCCGGGGCCCTTGGGATCGACAATGGCCGGGATCTTGTTGTTCGGGCTGATGGCGAGGAACTCCGGTGCAAACTGTTCGCCGGCGGAGAGGCTGACCGGATGAACGCGGTACTCGAGATCGGACTCCTCGAGCATGATCCGGATCTTGTGGCCGTTGGGGGTGTCCCAGCTGTAGAAGTCGATCATGGTGCCTCCAGAGTCATCAACCCTCGAAGATCCGTTTACGTTCCCACTCCTTATCCCTTTCCC